>DATFXD010000292.1:0-2786 GCA_035258605.1 Hyphomicrobiaceae bacterium | reverse complement strand
CGAATATGTTCTGGTTGAAGTCAGCGACTCCGGTACCGGTATTCCGCCCGACATCATCGGTCACATCTTTGAGCCATTCTTCTCCACCAAGGAAGTCGGCAAGGGCACCGGACTTGGCCTCTCCACCGTCTACGGCATCATTAAGCAGACCGGCGGCTTCATCTATCCGGAATCGACCGTCGGGCAAGGCACGACCTTCCGTCTCTTTCTGCCTCGCCATGTTCCGACAGCCGATCCTTCGACCGGCGCTCAGGAGATCGTGCCGGCCGCCTCGCCGCAGGGCCCTTCCCCCCGCGCCGGCCAGGCGACCACGAAGCCCGCGGACGACACCGGGCAGGGCACAATCCTGCTGGTCGAAGACGAAGAGGGTTTGCGCAGCCTTAACGCGCGCGGCCTGACCTCGCGGGGCTATACCGTGCTCCAGGCTGCGAACGGCTTTGAGGCGATCGAGGCGTTCGACAGCTACTTCGGCAAGATCGATCTCGTGGTCTCGGACGTGGTGATGCCCGAGATGGACGGACCAACCTTGCTGACCAAGCTGCGCAGTCGCGATGCCAGCGTCAAAATTATCTTCGTGTCAGGTTATGCCGAAGGGGCCTTCGAGAAGAGCCTCCAGGAAGGCGAGAAATACCAGTATAATTTCCTGGCAAAGCCGTTTACCCTGAAGCAGCTCGTCGGGGCAGTAAAGGAATCAATGGGAAAGTGAGCCGGGCAACGAACCCAATCGAGCAAACTTCAAGCGACCGGCCGTCAACCGATCGCCTGTCAGGCGGTCCGGCATCGAAGCATGGTGGCAGGCACGAAACGACCGGGGAACGTAGGCTGGCCAACTTACTGATCGCCGGGTTTATCTTGTTCGTGCTGGGCAGCGCCCTGTGGTTGGGCGATCTGCTCCTTCAGACCCATCGCTTGGACGATTGCGTCGCGTCCGGCCGTCGCAACTGCGCCCCGATCACCGCGCCGTCGCCCCCGTTGCGGTGAAACCGCGCGTGCAGCCTCGCAGGGTGCGCAAAGCGAAGCGGCGTGACCACCGCCCTACACTCGCTGATATGATGTTGAACCACGGATTGGAGGCATGCCGGGACAAGCCCGGCCATGCCGCCATGCGGTGAAATTCATTAGAACGCGCTCTAATAGATCCAGGGAAGCCCGGATTTGCGGGGGTCAAACCGGCGATCGTAGATGCACTGAAAGCCGATGTACTCGCCGTATGCGCGATGCACGCTGGTGATGCCGGCGAATCGGTTCCAGCGGGCGCAATGGGCAGCCGCGATATCACGGTAGATCGGATCGATGTCCGGCGTCCACTGAATGATGCCGCCGGTGTCGTTTCCGGTCACGCCGTGGCCGGCGCCGAGGCCCCCCGCATGGGCGGCAAACGATGTCAGAACCACTGCAACTGCAAGCATCCAGCGCATGGGACGGGGCTCCAGCAAATACCGCGTTGTCACGATCTGCTGGCAACTTGTCCGCCATTGCGATGTGCTTTTCAAGCATCGATGCCAGGCGGGTTCGAGATTTGACGGCGGGCGTGGTTTTTGCGCCATATCCACCTGACCGCTTGGCGGTTGTGCCAACTTCATTCCTCGCCGCAAGCGCGGGAGGTAAGGGCCGCGGCGGCAGGCGACGGGCTCTCCCGCAGGTGTGGCAGGGTAGGGGGCACGTCCTGCTTGGCACAGGTCTGCGCTCAGCCGTCCTGCACAGTCGGGTCACGGATGGATCGTGTTGTCCGGCATCATCGCGCCGGTGAAGACCGTGCCGGTCCGGTTGATATTGCCGAGATTGGCCGAACGCAACACCGCGTGGTTGAGGTCGGCGCCGGAGAGATTGGCGCCGCTCAGATCGGCGAGATAGAAGACCGATTCGCCGAACTGGGCGCCGGAGAGATTGGCGTCGCGCAGGTTGGCCTGGGTGAACTCCGTGCCGTTCGCCGCTGCGCCGCTCATGTTGACGCGCAGCATGCGGCCCTGATGCAGGTTGGCGCCGTTGAGCGTAGCATTGGAAAAGTTCGCTTCGTTGAGCAGCGCTGCCTCAAGATCGGCTTCGGTCAAGATGGCGCGATCGAGCCTCCCATTGAGGAGGCGGATGCTCCCCATCAACGCCTCGGTGAGATTGGCGCGGGAAAAATTGGCGCGGCTTGCGTCGGCCTCGAACAGCATGGCGTTGGCGAGCTTCGCGCTCGACAGGTCGGCCTGGATGAGATCGGTCTTATTCAGGTTGGCGCCCGTGAGATCGGCACCCGAGAGATTGGCGCCGCGCAGCACCGCCCGATGGAAGCTCGCGCCAGCCAGATTAGCGCCGGCCAGATTGGCGCCGGCGAGGTTTCGCCGCTTGAGACTGACGCCCGCAAGGTTGCAGCCCGGGCAGTCCTTGGTCTGGCCGGCGAGGAACGCCGCCGCATCGGCCCGTTGAGCCAACTGAGCCGAGGCGGGATGAACCGCGCCGCTGGCGCAGAGTGCGAAGGCGAGGGTGGCGGTGGCAATGATCGGCGAGGCGGGGCGCATGGCGGAAGGTCCGTTGTTGGAGGTTCACGACAGTAGCGCCGCCTCGAAGGCGCTGGCAATCGCTGGCCTGCTCTTGCCGGGCTTCAAAGCATCGCCGATGAGGACGATCTTTTGCCGCGGCCGGGCGACGCGGCGTGCTGCCTCGCCGGTGCTTTGGCGCGCGCTGTGATAGAGCCAGTCACGGAACCACGCCATCGCGAAAAGTGAGCGCAGGACCGGCCACCGTGCGGCGCGGTGGTCAAGCAACAGGTTCGTCAGGAGGCCGAGGCCGAAGCGGTAGCG
>DATFXD010000291.1:0-67087 GCA_035258605.1 Hyphomicrobiaceae bacterium | reverse complement strand
GCGTAGCCACCCTCGAAGTCGGCGTTGACCGGCACGTCGACGGCGGCGGAGATCTCGGCGATGTGCGCCAGCATCAGGTCGCGGGGCACCGCCCCATCGCCGAAGCCGCGCGACCAGGCAAAACCGGCGCTGGTGGTGGCCAACGCCTTGAAGCCCGCGTTCTCAAGATAGCGGGCGGTGCCGATGTCCCACGGATTGGGAATGACGAAGCAGCCGCTCTGGTGCAGACGGTGGAACTCCTTGCGCTTATCCGCGACGGTCGGCATGGCAGGCTCCATGGATGATGGGTGAAGGCGGAGACTATAACCGGCCTTTGCGCCCGCGCCAGCCCGAGGCAATGCGCCGGCGCGCGCGGGTAACTGCCGCTCTGTGCCTCGCCGCGGTTGCCAGCGCTCAAGCCGGGGCGCGCACCCGCGGCTCAATCGCGCCGCGGCCCGTCCGCCATGTGCGCTCGGCAACTCGAGCGGGTTAGCGTCCCTTTGCGGCTCCGCCAGCATCCGCTATAAGCCCGCGACAATTCCTTGAACGGCCTCACCCAGCGCAAAGTCATGGCCAAATCGACCAAAAATGCCGGCCCGCAGGCGCGCCTGCCGAAGGGCTTCCAGGACACCTCGGCGGCAGACGTGCGCGCCATGGACCGCATGCTGGCGCAGATCCGTGCCTGCTATGAGCGCTACGGCTTCGAGCCCTTGGAAACCCCGGCCCTCGAATTCACCGACGCGCTCGGCAAGTTCCTGCCCGACGAGGACCGCCCCAACGCCGGGGTGTTCTCGTTTCAGGACGAGGACGAGCAGTGGATGAGCCTGCGCTACGATCTCACCGCACCGCTGGCGCGCTACGTGGCGGAGAATTTCAATGAGCTGCCAAAACCGTTCCGCCGCTATGCGGTGGGGCCGGTGTGGCGCAACGAAAAGCCGGGGCCGGGACGCTTCCGCCAATTCATGCAGTTCGACGCCGATACCGTGGGCACCGACAACATCGCTGCCGATGCCGAAATCTGCATGCTGGCCGCCGACACCCTGGAGGCGCTCGGCATCAAGCGCGGCGACTATGTGATCAAGGTCAACGACCGCAAGGTGCTGGATGGCGTGCTCGAATCGATCGCGCTTGGCGGCGAGGGCAACGCCCAGCAGCGGCTGGCGGTGCTGCGCGCCATCGACAAGCTCGACCGCTTGGGTGAAGCCGCGGTGCGGCAATTGCTGGGCCCCGGGCGCCGGGACCCGAGCGGCGACTTTACGGCCGGGGCCGGACTGGATCCGGAGCAGGCCGACATCGTGATGCGGATGGTGATGCCGGAGCCCAACCGACCGACCGGGGCCGCGGCGCTGCGGCTCTCCAAGCCCAATGCCACCTTGGAAGCGGGCTTCGCCGAACTCGAGGAGATCGGGCGGCTGGTGCGCGCCAGCGGCTTTGCCGAGGACCGCATCCGCATCGACCCCTCGGTGGTGCGCGGGCTTGAATATTACACCGGACCCGTGTTCGAGGCGGAACTGAGCTTCGAGGTCAAGGGCGAGGACGGCCACAACGTCCGCTTCGGCTCGGTCGGCGGCGGCGGCCGCTACGATGGTCTGGTCGAGCGCTTCCTCGGCAACCCGGTGCCGGCGACCGGCTTTTCGATCGGCGTGTCGCGGCTCAAGACGGCGCTCGCCGCCATCGGCGGCGGGGCGGCAGCCGCCAGCGGCCCGGTGGTGGTGTTGGTGATGGATAAGGCCGAGATCGCCCGCTACCAGGGCATGGCGCAGGCGCTGCGCCAGGCCGGGGTTCGCGCCGAAATGTACCTCGGCAGCGCCGGCATGAAGGCGCAAATGAAATACGCCGACAAGCGCGGCGCCCCGTGCGTCGTGATCCAGGGCAGCAATGAGCGCGCCAAGGGCGAGGTCGAGATCAAGGACCTGGTCGCCGGCGCCAAGGCTGCCGCCAACATCAAGGATGCCAAGGAATGGCGCGAGGGCCGTCCGGCGCAGTTCTCCGTGCCCGAAGCCGAACTGGTTGCCGCCGTCAAGGGCGTGCTCGCCCGCTATCGCGAGGACGGCCATGGCTGACGGCCGCGGCCAGCCATGACCGCCGAGAGCGCCCGCCGGTTCGAGGCCCTCGAAGCCCAGGCGCAGCGCCTGCTTGCGACCTTCACGCGCGCCGGCTACGAGCACGTGGCACCGGCCATCATCCAGCCCGCCGACATGTTCCTCGACGTGGTTGGCGAGCAATTGCGCGCGCGCACCTACGTCTTCACCGACCCCGACGGCGATGAGCTCTGTCTGCGTCCCGACCTGACGGTGCCGACCTGCCGATTGCACCTGGCGCGCCATCCTGCCGGGGCGGTGGCGGCACGCTACTGCTACAACGGCTCGGCATTTCGCTACCAGCCGGGCGGCGATACCAGCGCCCACCCGCGCGAGTTCAGGCAAGCGGGCATCGAGGCGTTTGCCGACAGCGCGCGCGAAACGGCCGACGCCGCCGTCCTCGCCCTCACCCTGGAGGCGGTGCGCGAGGCGGGGATTGGCCCCTTTCACCTCCGCTTCGGCGACCTTGGCTTGTTTCGGGCCCTGCTCGGCGCGTTCGCCATGCCCGAGCGCTGGCGGCGCCGGCTGCAGCATCAGTTCTGGCGCCCGGAGGCGTTTCGCGCCGAGCTCAATCGGCTGACCTCGCCCGAGGCGCTCAGGGCGCCGGCGGTGGCGCGAGAGCTGATCGGCCGCCTCGATCCCGATGACCCGGCGGCGGCGCTGGCCGAGGTGGAGGATTACCTGGAACGGTCGGGGGTGCCGATGTTCGGCACCCGCACCGTGGCCGAGATTGCCGAACGCCTGCTCGCCGCCGCCGCCGATGCGCTGGAGCCGCCGCTGACCGCCGACACCGCCAATGCCATCGAGCGCTACGTCGCGGTCAAGGCGCCGGCGCGGGCCGCGGTCGGCCAGCTCAAGCAGTTGCTGGGCTCGATCGATCTGAGCGAGGCGCTGGCGGCCTTCGAGCGGCGGCTCGACGCCCTCGACGCCGCCGGGGTCAGCACCGATCGGGCGGAGTTCGCCGCCGAATTTGGGCGCAATCTCGAATACTACACCGGCTTCGTGTTCGAGATCGTGGTGCCGCAGCTCGGCCGGCAAAGCCCGCTCGCCGGCGGCGGCCGCTACGACAGCTTGCTCAAGGATGTGGGCGCCCCGGTCGAGGTGCCAGCGGTCGGGTCCTCAATTCACACCGAGCGCCTGCTGGCGGTGCTCGAGGAGACGGCGCCATGAGCCAGAAGCTCGTGTTGGCGCTGCCCTCGAAGGGACGGCTGATGGAGCAGTGCGCCGACGCCTTGGCGCGCGCCGGCCTCACCGTCTCCAAGTCGGGCGCGGCGCGCGGCTACAAAGGCGAAATCGCCGAGCTGCCCGAGGTGGAGGTCAATTTCGTCTCCTCCTCCGAGATCGCCCACTTTCTGAAAGTGGGCACCGCCCACCTCGGCATCACCGGCGAGGACCTGGTGCGCGAGAGCATGCGCGACTGCGATCAGCGCGTCAGCTTCCTCAAGCGCTGCGGCTTCGGCCACGCCGACGTGGTGGTGGCGGTGCCGATGTGCTGGATCGATGTGGCGGGCATGGCCGATCTTGAGGAGATGTCGGCGATCTACCGGCGCCGGCACGGACGCCCGCTCAGGGTAGCCACCAAGTACATGAACCTGACACGGCGCTTCTTTGCCCAGCGCGGCGTGACCGGCTACCGGATCGTGCCGAGCCTGGGTGCCACCGAGGGTGCGCCGGCGGCCGATCTGGCGGAAATCATCGTCGATATCACCACCACCGGCGCCACCTTGCGCGCCAACGGCCTCAAGGTGCTGGCCGACGGCGTGATCCTCAAATCCGAGGCCAATCTGATCGCCTCGAAGCTGGCGCCCTGGTCGGCGGCCGCCGACGCCGCCAAGGCGCAGATCCTCGCCCGCCTGGCGTGAGGCCCAACCGGGGCCCGGTCACGGCAAGCGATAGAAGCGCTTGGCGGTGCCGCCAAACAGCGCCGCCTTCTCCTCGACCGAGGCGCCGGCGCAAAGCCGCTTGAAGGCGTTCCAGTAGCTGGCGTAGGAGCCCGAGATCTTGTCGACCGGGAAGTTGCTCTCAAACATCGCCCGCGACGGCCCGAAGGCCTCGATGCAGGTCTCCACATACGGCCGCCAGGCCTCGGCCAGCTCTAGGGAACTGGGCGGCCGCTCGCGGTGGTGGAAGCGGAAGCCATTGATGCGCATGCCAAGGCCGCCGAGCTTGACCATGACATTGCTGCAGCCGGCGAGCTCGCGGATCTCGCGCCGCCAGACGTCAAAGATCTCCGCGCGCCGGTCGGCGTACCAGCCAAGGCCCAACGGGCCGCCGGCGTGGTTGATGACGATCGGCTGCTCGGGGAAGGCGCGTGCCAGGTGGGTAAGGTCGGAAATCTGCGGGTGATAGAGCCAGGCATCAAAGCTGAGCCCGCATCGGCCGAGCGCGGCAAAGCCCTCGCGGAACTGGGCATGATCACGGTAAAGATGCGGCGGCGGGTTGGTGTGGGAGTTGTGGATCTCGGGCGCCTTGTCCTCCCAGGCGGCGGCGTGCCGGATGCCTTTGAAGCGCGGCCCGGCCGCGGCCATGTGCGCGCGGAGCACCGCTTCGGCGCCGGCACCGAGCGTCAGGTCGACCATGCCGACGATGCCGGCGGCAACCCGCGTCGGCCCGTAGCCGCCGCTGGCCGCCATGGCGGCGATGCCGTTGACGAACTCGGTCTCGCCCAAGGTCTTGAGCGCCGGCGGGCCGTCGTTACGGTAACAGGCGGTGCATTCGATGAACACCGTGCTGTCGATCTGGTGGCCGCTGCCGGTGTCGGCCAACAGCTCGCCCAGCAGATAGCGGTGGCTTGGAAAATCCCACAGGTGATGGTGCGGATCGACGATTGCCAGCTCGGGTTCCAGGATCTCCTCGCGATTGAGCGCCAGCCAATCCTCGCGAATGCCGGACATGCGCGTTGCCACCGTGCTCTCGGGTTTGCGCGGGGCGTTGTTGGTCGACATGGCTCGTGCCTCCCGATGCTGGCGGCGGTGCCGGAGCCGGCCACGCCTGGCAACACTATAGCCGAGGCGCCGGCATTAGGGAGGGCAGCAAGGCGCACTTAGCCGCGATGATCGGGGGGGATTTGCCAGCGGCCGAGCGCCGCCTCGTCGCTGATGCGCGCATCGACCCAGGCGGCATGGCCGTCGCGACCGACCTCCTTTTTCCAGAACGGCGCGTTGGTCTTGAGGTAGTCCATCAGGAATTCCGCCGCCTGGAACGCCGCCTGCCGGTGCTTCGAGGCGGTCACCACCAGCACGATGTTGTCGCCGGGTTTCAGCGTTCCGACGCGATGCACGATCAGGCTCGCCGCCAGCGGCCAGCGCCGGTGCGCTTCCGCCTCGACGCGCGCCAGCTCGCGTTCCGTCATGCCGGGATAGTGCTCGAGCGTCATGCCGGCGATGGCGCGGCCATCGTTGTCGGCGCGCATCAGGCCGGTGAATGCGACCACGGCGCCGACATCGGTGCGGCCGCCGGTCAGGCGGGCGATCTCGGCGCCGACGTCGAAATCGGCGGTATCGATGCGCACGCTCAGGTCAGCCTCCCGTCACCGGCGGAAAGAAGGCGATTTCAGCGGCACCAGCAATGCTGGCGCTGGGCTGAACGTGGGTCTGATTGATGGCGGCCCGCACCACCTCGGCGCGGCGGAAGGCCTCGGCGTATTGCGGGCCTTGCTGCTTCAGCCAGTCGATCAGCTCGGCCACGGTGGCAATGCCGGCGGGCAGCTCGAGCTCTTCCTCGGCCCTGCCGATCTTCTCGCGCACCCAGGCGAAGTACATGAGCTTTACCCGCATCGGCGTTGCCAAGCCCACCTAGTTCTCGATCGCCGTGCGCACGGCCGCCTTGAGATAATCAAAACCGGTCCACAGGGTCAGCAGCGCCGCCACCCACAGCATCGCCAGTCCGGCCGAGGTGATGCCGGGCACCACCTTGTCACCGGCGGGGCCGGCGAGCAGCACGCCGAGCGCGATCATCTGCACCGTCGTCTTCCACTTGGCGAGCTGCGTGACATGCACGCGCATGTTGAGCTCGGCCAGGAATTCCCGCAATCCCGACACCAGGATTTCGCGGCACAGGATGATGACCGCCGCCACCACGTGTACGCCACTGATGGTGTGGTCGGCGGTCAATATCAACAAGGTGGTGCCGACCAGAAGCTTGTCGGCGATCGGATCGAGCATGCGCCCCAGCGCCGACTGCTGCTGCCAGACCCGGGCCAGAAAGCCATCGAGCCAATCCGTCACACAGGCCACCACATAGACCGTCAGCGCCCACCAGCGCGCGCGGCTGCCATCGAACGCCATCAGGCAAAGCACGACCGCCGGCACTGCCAAAATACGCAAATATGTCAATACGTTGGGCAGACTGCCTAGGCCAGGGGTTGTCACCGCGCGTTCCATTCGGCAGACAAGAGCACTTGGGTCCTGGAGCGTCAATGGGCCTTCCCATCACGCCTCGGCCGGCCCCGCTGTTAACGCTTAAAGCGAGCCCTATCAGTCGCGGCGCTCGTGAAAGAAATCGTAGATATTCTGCGCCATTTGGGCGCTGATCCCGTCCACTCCCTCGAGATCCTCGCGGCTCGCGCGCGACACAGCCTTGGCCGAACCGAAATGCCGGAGCAATGCACGTTTGCGTGTTGGGCCGATGCCGGCAATCTCGTCGAGCGGATTGACTCCCAGGGCCTTGCTGCGCTTGGCGCGGTGCGCGCCGATCGCAAACCGGTGCGCTTCATCGCGCAGGCGCTGCACGAAGTAGAGCACCGGATCGCGGGTCTCGAGCAGCAACGGCCGCGCGCGGCCCGGAATGTGAAAGTGCTCACGCCCGGCATCGCGGTCAGGCCCCTTGGCGATGCCGACCACCGCGATATCGAGAGCGTAGCTGGCGAGCACCTCGCGCGCCACGCCGAGCTGGCCGAGGCCACCATCGATCAGCATCAGGTCCGGACGCGCGGGCAGCTCCGCCTCGGCGCCCGTGTCGGTACCGGTCTCGACACCCGCCTCGGCACCGTCCTCGCCAACGCCGATCTCCGCCAGCGGCGGCTCGGCCGCCGGTTGCTCGGCGCGCAGCACGCCGAAGGCAAGCGCGCTGCCGCCGCGGCGGTCGATCGGCGGCGCCTGCGGCGCCTCGATGCGCGAGCCGATTGCGGCCGCGTCGGCGGCGGTCGGCGCGGGTGGGTCGGCGGCCGGCGCAGCACCGCTGTCCAGCAACAGCCGCTTGCACCGGCGGCTCAGCACCTCGCGCATCATGGCATAGTCGTCGCCGGGGGTGAGATCGGCCGACTTGATGTTGAACTTGCGATACTGGTTTTTCACAAAGCCGTCCGCCCCGGCCACGATCATGGCACCGACCGCATTGGCACCCATGATGTGGCTATTGTCGAACACCTCGATCCGGCGCGGCGGCCGGGCAAGGCCGAGGCGAGCACCGAGCCCCTCGAGCAGCTGGCGCTGCGATGAGCTCTCCGCCAGCCGGCGGGCCAAGGCCTCGCGGGCGTTTTCGCGCGCGTGCTCGACGATATCGACCTTGCTGCCGCGTTGCGGGGTGTGCACCTCGACCTTGTGCTCGGCCTTCACCGACAGCGCCTCGGCCAGCACCGCCTCGTTGGGCAACTTGTGCGACACCAGCAAGGTGGAGGGCACCGGCTTGTCGTCGTAAAACTGGGCGATGAAGCTCTCCAGCACCTCTTCGACCGTGAACGAACGGTCGGCACGCGGAAAATAGGCGCGGTTGCCCCAATTCTGGCCGGAGCGGAAGAAGAACACCTGAATTGACACCTGGCCTGCGGCCTGATGCGCGGCAAACACGTCGGCTTCCTCGATGCCGTCGAGGTTGATCGATTGCTCGGCGGTGACGTGCGCCAGCGCCCACAGCCGATTGCGGTAGACGGCGGCGCGCTCGAAATCGAGGTTAGCGGCGGCCTCCTCCATCAGACGCTGATACATTTGCCGCGCATTCTGGCTTTCGCCACGCAGAAAACGCCGCGCTTCCTCGACCAGGCCGTTATAGTCCTCAAGCCCGATCAGGCCGGTGCATGGCGCCGAGCAGCGTTTGATCTGGTAGAGCAGGCACGGCCGCGTGCGGCTCTCGAACACGGCATCCGAGCACGAGCGCAACAGAAACGCCCGCTCCAGCATGTTGATGGTGCGATTGACCGCACCCGCGGAGGCAAACGGGCCGAAGTACTCGCCCTTGCGATTGCGGGCACCGCGATGCTTGACGATCTGCGGGGCGGCATGCTCGGTCGCGATCAGGATATAGGGAAACGACTTGTCATCGCGCAGGAGCACGTTGTAGCGCGGCCGAAACCGTTTGATGAGGTTGGCCTCGAGCAACAGCGCCTCGGCCTCGGTGCGCACGGTGATGAACTCCATCGCCGCGGTAGCCGCGATCAGGCGCATGATCCGCGCCGGGTGGTTGCCGGCACGCGCGTAGTTCGTCACCCGCGCCTTGAGATTGCGCGCCTTGCCGACATAGATGACGGTGCCGGCGGCATCGAGCATGCGGTAGACGCCGGGCCCGCTCGGCAAGGTCTTGAGATAGCCCGCGATCACGCCCGCGCCGGTCTTGGCCGGAGCCGTGGCGGCGGGCCCGCCAGCCCCGGCCTCGGCCGCGGGGGCCGACAGGGCAGGGCCTGACGCGGTGGGCTTGAGCGGCATAGCCATTGACTTAGGCGGACCGCCGGCCGAGGTCCAGGGGCGGACGCCGCCGCGAGCAACCGGCTATCTCAGCGCCTGCATGCGCTCGAGCAATTCCGGGGTCGGGTAGGAATCGGCGGGCAAGCCCAGTTTCAGTTGCGCCGCCTTGACGCTGGCGCGGGTGGCGGCGCCGATCTTGCCGTCGACCTCGCCGCTGAAATAGCCGCGCCGGGCCAACAGCGCCTGCAGCTCCTTGATCTGGGCCGCGCTCATCTCCGCCACCGTGCCGTTACCCTTATCGAACGCCGGTGCGCCGGCCAAGCGCCCCGCCAGATGCGCGGCCGTGATCGAATAGTTGAGCGACTGGTTCCACTTGAGGTAGACCTGGAAATTGGGATAGGCGAGGAACGCCGGCCCGTGCCGCCCCATCGGCAGCAGCAACGATGCGGTGGGGGCACCGGCGGCAAGCGGTTGCCCGCCCAAGCCCTTGACCCCCCACGCCGCCCATTTCTCCAGCGGATGCTGGATGGCAAGATCGGCCTCCTGCCACGGCAATTCGCGGGTCAGGCGCACCTCCTCGAGCCACGGCTGGCCCCGCTGCCAGCCCAAGAATTGCAGGAAATTCGCGGTCGAGGCCAAGACGTCGGGTATGCTGTGAATGAGGTCGCGCCGGCCGTCGCCATCGTAGTCGACGGCGTGCTGCATGTAATGCGCCGGCAGAAATTGCGTCTGGCCGAGCTCGCCGGCCCACGAGCCGATCATCTCCTGCGGGCGCAAATCGCCACGTTCAACGATGCGCAGCGCGTCCATCAGTTCACGGCGAAAGAGCTCGGGCCGGCGGCAGTCGTAGGCCAAGGTGGCAAGCGAGCGCAGCACCGGCAGGTTGCCCAGCATCGAGCCGAAATCGCTTTCCAAGCCCCAGAAGGCGACGATCACCGGTCCGGGCACGCCAAATTGCTGCTCGATCTTGGCCAACAGGGCGCGGTGCTGGCGCAGCCGCTCGATGCCGTTTTGGATGCGATTTGGCGAGATCAGCTTGCCGGAAAAGGCGGTGAAGGTCTGGGCGAAGAAGCCCTGCCGGCGATCGCGCTGGATGACGCCTTGATCGAGCGTCACGCCGCCGAGCGCCGCGCTCAGGGTGGCCGGCGAGATCCCCTGCTCGCGGGCTTCGCGGCGGAAGTCGTCGAGCCAAGCCTCGAAGCTGCCGCTGTTGCGGCAATTGGGGTTGTTGGGGGGCGGCGCCGACTGGGCCTCTTCGGCCCCTGCGGGCAGCGCCCACAGCAGCGTTATCAAGAGGCCCACGCCGCCGAGCCGACCTAAGGGTGTCATCATCGCTGCCGCCGTCCGTTAGCTGGGGTTGGTTTTGCGTCCTGAACCGGCGCCGGCCCCTCCGGTGGCACCCGGACCGCCGCCTGCGGCGCCAGCGCCAGGGCCCAATCTCGCCGGTCTAACCTCGTCCCGCATCGGACCGACCTATAGCCGCTTCCCATCGAGGCGGCACCAACGACCACATGCCGCGCCCGCCTCGACCAAGGGGCCACCGTCGCCATCGCGCCCCGCTTCGGCAGGCACGCGGGGGGAGCGATGCTAGCCTTCCGGACAGAGCTCGAAGGCCTTGTCCAGCGCCTGCGCCTGACTGGCGAATTGGCCGGCGATGGCGCCGTTCTTGGCGTAGGCGGCGATGAACGCCTCGGCCTCGCGGGCTTCCGAGCCCTCATTGACGTCGAGCACCGTGTAGTTGACCACCTTGTCGACCAGCGACTTGATGATCATTGCTTTCTGGCCGCCGTAGCTTGCCGTCCACACCCGGCACTTCTGGGCGGGTGGCGCGGCGCCATTGGCGAGCGGCTTGGCGCCGCCGCCGGCCATCGAGGCGGTCTGGAAGGTCTTGTCCGGGTTGCTTGCGGCGGCGGCCTTCTCGGGCTTGGCCACGCCGGCCGGCTTGGCGCCGCTCACCGTGCTCGGGCTCATCGCCTTGGGCTCGCCGCGCTCGAGCCTGCCAGCGCCATCATCGACGGCGAGGGGAGCGGGGCCCCCCGGCGCCACCTCCGGGGACGCCGGCGCCGACAGCGAACGCGCTGGCGTTGCCACCGGCTCGGCGCCAAGCGCGGAGCGCCGTTCGTCGTTTTGTGCCTTGCCCGCGACGATCGCGCGCTCGGCCAATTCGGCACCGGAGGCGCGCTCCTTGCCGTCGTCGTTCGGCGCGCGGGCCTCCTTCACCAACTCCGGCCGCGGGTCGGGGCGGCTACAGAATTCCTGGAAGCGCTCGGCAATGCCCTCGATCATGCGGCGATAGGAGCGGGTTCCAGGCGCCCACTTGTTCGCCATGTCGGCAAAGGTTATCGGCCGCGAAAAGCCGCGCTGCCAATCGGTCAGCACGCCCCACTCCTGCACGTTGCGCGTACGCTCCGCCACCGGCTTGTCGATCCGCTCGCCGGCGTAGAGCAACAGGTGCTCCAGATGCGCGCGCACGCCGGTGGCGACATCCTTGAAGCTCTCGCCGTGCTGGCCGTGCCCGGTGGCACCGAGACCGGCGAAATTGTTCTGCATCGGCCGCACGTCGCCGGCCCGGCTGCCGTCGTGGAAGGTCAACGACCCGGTCTCCAACAGCATCTGGTAGAAGGCATAGTCCCAGCGTACGCCGAGCGTTTCCCCGAGCCGCATGTACTCGGTGGCGACGGCGTGGAAGCGCGGGTCCAAATTCGGGTTGCGGCTCTCAAGGTAGGCCAGCAGGCGGCCGGGGGTCACACACCCCGGAACGGCATTACTGCGGCTGGCTTTGATCGCCGGCAGCTCGGCGGCAAGGAGGGCACTTGGACTGGCAAGCACGGCAAGAAGGACATACGCTCCGACGCGGCGATGCATGGAACACCCACCCTGAATTGATCCTTGTGCGTCCGGCTCGACAACGCAGGCGGATCTCAAAATCTGTTGTTAAGCCCCTAACATTAAGGGCCGGTTAGCGGCTCTGCCCCAGCCCAACGGGTGAGTCGCTCGGCCCCTGCCGTTGCTCGTGTTGCCGGTGGTCTTCCCATCCGTGGTCCCCTTGCCCATGGGTGAGCCCGTGCCCCTGGTCCGTCCCATGGTTTTGGATGCTTGTGCCACGCTCCCCGATCGCCTCATTCCTCTCCCTCGTCGCTTCTGATCCGGTCCGGGCCCACTTCCCCCGACCAGGTCTAACGCTCGGTGTCGTCCTCCCTCGCGTTGGCCGCATTACCGCGACCCCTGCGCCTTCCTCCGCGCACGTCGCAAGTTCAACGGCTCAAATCCGAGGCATCCCCCCAAGCCCTTCAATGTGCACCACACTTTTGGGCGCAAATTGGGCGATTGGCGGCGGCAACAAGCGGCGACTGCCGGGCTCAATCGCGCCAGCGGTCGATCTCGACGCCGACCGAGCGGCACATCGGCAAGGCGTCGGGCTTCTCGATCCGGACGCGGACGCTGGCGACGCGCCGATCGGCAAGACAGTGGCCGGCGATGCGCTCGGCCAGGGTCTCAATCAGGTTGACGTGCTCGCTCTGCACCAACATGGCGATGCCCTCGACCAGGGTCGCATAGTCGAGGACATCCTCGAGCCGGTCGGAACGGCCGTCGTAGGCGTCGACCACGGCGAGCTCCAAGGTCAACAGAATGCGCTGCTCGTAGCGCTTCTCGTGCTCAAACACGCCGATGCTGGCGACGATCTCCAGATCGCGCACCAACACGCGCCGGCGACCGGATTGCGGCGGCGGGTCCACCGGCCGGGGCGCCACTGGCGGCTGGGGGCTCGGCTTCGGCATGGCGCTCAGCCGCTCCCGGAGACGACGTCGGGTGTTTGCCAGGCCAGGTGCTGGCCGCCGTCGAGGGCCAGCATCTGCCCGGTGAGCGCCGGCGCCGCCAGAATAAAGCGGATGGCGGCCGCGATTTCCTCCGGTTCGGTGCTGCGGCCGAGCAGGGTCGATTGGAATTCGGCGCGGAACTCAGCCTCGGTCTGATGGGTGCTCTTGAGCACCGGCCCCGGGCCGATGGCATTGACGCGAATGGTGGGCGCCAGCGCCTGCGCCAGGGTGCGCGTGACCGCCCACAGGCCGGCCTTGGCGGCGGTATAGGAGAAAAACTGCGGCGTCGGCTTCAATACGCCCTGATCGATGATGTTGATGATGTTGCCGGCAACCCCGGCGGGCAGATGCGCGGCGAAGGCTTGCGCCAGGAACACCGGCGCCCTGAGGTTGACGGCGAGCTGGCGATCCCACAGGCCGGGCTCGAGCGTCGCGACCGTGTCGGGGGCAAACATGGCGGCATTGTTGATAAGGCAGGTCGGCGCACCGAGCGCGCGGCAGGTCGCCGGCAGCAGCGCGGCAACCTCCCCCGCCACCGCCAGGTCCGCCGTCACCACCGCCGTTTGAGCCCCGGCGCGCCCGAGCTCCTGGGCAAGCGCCTCGGCGTCCTTGACCGAGCGATGGCAATGGATCGCCACCCGCCAGCCCATAGCGGCAAAGTCGCGGGCCAGCGCGCGGCCAATCCTCTGCGCCGCACCGGTGATGAGAACGGTCGGGGCAGGCTGGGGCAAGGCGATCCTCCCGGAAACGGGTTGCGCAGCCCCCGGGCCGGCGCCTCGCCGTTCGCCAGGGACGAGGCCTAGCCTAGCGGCGGCGCAGGCCAAAATCGAGAACCGGGCCGTCGCCTGCCTGCAGCGGGGCCGCCTTGCCCAATCGGACGGCAGCGCCGCCCGCCCGCCACGCCCGCAAAATAGGCAAGCGGGGGTCAAAAAAACCACGCCGGCGCCGGCTGTTGCGCGCGTGCACGGCCTTGGCGGGTTCGCTGCCCAAACGGGCAAATACCGTTGCCTTGGCCGGCAAAATCGCGAAATTGACACGTCAACGAATCGCTAGGGAAGCTACCATGACCGTCAGAATTCCGGCACTTGCAGCGCCACCTGTGACCGCGCTCGCGCTTGCACTTTTGGCTGGATCCGCCCACGCGGACGGCATGGCGCGTGGCAGCATCAAGGACCAGCCACCGCCACCGCCGCAGGAGCGCTGCAAGCTCTCCGCCAATATCGCGCTGGCGACCGAATACGTGTTCCGTGGCTTTTCGCAGACTTCCGAGGGCGCCGCCGTGCAAGGGGGGTTCGATGCCACCTGCGGCATGTTCTACGCGGGGGTGTGGGCGTCCAACCTCGATTGGGGCGCAACCGACAACCATGGCACCGTCGCCAACATCGAGATGGATTGGTACGCCGGCATCAAGCCCGTGACCGGCCGCATCACCTGGGATCTGGGCGTGATCTACTACAGCTATCCCAATGGCGCCGACGTCGGGTTGTCGGCGCTCGGCGATCCAACCAAGGCCGAGTTCAACTACGTTGAGCTCAAAGTCGGCGCCAGCGCCGAGGTCTGGAAGGATGGCACCTTGGGAGCCACGGTGTTCTTCTCGCCCGACTACCAGTACGAGACCGGCAACGTGTGGACCGTCGAGGGCAGCTTTACCCAGAACTTGCCGAAATTCTCCGTGTTGGGGCGCGAGTGGTCGCCCAGCGTCAGCGCGCTGATCGGCTACCAGGCCGCGACCGGCAGCGACAATGACAAGGCGCGCTACATCAACAACGTCACCGGCGACAATGACCATTACCTCTACTGGAACGCCGGCCTGACCCTGGGCTTCCTGGAGAAATGGTCGCTCGATTTCCGCTACTGGGACACCAACGTCGACCGGCCCTCCGATCACTGCAAGGGCTCGCTGTTCGCCTGCGACGAGCGGTTCGTTGCGAGCTTGAAGTTTACCTACTGATCTGGCGCCGCGGCGCGAGGTACGATCGGGCCCGTGCGCGGGCCCGATGGTTTTTTTGGGGGCGCGCACCGCTGCCGCGGCCGGCCAACCCCAAGCCCCGCGACGTTAAGGGCGGGTGGCCGAGGCCAGGGTGGCCGGCAGCGCCGATTCGAGCCAGTGCGGCTGGGCGCAGGGCTGAGCCAGGATGCGGCCGCTCGGCCGGTGGAGGGAGAGCGCCGTGCAGCCGGCCGGGGCCTTGGGGGTCGCCGGGCCATTGATGAGGCGGCTGCCGAGCTGCCAGGTGACGGGGTTCCAAAGCGCAGCGCCAATGAGGAGGCCGGCAAACGCCGCCGACCGCGGTCCGATCACCGCGCCTCGACCGCCGCTGCCTCGCCGCTGCATGGCGCAAAAGCCCGAAAAGCCGATCCCAACAAGTTTTGAGCCCATCACGCACACGGGGGGGCGCGCGCACAAGGCGCGCGGGGGCCCATCGCGCCGTGATATCTGCCATGGCGGACGAGGGCAACGCCGCCGCCGCCGCGGGCCCGCAAAACCCCCAAGCTATCCGCGCTTTCCACAGGCGAGCGCCGCCGCCGGCCAGCCTTTTGCCGAGCCCTCAAAAGCGCCGATCATCCCGGGGCAGGGGCAGGATTTCGCGCGCCGAGGACGGCGGCTCGGGCTCGCCCGCGCCGGCGCGCACCGGCGGCACGTACATCAGGTTTGACGGGCACAACCGCGCCCGATTCTCGTTGCCGCCGCACGCCCGGAAGCCGCCCTCGCGATCAAAGCAGATGCGCACCTCGCGCAGGCGATGACCCGAGCCACCGCATTCGACCGCGATCATGTCGGGGCGCAGTCCCGGATTGGCCACGACGAATTCGCGGACCAGCTCGGCCGGGGAGATCATCAGGCGGTCATCGCTCAAGCCGACAAAACGCTTGGGGATTGTGACCTTGTCGTAGAGCCGGCGGGCCAGCTCGAAGTAGCCATCGACCCCGAGCCCGCTGCAGGTGCCGTGCTTGCGGTACTCGTTGAAGATCAGCTTGTCGCTCGGCATGATGTCGCGCATGCGGTTGGCCACCGGTCGGGGCACATAGCCGTGGTCGGGGCTCGCGCAGTACTGCGGCCAGCCCCGTTCGTACTGCGGCCACAGGCCGTGCAACACGAAGGCATAGCGCCGCCCGCGGCCGGGCTGGCACTGGGCATCAAAGCGGCGGTTGCCGACGTCGGCGCAGTAGGTCGGGCTCCAGGACAGCGCCAGCACGTAGTACTCGAAGCGACCGGGCGCGGCGCCATCGGCGCGTTGATCGCCGGCGGGGCGCTCGCGGTAGGCCACACCCTGGGCCTGAGCCAGGCGTGGGGCGGCGCCGGCCGCCAGCACGATCATCGCCAGCACCAGGACCACGACGGCGCTGAACCGCCGCCCGGCTGTGGCCCGGCGCCATGGCGCCCAAGCGGTTGTCATCGGCGGCACCTCCACTGGCGAACCGGATCCTACCGCCGAAGCGCCTGGAACGTCTCCAGAACGCCCGGTGTGCGCATGCGGCCCCCCGCGCATTGAGCGCGCGACGGACCTCGGCCGGTTTACGCCGCCAGCCGGTCGAGGATGCGCGCCCAGCTGCGCGCCCCCTTACGGAACGAGGACAGATTATATTTCTCGTTGGGCGAGTGGATGCGGTCGTCGTCGAGGCCGAAGCCTACCAACAGGCTATCCATGCCGAGTTCGGCCTTGAACGCGGTGACGATCGGGATTGAGCCGCCCATGCCGATCAGCGCCGCCGGCCGGCCCCATTCCTCTTTCAGGGCCTCGGCGGCGCGGGCGATGAACGGCGCCTCGGCATTAAAGGCGATGGCGGGCGAGCCCTGCCCGCTCAGAAACTCGGCCCGGCAATCCTTGGGCAGACGCTCGCGCACGAAGGTCTCGATGCCGCGCTTGATCTGTTGCGGATCCTGCCCCGGCACCAGCCGGCAGGTGATCTTCACCGAGGCGCGGGCGGGAATGACCGTCTTGGTGCCGACCCCCTGGTAGCCGCCGGTGATGCCGTTGAATTCGAGCGTCGGCCGCGCCCAGATCTGCTCCAGCACGCTATAGCGCCGCTCGCCGGCGGGCTCGCTCAGGCCAACGTCGCCCAGGAATTCCTCGGCATCGAAACCCAAGCCCCGCCACTGCGCCAGCACGCGCGGCGACGGCTTCTTGAGGCCGTCATAAAAACCCGGCACGCGCACCTTGCCGGTGCCGTCGTGCATGTCACCGATGATGCTTGCCAACACCCGAATGGGATTTTGCGCGGCGCCACCGAAGCTGCCCGAATGCAGGTCGCGACTGGGTCCGCTGATCACGATCTCGGTGGCGCAAATGCCGCGCAGCTGCGTGGAGATGGCGGGCGTGGCCTTGTCCCACTGGCCGGTGTCACACACCAGCGCCAGATCGGCGGTCACTTCCTTGCCGTGCTTCTTGAGAAAGCCCGGCAGCGACGCGGAACCGCATTCCTCCTCGCCCTCAAACAGGATGCTGATCGGCAACGGTGCCTGCCCCGCCACCGCCTTCCAGGCCCGCACCGCCTCCAGGAAGGTCATCAGCTGACCCTTGTTGTCTTCGGCGCCGCGTCCCATGATGATTTTGCCGTTGACTTTGTCCTGGGCCAGGCGCGGTTCGAACGGTGGCGTTTTCCACAGCTCGAGCGGCTCGGGCGGTTGCACGTCGTAGTGGCCATAGAACAAGACGTGCGGACGCGCCGTGCGCGGCTCGGGCGCATCGTGCGCCACCACCATGGGGTGGCCGGTGGTCGGCACCACGCGGGCGTTAAAGCCGATGCCATTGAGCTGGTCGCACAGCCATTGGGCCGCCGCCTGGCAATGTGCCTTATAGGCGGGATCGGTGGATACACTGGGAATGCGGATCAACTCGAACAGCCGCTCGAGCGCCGCATCTTGGTTGGCGTCAAGCGTCTTCAGCACGCGGCGGAGCTGCGTCGACATGGGTCGGTGCACCTTTCACAGGCTGGGGTAAATACCGAGTGAGCGAGGCCAGAGTGCGCAAAGGCAGTCAGTTCGTCAAAGTATGCCACGCCGGCAGCGGCAAAGCACCGCCGCCCCGGGCAAAGAACTTTTGTGCTTGCAAAGCGTTGCCGAAGACCAAGTGGACGTCCTCCCCCGCCAGTACCGGTCGCCAACCTGACATGGAGTTCACGCCATGAAGGCAAAAAGCATTTCGAGCGCCACGGCCGCGCCGCGCCAGGTCTACCTGTTCGGGCCGCAGCGCACCGACGGCAGTGCCGAGCTGACCGGGCTGCTCGGCGGCAAGGGCGCCAACCTGGCCGAGATGGCCAGCCTCGGTCTGCCGGTGCCGCCGGGATTTACCATCACCACCGAGGTCTGCAACGCCTACTATGCCGACGGCAACCAGCTGCCGCCCGCGCTCAAGGATGAGGTCAACGCCACCCTGGCCGAGGTCGGCGCCGCGGTTGGCGCCCGCTTCGGCGACCCGGCGGCGCCGCTGTTGGTGTCGGTGCGCTCGGGCGCGCGCGCCTCGATGCCGGGCATGATGGATACCATTCTCAATCTCGGCCTCAACGACGCCACCGTCGCCGGGCTGGCGGCGCGATCGGGCAGCGAGCGCTTCGCCTTCGACAGCTACCGCCGCTTCATCCAAATGTATGCCAACGTCGTGCTCGCCGTCGATCACGGCGTGTTCGAGGACATTCTCGACAACCACAAGAACCTCAACGGCTACTCACTCGATACCGATCTTCAGGCCTCGGACTGGTTGCAGGTGATCGCTGCCTATCAGGCGGCGGTCGAACGCGAGACCGGCAAGCCATTCCCGCAGTCCACCGAGGCCCAGCTGTGGGGCGCGATCGGTGCGGTGTTCAAGTCCTGGCACAACGCGCGCGCCAAGACCTACCGGCGCCTGCACGGCATTCCCGACAACTGGGGCACCGCCGTCAATGTGCAGGCGATGGTGTTCGGCAACTTGGGCGAGAGCTCCGCCACCGGCGTTGCCTTCACCCGCAATCCCTCGACCGGCGCCCGCGAACTCTACGGCGAGTTCCTGATCAACGCCCAGGGCGAGGACGTGGTCGCCGGCATCCGCACGCCGCAGCCGCTGACCGAGGCGGCGCGGCAGGAGGCCGGTGAGCAGCTGCCCTCGCTCGAAGCCCTGATGCCGGACACCTTCCGGCAGCTGACCGGCGTGTTCGACAAGCTCGAAAGCCGCTATCGCGACATGCAGGACGTGGAATTCACGGTGCAGGAGGGCAAGCTGTGGATGCTGCAGACGCGATCGGGCAAGCGCACGGTCAATGCCGCTCTCAAGATCGCCGCCGATCTGGTCGCCGAAGGCCTGATCGAGGAGGACGAGGCGGTGATGCGCATCGACGCCAATGCCCTTGACCAGCTGCTGCACCCGACGATCGATGCCAGCGCCGAGAAGACCATCATTGCCAAGGGGCTGCCGGCCTCGCCGGGGGCCGCCGCCGGGGAGATCGTGTTCGATGCCGACGAGGCCGAGGCGGCCAAGGCCCAGGGCCGCGAGGTGATCCTGGTCAGGATCGAGACCAGTCCTGAGGACATTCACGGCATGCATGCGGCGGCGGGCATTCTGACCACGCGCGGCGGCATGACCAGCCATGCCGCGGTGGTGGCGCGGGGCATGGGCCGGCCTTGCGTTTGCGGCGCCGGCAGCCTGCGTATCGACTACAAGGCGGGCACGCTGACCGCCGCCGGCAAGACCTTGCGCAAGGGTGAGGTGATCACCATCGACGGCGGCAAGGGCGAGGTGCTGGCCGGACGCGTAAAGATGCGGCAGCCGGAGCTGTCCGGCGACTTCGCCCGCATCATGGCCTGGGCCGACCGGGCGCGCGCGCTCGGCGTGCGCGCCAATGCCGACACTCCGCGCGATGCCAAGCAGGCGCTGAGCTTCGGCGCCGAGGGCATCGGGCTGTGCCGCACCGAGCACATGTTCTTCGAGGAAAGCCGCATCCTCGCCATGCGCGAGATGATTTGTGCCGACGACACCGCCGGCCGCCGGCGGGCGCTGGCCAAGATCCTGCCGGTGCAGCGGGCCGACTTCGAGGCGCTGTTTGAGATCATGGCCGGTCTGCCCGTCACCATCCGGCTGTTGGATCCGCCGCTGCACGAATTCCTGCCGCACGAGGCCAAGGAGGCAGAGGCCGTCGCCAAGGAGCTGGGCGTGCCGCTCGACAAGCTCAACGCGCGCGTTGCCGAGCTGCACGAGTTCAATCCCATGCTGGGCTTCCGCGGCTGCCGGCTGGCGGTGCGCTATCCCGAGATCACCGAGACCCAGGCGCGCGCCATTTTCGAAGCCGCGATCAACGCCGCCCGCAAGACCGGCAAGCCGGTGGTGCCGGAGGTGATGATCCCGCTCATCGCCTATCGCACCGAGTTCGACCTGTTGCGCGACATCATCGTCAAGACCGCCGCCGCGGTGCGTCGGGAGACCGGCGCGCAATTGGAGTTTCAGATCGGCACCATGATCGAGCTGCCGCGGGCGGCGCTGCGGGCGGCGGAGATCGCCGCCGGGGAAGCCGGCGCCGAATTCTTCTCGTTCGGCACCAACGATCTGACCCAGACCTGCCTCGGGCTGTCGCGCGACGATGCCGCACCGATCCTTGCCAATTATGCCGAGCGGGCGATCTTCGAGGTCGACCCGTTTGTGTCAATCGACCGCGACGGCGTCGGCGAGCTGGTGGCGATCGGCACCGAGCGCGGCCGCGCGGCCCGCGCCGGGCTCAAGGTCGGAATCTGCGGCGAGCACGGCGGCGATCCGGCCTCGGTCGCCTTCTGCCATGAGGTACGGCTCGATTACGTTTCCTGTTCACCGTTCCGCGTGCCGGTCGCGCGCCTGGCCGCGGCGCAAGCCGCGATCGCCGAACGGCTGGCAACCGCCAAACCCGCGCCCGGTGACCGCTAGAGAAAGCCGCGCTCGTCGGCCTCGAGCTCGTCGAGCCCCGGTCGCCGCTGCCGCGGGCCGCGGTTGGGACGCATCAAGAGCAACAGCAGCAGCATCGGCGGAAACAGGAAGCTCCACGCCGCCCAGAAGGAATGATCGCGCCGCTTCACCCCGGCGACGATGCCGGCAATGATGGCGGACAGAATGGAGATGATACCCCAAAAGGCGATGACCTTGACCATCGACGTCCCCAGCACATCCCACACGCCCGATCGAGCGAGCTAGCGCCTTCTATACCGCAATCGTGATTGAACAATGATGCGGCCGCGGCCAAAAGTGGCGGGCCGCCTTTTTCCATTGCCGGCCTTAGCCTTGGCGGTGCTACTTGAATTGCGAGGGATCGAGCGCTGGCGGCAGGGCCGGCAGCGGCACGTTGATTTCGACCTTGCTCGGGTCGACGCCTGTACCCTTGTCGATCCAATAGGTCACTGACCCTGGCCAGAAGATCAAAATCACCACCAGGATCAGCTGCAGGAACAGCCAGGGAATGGCGCCCCAATAGATGTCGGCGGTCTTGATGGACGGCGGCGCGATGCCGCGCAGATAGAACAGGGCGAAGCCGAACGGGGGATGCATGAAGCTGGTTTGGATGTTGGCGCAGATCAACACGCCGAACCACACCAAATCGATGCCGAGCTTGTCGGCCACTGGGGCCAGCAGCGGGATGATGATGAAGGCGATCTCGAAGAAATCGAGGAAGAAGGCGACCACAAAGATAAAGGCGTTGACGAACACCAGGAAGCCGACCTGGCCGCCCGGCAACGAGGTCAACAGCGCCTCGATCCATTCCTTGCCACCGACGCCCTGGAACACCAGGCTGAACACGCGCGCGCCGATCAGGATATAGACCACCATCGCCGTGATGCGCATGGTGCTGGCCATGCCTTCGTAGAGGAACTTGAAGCTCAAGGTGCCGTACGAGGCGGCGAGCGCAATGGCGCCGACCACGCCCATGGCGCCGGCCTCGGTCGGCGTCGCCAGGCCCATGAAGATGGTGCCGAGCACCAGGAAAATCAGGCCGAGCGACGGGATCATGCCGCGCAGGCATTTCATCCACAGCCCCCAGCCGCGCAAGGTCCGCGCCTCGACCGGCAAGGCCGGCATGTCGGCGGGGCGCACGACGCTCAGGATCGCCACCCAGGCGCAGAACAGGGCCACCTGGATAAAGCTCGGTCCGATGGCGCCGGCGTACATGTCGCCGACCGAGCGTCCGAGCACGTCGGCCAACACCACCAACACCAACGACGGCGGGATCAGCTGGGTGATGGTGCCCGAGGCGGCGATCACGCCCATGGTGTGGCGCGTGGAATAGCCGTACTTGAGCATCGGCACCATGGAAATGACGCCCATGGCGATCACCGAGGCGGCAACCGTGCCGGTGATGGCGCCGAGAATGGCCCCGACAAAGATCACCGCGTACGACATGCCGCCGCGCACCGGCCCGAACAATTGGCCGATGGAATCGAGCAGATCCTCAGCCAAACCGCAGCGTTCGAGGATCGCCCCCATGAAGGTGAAGAACGGAATTGCCAGCAACAGGTCGTTGGAGATGATGCCGAACAGCTGGTAGGTCAGATTGCCGAGGAAGTCGGGTCGGATCAGACCAAATTCGATGCCGAGAAAGCCGAAGAACAACCCCGTCGCCGCCAGCGAGAAGGCCGCCGGGTAGCCGATCAGCATAAAGAAGACCATGCCGCCGAACATCAACGGCGCCATGTTGTGCGCGATCCAACTCATTGTAGCGGCTTCTCGTACTTGAACTCGGCATCGATCACGTGCTCGAGGGCAGCGATGCGCTTGATGATCTCCGACACGCCCTGTAGCGCCATCAAGGCGAAGCCCACCGGCAGCAGCAATTTCACCGGCCAGCGCAACAGGCCGCCGGCATTGGAGGAGCCTTCATTGCCGAGCCAGGAGGCAACGAACCAGGGCCAGGTGTAATAGGTGAGGATCAGGCAGATCGGCAGCAGGAACAGCAGGCCGCCGACGATGTCGATGATGATCCGTGCGCGCTCCGACATCATGCCGTAGAACAGGTCGACGCGCACGTGCTCGTTCATTTTCAAGGTATAGGGCGCGCCCAGCAGCACCATGCCGGCGAACATGTACCATTGGATCTCGAGCCAGCCGTTCGAGCTTTCGCTGAACAGGTAGCGGCTTGCCGCATTGCCGGCGCTGATCAGGCAGGCCCACAGCACGAGCCAATTGGCGACGATCGCAAATTGCGCGTTGACCCAATCGACGGCTCTGCTGAAACGCAACAGAACGGACATACGTGCCCTTATGTGAGCGAGCTGACGAATGGACCCGGCGCAAGCAGCGGCGATCCCGCGGCTTAAAAGCCGGGGTCTCCGCCAAGTGGGCCCACACCCGTCTTTCTGGTGGCACGGCCCCCCGAAGGCAACAGTTAGCGTAAACACCCCGCCTGCGGAAGCCTTTGCTTTGGCAAAGAAACTTTTGCGCGTGGCGAGCGGTGCTGAGCCACACTAGGCTAGCCAAGAGTGCGAATTGGCGGCCTAACTTTAGGGCAAAGGGGGGCCGTCTGACAGTCTTGCGCGGCGCGGCCAGCTGCTGGCGAACGCGAGCCCACCCAAGATCACGGCGTTGCTCAAGACCACGGCGTGCAGCGCCAGCGCGCTCACCACCGCGTCATTTTGCGGCACCCCGGCCCAGCTGGCGGCCAATACAAAGGCGGCTTGCGCCGGACCGATGCCGGCCAGCCCGTTGACCGGCAGAGCAAACGCCAGATTGCCCGCCGCTGCCCCCAAGATGGCGGCGCTGGGGGCGATGCTCACCGCCACCGCGCGGGCCACCAGTACGGCAACGAGCGCGAACGTCAGCCAAATAGAAAACCCCAGCGCCAGCAGCACCGGCGCCTGGCGGGCGGCGGCAACGGCGGCGCCGGGCGCAAGCTTGGCCCACCGGCTGCGGGCGAAGAGGCGCTCACTCAGGCTTTGCCCGAGCCGCAGGAGGCCGAGCGGCGCCAGGGCAGCGGCGGCGGCGCCGAGACTGAAGCCGAGCCAGGCAGCGGCCGTTTCCGCGTAGAGCCCCGCCGTCGCCAGCAAGATGGCGGCGACGATCGCCAGATCGAACAGGCGGGCCAGCACCAGCACGCCGGCCGAGCGCAGCACGCCGTGCCCGTATTGGCGGCGCATCAGCGCGGGATAGCTCAATTCCCCCAGCCGGAACGGCAACACGAAATTCAGGAAGTTGAGTTTGAGAGCGATCAGGACCATCGCCGGTGCCGGCGGCGCCAGGGTGCCGGTGGTCATCACTTGGAAGCGCCAGGCGCGCAACCATTGCACCGCCGCGGCGGCAGCGAAGGCGGCCGCCAGCGGCGCCGGCTTGGCCTCGCCGGCGAGCCGCGCCAGCCCGGCCAGGACCTCGGGCGTGAGCAATAGCCACAAGCACAGGCCGGTCAAGCCGGCGGCAGCGATGGCGGAGCCGACCGGTCTCATGGCCGCGGCCGGCCGCGCTGTTGCGCCACCAGATTGCGCGTCTCAACCGGCCGCTGCGTGCGATGAATGATGAGCTCCGCCAACAGGCCGAACAGGACGAGCTGCATGCCGACGATGACCGCCATCACCCCCAACAACAGCAGCGGCCGGCTGCCGATGCTGGCGCCGGTCGCCAATTTGAGGCCGATCAAATAGGCGAGCGCGACGCTGCCGCTCAGCGCCAACACGGTGCCGATACCGCCGAACAAATGCCCCGGACGGTAGGCAAAGCGGGTGATCAGCACCACCGTCAACAGATCGAGGAAACCGCGCAGATAGCGCGCGACCCCATACTTGGAGGTGCCGAAGCGGCGCGGGTGGTGTTTGACCTCGATCTCGGCGATGCGGTAGCCGAGCGCGTTGGCCAGCACCGGCACGTAGCGGTGCAGCTCGCCGTAAAGCTCGATCGAATCGAACAGCTGGCGCCGGTAGGCCTTGAAGCCGCAGTTGAAATCGTTGAGCTCGACGCCGCTGATGATCGCCGTCACCTTGTTGAAGAAGCGCGACGGCAAGGTCTTGTTCAAGGGATCGTGGCGTTTCTTCTTCCAGCCCGAAACCAGATCGTAGCCCGCATCGAGCTTGGCGATGAAGCGGGAGATCTCGTCGGGATCGTCCTGCAGATCGGCGTCCATGGTGATGATCACGTCGCCGCGGCAGGCGCCGATGCCGACCATCAGCGCGGTGGCCTTGCCGAAATTGCGCCGCAGCCGGATCGCCTGGATGACATCGTGCTCGCGCGCCAGTTCCGACATGACCTCCCAGCTACCATCGCCGCTGCCGTCGTCGATCAGCACGATATCGGCCAAGGTGTGGCCGCCGGCCGCCGCCGCGGCGATGATGCGGGCGACGACGATGGGCAGCGAGTCCTCCTCGTCCTTAGCGGGGATGACGATACTCAGAGCATGCGCGGGCACCCGCCCGGCGGCGAGCGCGGCGTCCTCGCTTGGCCACTCATTCACCGACATTCACCCGGGCTCCCCGCGTACAGGCGATAAAACACTTGATAGCTGCGCGCGCGCGTCGCCGGCACCGCCACGGTGATGCTGCCCTCGCGCCGCGGCGTGGTGGCGCTCACTGCCAGCTCCCGCACAAGGTAATCATCGAAGGCGTTGGCGATCGACGAGCGAGCTGGCCACACCAACAGGCATTGTCCCTGGCCGGGCGCGGCCGGCCATACCCGCGGCGGAAAGCCGATGTCGATCACCCGGGCCTTGGGAAACTGCACCCTGAGGTTGCCGCCGAGGTGAAATTCGGCGACCAGGATGGTGCCGGTGCCGGCAAAGCCGGCGCGGCGCAAGCTCTGCGCGACCTCTTCAAAGGGAATGAGGGCGCGGCAGGCACCGGGACACACGATGTGCACGACCAGGCGCGCCGCCACGGCGATGACGGCCACCGCCGCCATCGCCAACGCATAACCGCGCACCGGCCGCTCGTCGGCGCCGACGCGGTCGACCAGCATGAACAGATAGATCGGCAGGATCTGCAGTGCCGGTTGCAGCAGGCGTTCGGAAAACATGGTGGCGCCGGCGAACGGCACCAGCAGCCAGTGCAACAACAGCGCGATCACCATCACCTTGCCGATCAGCCCCGCGCCGACCACCGGCTCGGGCGGCCCGTCCTTAAGCCTGAAGCCGCGCCAGGCGGCGGCGCCAAACAGCATGAGGAAAATCGCCAGCAACGGCATCGGGTAGGCAAACACCGCCAGCGCCAGGTTGGCGGTGCCCACCACCAGGCCGCCGAACAGGCTCGCCGCCGGCTTGCCGAGCAAGCTTGCCATGCCATCGCCGGTGGCCGGTCCGACATCGACCGCCCACAGCGCCGACGGCAGCGCGATCAGAACCATGCTGGCGACGGCCGGCAGCATCCGCCAATTGATGACCAACCGCCGGTACTGCGGCTCGGTGAGGCAGGCCGCCGGCAGCGCCAGGGCGAAAATGAGGAAATTCCACTTGCCCAACAGCCCGAAGCCAAAGGCGGCGCCGAGCGCCAGATAGCGGCCGAGCGTCGGCAGTTCGACCAGCCGCACGAAGGCATACCAGCTGGCGGCGATGAAGGCGGCAAGCACCGTGGTATGGGTAAGATCGTGGTGGCTGTAGTAGCCGAACACGTAGATGGCGGCGAAACTGAAGGTGGCGAGCGCGGCCAGGCGCGGATCGCGAATGAGGGCGCGGGCGGTGAGATAGGTGAAGGCGGCGACCATCGCCAAGAGCGCGTAGCGCAGCGCGGCAATCACCAGGGCATTGATGCCGACCAGCGACCCGGCCCCGACCAGGGCCCAGGTGAACAGCGGCGGCGCGCGCAAGCGATAGTTGAGCAGCCATTGCTGGGCGAACAGCGCCTGCTCGGCGTCATCGAGCCCGAGCGTGGGACCTGCCCACACACGCACGCCGACGTGGATCAGAAAATAGGCGAGAATGATCAGGGCGACCTGCGGTGGTCTCGCCCAGCTGGGTTGCGATGCCATGCAGGACCGAGGGTGGCTTGGGCGCTTCCTTATAGGCTATGCGGTCTGGCGCCGCCACCCGCGATCGCCGCGTTAGACGCGGCCGTGCTTGATGCGCACGCCAGGCGCCAGGCGCTCGAGCAGCACATCCGGCCGGAAGCGGTAGAGCCGCGCCGGCCGACCACCGGTGCGGAAGCGATATTGATCGGTCGGCTCGACCAGGCCGCCGCCCTCGACCAGGCGGCGAAAATTCTGTTTATGCAGGTGCGGGCCGAGGATGGCCTCGACGGTCTTCTGCAGCTCAAACAAGGTGAACACCTCGTCCATCAGCTCGAACACCACCGGGCGGTACTTGATCAAGCGCCGCAATTCGGCGATGGCGCCGGCGAGCACGGGCCCGTACTGGCCAAGATCGGCGCGGCCATAGGGGGAGAGGCCGCGCACCGGCGCGCGCGCCTCGCCGGGCTCGGCATCGCGGTCGCGCACCAGGCCGGCCTCGCACATGAGTTGGTAGCGCTCGACCACCTTCTCCTCATCCCAGGCGGCCCCGTCGCAGCCAAAACACAAGCGCACGCGCTGACCCCGGTCGAGGCGATCGTTCTGACAGGCGGGCTCGGCCGCGGCCCAGGCGCGCAGCGACGGCTCGATGTCCTGCTTCAGGATCGCCGGCCGGCCGTGGCGCCAGTCCTCCCAGGGAAAGAATTGATACCAGCTGAGCCAGTTGAGGCTGCCGCGCTGGTTGACCTGGCCCGGTGCGACCAGGGCCAAATAGCTGATGCCCAGCACGACGGCGGCGTCCGGGCCGGCGCCGTTGCCGCGCATGGTGGTGGCGGCAATCTGCCGGGTCTGGTGCAGGTTGAGACCGGTCTGGCGCTCGACCGCGACGCGCAGGCCAACGTCCAGACTGTCGTGCTCACCGGCGCAAAAGCGGCCGCCGGGCAGAGTGAGCCCAGCCGGCGCGCCGTCGGCGGGCAGAACCGCCACCACCGGCTCGTCGTCGTTGACCGCCAGAACAACTGCGCTCAAAGCGACCGCAATCGCGCCGATGTCGGCGGTGACGCCGGCATAGCTCGTGGGTCTGAACGCGCTTTCGGATTGGCGCAGGGACCAAGTCATTCGTGTGCCTCGCGGCAAACTCAAGCGGAACGGCGTAGATTGCGTTGGCAATCGTGGCAATTTTCCGCATTGCCTGAAGGCGGTAGCAAAAATCAGCTGAGCTGTGAGAGATCGGCAGCTATCGCAAACGGCCGCGCCTCGGCGGCCACGACGCCGCGACCGATGGCGTCGACGGCGCGCACCATGCGCCCGCCTCTGCCCAGCGCCTGGTCGGCAAGGCGTATCATCAGCCGGTTGGGATAGGCGGTGGGGGAGGCACGGCGCAGGCGTTCTGCGATCAGATCTTCCGGCACGTCCGGATTGATGCTGCACAAAGCGGTATAGGCGGCGGCGGTGGAACGGCTGATGCCGGCCCAACAATGCACCACCATCGGACCTTGTCCCGCCCAGGCGTGCGCGAAGGCGATGATGGCGGCAATGTGATTTTGGTCGGGCGCCACGAAGCCCAACAGCGGTTCGGCGATATCGTGCATGTGAATGCGCAAGTGCCGTTCGGGCAGGATGCCGGCGGGCCGCTCCACCAGCACTTCGTTCTGCAGCAAGGTGATGAGGTGGGAGGCCCGGGCGTTGGCCACCAAGCTCGGCACCGCGCTCAGCGGGCAAACGTGGAGCATGCCGCGCTTGGCCGCCGCGCCGGTCGCGTCGCAGCCGTCGGTTTCCTGGTCGCTCATGCCCCCACCTTTATGGCTGTGCGCCTCATGCCAACGCCTCAAAGCGTGCCAGAAACGCCGCCTGGGCCAGCGCGATCGGCTTGGCCTCGAGCCCTTCCAGCCGCCGCTGCAGATCCTCGGGCACGCCGCGCGGCACGCCGAAATAGCGGTTTGCCTCCCCCAAGGTGAAGCCGGCAAGCGCGGTCGCCTCGTAGTAGGCGGCGACACGATCGGCGGCTTTGATGGTGTTGGCGATGCGCTCGGGCAGACAGGGCGGCAGCCCGAAGCGGCGATGGATGGCCTCTAACAGCTTGTTCTCAAACGCCTTGTAGTCGAAGCCGAGTGCCGCCTTGAACGGACTGATCAGGTCGCCGATCACGTATTCGGGGGCGTCGTGCAACAGCGCGGCAAGCCGCCAACGCCGCGTCAGATCCGGGTGCATGCTGGCGGCGATGTCCTCAACCACCAGCGCGTGCTGGGCCACCGAGAAGGCGTGCTCGCCCAAGGTTTGTCCGTTCCAGCGGGCGACGCGGGCCAGGCCGTGGGCGATATCCTCAATGGCGATGTCGGCGGTGGCGGGATTGAGCAAATCAAGACGGCGGCCGGACAGCATGCGCTGCCAGGCGCGCGGCGCCTCCGCTGCACCATCCCTGCCGGTGCCGTCCTTGTCGCTCATGCTGACCGCGCCTGCGGGGGTTTGAACCGGTGCTGCAGCTTGGCGCAGGCGGCATAACGGTGGCAGCTCACCAGATGATCATTGACCATGCCGGTCGCCTGCATGAAGGCATAAACGGTGGTCGGACCGACGAAGCGAAAGCCCTGTGCCTTGAGGGCCTTTGAGATCGCCACCGAGCTCGGCGTCTGCGCCGGCACGCTAGCCGAGGAGCGATGGCTGTTGATCTGCGGGCGTCCGTCGACCAGCGCCCACAAAAACGCGGCCAGGCTGCCGCGTTCATTGAGCTTCAGCATGGCGCGGGCGTTGTCGATGGTGGCCTCGATCTTCAGCCGATTACGGACGATGCCGGCGTCGGCCATCAGGCGGGTGACGTCCTTGCTGCCGTAGCGGGCGATGCGGGCCGGGTCGAAGCCATCAAAGGCGGCGCGAAAGTTGTCGCGTTTTTTGAGGATCGTCAGCCACGACAGGCCGGACTGGAAGCCCTCCAGCACCAGCTTCTCAAACAGCGCGCGGTCGTCGCTCTTGGGCACGCCCCATTCCTGGTCGTGATAGCGCGCATACTCAGGATCGGCGATCCCGACCCAGGTGCAGCGCACCGGCTCGCGGGCCGTCATGTCGCCTCCGCCATATCGAACTGCGCCCATGCCGGCTTCAAGATGCTGATGGCGATGCCCGCCGCGGTCAGTTGGCGGCCCTGGGTCTGGGCCTCGGCGGCACGGTCGAGGCGGACGAGCGCCAGGCCGTGGCCGCCGCTTACCGAGCCGATGCGGCCAATCTCGGTCGCGCCGGCCGTAATCGCAGCGTTGCTCGGCAGCGGTTGGCGGCTCTCGACCATGACCACGCGCTTGCGCGCCGTGCCGCGGTGCTGCATGCGGCTTGCCACTTCCTGGCCGACGAAGCAGCCCTTGCTGAAGGAGACGCCGTTGAGCTGATCCAGGTTGGCCTCGTGCAGAAAGCTATCGCCCAGGCGATAGTCGAGATCCGCCTCGGGCACGCCGGTGGCGATGCGATGTCGATGCCAGTCGGCCGCCGTCGCCGCCGTCGGGTCCGCCGCCAGCAGGTCCGCCGCGGCCTGCTGCTCGGCAATCATGCGCGCGCCCAATGGCGCCCAGCGCGGATCGGCGAACACGATCGCGCCCGCCGGTGGCGGCGCTGTCGGCGGCGCCGCGCCCCACAGCGCCAGCACGCCAAGGTCGGCGGCCTCGCTCACCTCGACCTTGGCGCGCAGCTTATAGAGCCCGAGGCGCTTGACGAGCGGGGCGGCGTGCGCGGCCCCGGTCTCGATCAGAAAGCCATTGGCCGCGGCGATGACAAAGAATTCAAACAGCATCTTGCCCTGCGGGCTCAGCAACGCGGTATGTATCGCCGGCTGCCGGGCCAACAGGTCGATGTCGTTGGTGATGAGCCCCTGCAAGAACTTGCCGGCATCCTCGCCGGCAACGCGCACGACGGCGCGGTCGGGCAAGCGGGCAATGTTGTGAGCTGTCATGGACGCTCGTCTTCGTCTTCAGTCGGTCTTTAAGGTGCGCCAAGGTGCGCTACGCGCTGTCGCCGCCGCGAGCGCGGCGCACCCCGATCTTTGCCCAAAGAGGTAATGACAGGCGTGCCCCGAGGCAAGCCTGGGCGCGTTGTGGCCAGCGCCGCGGCCGGCGGGGGCGCCGGCGCGGCGGCGTCGGCCGCGTCCACCCCCATGGCTCAGGTGGCCGCGCGGCCCGAGGCCGCTGGCTCAAAAGCGTTCGATCGACCGCGCCGCGCGCGCCCGGGAGGGATCTCCGACCTGCTCGGCCACGGTCCGCTCGAGTTCCGGTGGCAGGCGGTGCACGACCGTCACCGGCGTGCCGACCTCGACGCGGCTCGCCAGGTCGATGATGTGACCGTTGAGCATGCGAAAACAGCCCGATGATGCCGCCCGGCCAATCGACTTGGCGTCGTTGGTGCCGTGGATGCGATAGAGGCTGTTGCCGAGATAGAGCGCCATGGCACCGAGCGGGTTCTTGATGCCGCCGGTCATTTTTTCGGGCAGGCGCCCGTCGCGCGCGCGCATCTCCTCGGGCGGAAACCAGTCGGGCCATTGCGCCTTGCGGGAGATCTTTTCGGTGCCGGTCCAGGCGAACCCCTCGCGCCCCACCGAGATCTGGTAAAGCAGCGCCGAGGTCTCGGACTGCACCAGGAACAGCCGGCGGCCGCGGGTATCGATGATGACGCTGCCCACCGGATAGCTCGACCGAAACTTGATGGTGGCGGGTGCCAGCGGCGCGATCTGCGGCCGTGCACCACCGGACAGCTCGGCCGGGCCGCGCTCGGTGGGGCCGCGCTCGGCCGGGCCGCGCGAGCGCGGGCGGTCGTCGTCATCGTCGTCGTTGTTCCACCAGTTGAAGAAATCCTGGCGCGACGCCGGACGATAGTCATAGGGATAGACGCGGCCGTCGGGGGGATAGTCGCGGCCGTAAGGGGGATAGTCGCGGCCATAGGGCGAGCCCCAACTTTGTGCCTCCGCCGCCGTCGACAGCCCGATCAGTGCCAAACCCAATACTGCCACGCGCCACATGGTCTCGATCCCTCGGTTGGTCGATGCTACTTGCACGGGGTGGATTTTGCGCGCCCTCGCCCGAGCGCCATCCCTCAGCCAATTACCCGCCTTGAACGGTGCAACAGCACGTTAGTTCCGTAACACAAGCCGTTACGGCATTTTAAGAAAAGAGTGCCAGACGCCGTCGGCGCCGATGGCGATGCGCCAGTAGCAGTAGCGGCCCTTGGCCGCCAGTTCGCGACCCTGGCCTGTGCCGATCAGTCGCAACAACTCGACCTGTTGCGGCGGCGTGATGTCGGCAAGCGGCAGTTCCGCGAAATACGGCCACACGTAGATGCGGTTGTTCTCAAGATCGCGTCCGGTCGGCAGCGCCACCCAGCCCGACTCCAGGATTTGGCCCAGCGCCGCCAGCACCTCGAGCCCGCGCCCGTCGCTGGAGATCTGCTTCCAAAACGCCACCGGATCGGCTACAGGCTCGGCCGCCAGTTCGGGCTTCAGTTCATTGAGCTCGTAGGCGTAGCGCAGGTCCTCGATGCGGCCAGACCTGACCGCGCTCAAGATCGCCTCGCGCATCTCCTGCACGGGGGCCGGCAGATCGGCGCTGCCGTAGCCGACGTGCGGCGCCGTTGCCGGTTCGGCCTTGGCAGCGCGCGTGGCTTGCGCCGAGGCCGCACCAACCCCGGCGACGCAATGGACAAGGATGAAGGCCATCAGTAGGAATAACGACAGCGCACCAGTTTGCGGCCCGGGCCGCAGCTTCTGCCTCATGGGGGGTCCTTTGTCAGGCCATGTTGTTCGCTTGCGGGCGTGCGAACACCTGCGGCAACGAGTGTACCGTTGCGACGGTGTAGGACCGCCGTGAGCTACATTCCCAATCCCTTTATCATACCGGTCGGCATCGCCATGGGCATTCTGCTGGCGATGCCGTTCGGACCCGTCAATCTGCTCGGCATTCAGCGCGCGGTCGAGCGCGGTTTTTTTGGCGGCATGGCCGCCGGCCTCGGCATCATGGCCGGCGACGGGCTCATCGCGCTCGGCGCCGCCCTCGGCGTCAATGCCATTTCCGGGGCGCTGCGCGACTACCGCACCGCCATCCAGATCGTCGGTGGCCTGGCGCTGCTGGCCATGGGCATTCGGCTCTACCTGACGCAGCCGACCTTCGTCACCGAACCGCACACGGACAAAGCCTCGTTGTGGGACTACGTGTGGGAGATCCCGCAAACCTTCTTCCTGACGGTCACCAACCCCAGCGCCGTGATCGGGCTGGTCGCGATTTTTGGCGGCGTCAGCTCGTTCGTCGAAGTGGGATCGCACATCGACGCGTTGACCATGGTGGCATCGATCATGGGCGGCAGCTTCAGCTACTGGTTCGTGGTGTCGCAGTTCATCAGCACCATCAGACACCGCCTCGACGTCGTGCGCCTCGGCCAGATCAACCGCATCGCCGGCCTGGTCATGGTCGGCTTTGGCTGGGTGCTGATCGGCGAGATGGTGATCAAGCGCCTGCGCTTTTGGTAGACCGCCGCGGCCGCCGCCGATCGATCAATGCCGCGCGCGGTAGATGGTGAACTCACCCTTCTCGACGCGCGGACCGAGGCTCGCCACCAGGCTCACCACCGATTCCTCGCCGAACGAGGCCACCAAATCGGTCAAAGCGGTATAGAGCGCGGCATAGGCCATCAACTCGGGGGCGATGCCGCTTTCGGTGCCTTCCTCCCATGCCTCTAGAATGTAGTTGAGCGCCTTGACGCTCGCGTCGTCGGTTTTCACCGGCCCAAGGTCCATCGATCCTCTCCCCTTTTCCCTCGCGTCGGCTGGTTGTCCGGCCGCCCATGGCTGGCCCCCGACAGCCGACGCGCGCACCCCGTGCCTAACACGGTCGGCGCGCCAGGGTGTCCGCTACAACAGTTAACGATTAATTATCGTGGCGCCGAGGGTGTGGCGCTCAAGGCACGGTCTTGACCAGGGCATCGGCGATCTCGGCACCTTCCGTCAGGAAGCGCTGGATCGCGGTCTGCGCCGAGGCCGTGCAGCTGTAGTAGGTGCGGCTGTAGCTGCGGTAGCCGTCGTTGAAGCTGCGCGTCAACTTGGCCCGGCGCAGCGCCGAGGACCCCTCGGCGTTCATCAGGTCCTTCATGCGGTCGCGCCAAAGCTGGCCATCGTTGCTGCCGCACAGCTCACGCAAATAATGGACCGCGCCCAGGATTTCCGAGAGCCGCAACAGCTTGTCGTCGTAGGGGCGGTTTTCCGGCGAGGCCAGCGTCGGCGGCGGCGCCTGGGCCTGCGCGACGGCGCTCAGCCACACGCAAGCGAGGAGGCCTAAAGCCAGGACGGCGGCACGTGTTCGCATGGCGGTTAGCGTGGCGCGGTCACGCGCAAAAATAAAGCCGCTAATTTTTTGCCAATCGTTACCGGGTCGGGCGCGACAAGCGCTGGCGTTGCGGCAACACGCAGCGACCACGCGGCGCCCGCGACCCCGGTCACGGCCTGCCCTCGAGGCGCTGCCAGGCGCGGGCAATGAGATCGGCGGCGCCGTCGGTCATGGGGTAGCGGCCGACCTCGGGTATGGCAACAAAGCGCGCGGCGGCGGCATCACCGCCAGCAACCGGCTCGCCGGCGCTCCAGCGGCCAAAGAAAACGGCGATCAGATAGTGCGCGATGAGGGTACCGGTTTCGGATTTGAGCAGCACTTCATGGATGTCGAGGAGACCGGCAAGATCGGCCTCGATGCCGGTTTCCTCGGCAAGCTCCCGCCGGGCCGCGCACCGGGCCCGCTCGCCGGGCTCGATGTGCCCGCCCGGCAGGCTCCAGCGGCCCTTGAGTGCCCCCTTGCCCCGTTCCACCAGCAGCACCTCGCCGCCGCGGAAAATGGCGGCGCTGGCGCCGCAGCGCGGCCAGGAGACGGCAGGGGGTGTGGCGGCGGACGACGGGCGCGCGGCGGTCATGACCCCGCAACATTAGCCCGCCCAGCCCCGTCGCGTCGACGCTGCCGCGGGCACATCGGTGACGGGGCGCGGTGCTAGGCCAACGTCGCCGCAGCGGACGGCTCGCTCGGCGCGGGCGCCGCCATCTCCGACTTGCGCCGAACCATCAGCTTGGACAGGAACGGCGTGCGGGTGGTGAGCGCCGCCAGGCCCGCTCTTGCAAACATGGTGTCAAGGTCATCGCTGATGTAGCCCCGATAGTAGGGCTCATGAAAGCGATGCGGAAAGCTCTCCAACAGGCCATCCCAGCTCGGCCTGTCCCCGAGCTGCAGGCTATCGACAAACACAAACAGCCCGCCCGGCCGCAACACGCGCGCAATCTCGGCGGTGACCTGCCGCCGCACCTGCGAGGGCAATTCGTGGTAGAGGAAAATGGCGGTGGCGACGTCGACGCTGGCATCGGCCAGCGGCATGCGCTCGGCGGCGGCCTCGATCCATTGGATCGCGCGCAGGTTACCCAAGTGCTGGCGCGCCTCGGCCAGATAGGCGGGCGACAGATCGAGGCCCTTGAGCGCCATCGCCGGATAGGCGAGCCGCACCTGGCGCAGGAAGCGCCCGGTGCCGCAGCCGACGTCCAGCAAATGCAAGCGGCGCTGATCCTGGCCGTTGACAAAGGCACCCAGCGGCCGCAATGCCGCCCGCCGCATCGGCCCGGCGGCACCCATGAACAAGGTCTCTACCTGGACATCGTAGAGCTTGGCCGAGGTTTCGCTCAGGTAGCCGCCGGTCTGGAAATGAAAATCCTGTGCATAGTAGGCGGGCAGCTGGTCGGCGCCTGGCTCCGATCGCGCCGTCATCGCCTCGTTGTGTGCCCGGCGGTCGAGTGTGCCGGCCAGGTCGGCGAACATCCGCCCGACCCGCTCGAGGTGCCGCAACGGCGGCGTGGCGTCGTCGTCCATGGGCGGATAGAGCCCGTCACGCACCGCCAGCGCATCGCTGAGCAACAACTCGGTCTGTTCGGCCATCAGCTGTTGCCGCGTCGGCACCGGACGGCTCGGCGCGTAGCGCGCGGCCTTGCCCAGTTGCTGGCTGCGCCAGTCGAGCAGACGGTTGAGCGTGAAGTACCAGGCAAAGCGCAAGGATTGGCCTGCCAGCTGCGCCGCCATATCGATCGAATTGGCCATCTCGCCTCGCGTTTGCCGCGACCGCCGCGCTCGCGCCGGCAGGTTGCGGGCCGCAGCCTTGCGTTCGCGCTAGCTGCGAATCCAGCCGTTGCCGGTCAATTGTTCCTGCGGCTGAAAGCGCCGCTTGTAGCTCATCTTCGGCGAGCCGTTGATCCAGTAGCCCAAATATAGATAGGGCACGCCCAAGCGCCGGGCGTAGGCAATGTGATCGAGGATCATGTGCGTGCCAAGGCCGCGCCGGCCGACATCAGGGTCATAGAAGCTGTAGACCATGGAAATGCCGTCGGAGAGACGGTCGCACAGCGCCGCGGCCACCAGCGGTGCCTTGTCACGCCGGCCGCCGGCGGCCGGCAGCCGATACTCGGTGAGAAAGGTGTCGATGATGCTGTCCTCCACCATCATCGCATAGTCGAGCACCGTCATATCGGCCATGCCGCCTTCGGCGTGCCGCGCGTCGATGTAGGCGCGAAACAGCGCGTATTGCTCCGACGTCGGCGTTGCCTGCAGGTGACGCACGCTGAGGTCGCGGTTCATGTCGATGACCCGGCGCATCGAGCGGCTGGGGTTGAACTCGTCGACCAACACGCGCACCGAAATGCAGGCTTGGCAGCCCTCGCAATAGGGCATGTAGGCGATGTTCTGACTGCGGCGAAAGCCGCCCTTGAGCAGGTTGTCGACCAGCGCCGGCGGTTTGTCGTGCGTGAGATGGGTAAAGAGTTTGCGTTCCAGGCGTCCGGCCAGATAGGGGCACGGCTGCGGCGCCGTAACGTAGAACTCAGGGAAATGCTTCTGCTGCTCGGTCATGCGTACGCGTCACTCGGTACTGCCTGAAGCCACGTCCCTGGCGGTGGCATCGCCCAACCTGCTCGCGCAGGCCGTCCATCACATCCCACGTCGCCGCGGGAGCCTTCGGTCTGTCACAGCGCAACGCGCCGGCAGCCGCCGGGATCCCAACGGCGATGGCGCGATGATAGGTGAGGGTCGAGCATGCAATCAAGTGCGACACCACACCGGCAGCGCCTGGCCTATGCAACGATGGCGACGGTCTGCCCGGCGGGCGGTCGCAGCCCCTAGCGCAGGAGTTTGGCCGCGCGCGGCGCGAAGTAGGTGAGGATGCCGTCGGCACCGGCGCGTTTGAAGGCGATCAGGCTTTCCATCATCACCTTGTCGCCGTCGAGCCAGCCCATTTGCGCCGCCGCGCTCAGCATCGCGTACTCGCCCGAGACCTGATAGGCAAAGGTCGGCAGACCGAAGGCATCCTTCACCCGGCGCACGATGTCGAGATAGGGCATGCCAGGCTTGACCATCACCATATCGGCGCCCTCGGCGATATCGAGCGCCACTTCGCGCAGGGCTTCATCGGAATTGGCTGGATCCATCTGGTAGGTGCGCTTGTCGCCGGTCAAGGTCGCCGACGAGCCGACCGCGTCGCGGAATGGACCATAGAACGCGGAGGCGTATTTGGCGGCGTAGGCCATGATCTGGACATTGCCGTGGCCCGCAGCCTCGAGCGCCATGCGGATGGCGCCGACGCGGCCATCCATCATGTCGGACGGCGCGATGATGTCGCAACCCGCCTCGGCCTGCACCAGCGCCTGGCGCACCAGCGCCTCAAGCGTGGGGTCGTTGACGATCTCGCCCCCCTGCAACAAGCCATCGTGGCCGTGGCTGGTATAAGGATCGAGCGCGACGTCGAGCAGGATCCCGACCTCCAGCTTGGCCTTGCGGATGGCGCGGGTCGCCCGGCACACCAGGTTGTCCCGGTTGAAGGCCTCGCGGCCGTCATCGGTGCGCAACTTGGGATCGGTAAACGGAAAGAGGGCGATGACCGGGATGCCGAGCGCCACCGCCTGTTCGGCCGCGCCCACCACCAGATCGACGCTGATACGATCGACGCCGGGCATGGACGCCACCGGGGTACGCGTGGCGGTGCCCTCGGCGACGAACATGGGCCAAATCAGGTCGGCGCTGGTCAGCACATGCTCGGCAACCAGCCGCCGCGACCACGCCCGCATGCGGTTGCGACGCAAGCGTAGCGCGGGGAAGGCGCCCGCCTTGGCCTCGATGGGCGCGGGCTGGCGCTGCCCGGCTGGCCCGGCGCGCCGCCCGAGGGGGTTCATGTCGGTCATGGTGGCTCCTTGGCCGCTGCGGGCGCAACCGTCCTACACCGCGGTAGCCAAGTCTAGCGGCAGCCGCCAGCCGCGACTACTCGCAAATCGCCCCGTGGGGGCGCTCGGCCATGTCGACGTGAAAGTGATTCTTGTGGGTGCGGTTGGCCTCCGGTCCGAGCACGGTGCCGAACTCGTTGCAGGCGGCCGCGTGCACGGCGCGCAGGAAGTCGACGTGGGCATCGCTGGTCGGCGCGGCGACGGCCGCGGTCTTGGGCTTGGGGCCGCCAAGGCGGCTCGCCGGCCCGAACGCCGACCCGGTTTGGGATCCCCCGCCACCGATGTCCACCATCACCCCGGGAAGGGTGATGCTAAAACGGCCCACCGCCGCCGCGGCGGCCTTGGCCAGAGGGTCGGCCGGGGCGGCCGCCAACGCATTTGGCGCCGCGCCGTCGGCGACCCGGCCCGTCGACGCTGCCGTCGACGCTGCTGGCGGCGCGGCAGCCGCCGCGGTCGCCGTCTTCTCGGGCGCCGCCGCGGCCGCGGCGGCGATTTCGCGCTGCGTCGGCCCCCAATCGGCCATCACCTGCGCCGCCTGACCACCGGCGGTCACGAACGCGGCGATGTCGAGCGCATTGGCCCGGGCATGCTCGCTGAGCCGTCCGTGCACGCGGCCGTAGGCATTGCGGCAGGAATAGGAGCTCATGGTTTCGATGCGCACCACGGGCGCGGCCAGCACCTTGCGGGCGAGCGGCTGTACATCGCGCTCAAGCCACTTGTGCAGGGCGGCAACCATGTCGCAGGTCAGCGTCGGCGGCGGCGAAAACGCCACCTGCGGCGCCTTGCCGAGGCTGATGAGGCGCACCGGCGCCGGCGCCCCACAGTCGCTGCCCTCGCGCAGGGGAGGCTCCGGCACCGCCACCACATCGAGGCCCTTGAGCAGCGCGGCGCAACGCGCCTGGGCCAGCTGAATGTCCTGCGCCGACCAGCCGGGGTCCTGCCCCGCCGGCGCGGTGGGCGTCTCCCGCCCTGCCGCTGCGGGCACGGCCGCGGGCACGGGCACCGGCGCCGCCTTGGGGGCGCTCTTCGACTGGGTGGTCCAGCCTCCATCGCCCGCCGCGGGTCCCTGTGCCAGCACGTCCGGCGCCAGCATCAGACACAACCCTGCGGCCAGCAAACACTTGCCACGCATCACGTCTTGCCCCCCTGTCGCCGACGCCCTGCCCCAATGCAAGGCCTCCAAACACCCCCAACGAATCGAATGAAGAGTATGCTGACATCAATCGGTCATACCTAGTCCCGAATTGTGGCTGAGAGGACATTTCGTCATTGAGCTTGCGCCCGGTGGAACAAGCTGTGGACCGACCCCGACTTGAACAACGAGGCGCCAGCCCGCGCACCATGTCGACAACCTTGCCAAACGGCCCCGACCTGCTGATCTCCCGAGAGGGGGCGTGTGGCCTCATCATCCTCAACCGGCCGCGCCAGAAGAACGCGTTGACGACCGCCATGCGCGCCCGCATCGCCGAGGTGCTGCCGGCTTGGGTTCGCGACCCCGGCCTCTACGCCGTCATCGTCGCCTCGGCGGCGGGCGAGGTGTTTTGCGCCGGCGGCGATCTGCGCGAATTGGTGCGCTGGGGAGGCAGCGCCATGGCCGAGGCCAAGGCCTCGCTCGCCGCCGAATACGCGCTCAATTGGCGCCTCGACTGCTTCACCAAGCCCACCGTCTCGCTGATCAATGGGCTGGTGGTGGGCTCCGGCGTCGGGATCAGCCTCTATGGCACCCATCGGGTGGCCGGCGAAAACTATCGCTTCGCCATGCCGGAGACCGGCGTCGGACTGTTCCCGGATGATGGCGTGGCGCACGCCTTTGCCCGCATGCCCAACCACATCGGCATGTATCTGGCGCTGACCGGGCGCGCCATCGGCGCCGCCGATGCCTACCACCTCGGGCTGGTCACCCACTGCATCCCGGCGGGCGAATTTGCCGCCATTCGCGCCGCCATCGCCGACGCCGAACCGGTCGATCCGGTGCTCGACAGCCGGCACCAGCCGCCGGGCCCGGGCGCCTTGGCGGCGCAGGCACCAGACGTGGCGCGTTGCTTTGCCGCCGACACGGTCGAGGAGATCATCGCCCGCCTCGAGCGCGAGGCCGGCGACTGGGGTCGGGCGGTGGCCGAGGACTTGCGGCGTCGCTCGCCGACCTCGCTCAAGATCACGCACCGCCACCTACAGCGGGCCCAGCATATGGATCTGCGCGGCGTTCTGGTCGAGGACTATAGAATGGCGCAACATTGTCTGGCTGGCCCCGATCTTGGCGAGGGCGTGCGCGCCCTGCTGATTGACAAGGACCAGGCGCCCGCCTGGCAACCGGCGCGCCTGGAAGAGGTCACCGAGGCCATGGTCGCGGCCTATTTTGCGACGCCGGCCGAGGGCGATCTGGAGCTTGCGAGCCGGGCCGAAATGCAGGCGCTGAAGGCTTAAAGCGACAATTGCCCCCGCTCAAAGCCCGGGCGGCGCCGAGCGCCGTCGCAGGCGGCCCCGCCGCCATTAACCTATTGCCTTAAGCTTGCATTAGGGGACGTCCCGCTAACCTGGCGCCCAACCCGGGAGCAACACCGGGATGCGTCGGACCAAGTTGAGGGCTGGAGTATGAGTGTTGCGTTGGAGCCCGCGCGCCCGCGCGCGCACATGAGGGATGATACGTTCGGCGGCGACTATCTGCGCGCGCTACGGCTGATCGAACGGCTCAATCGGCTGCTGCTCGAGGTCATCAAGGCCGAGTTCGACCGCCATGGCGGGGCCGACATCAACAGCGTTCAGGCATTGCTGCTCTACAATATGGGCGATCACGAGCTCACCGCCGGCGAGCTCAAGAGCCGCGGCTACTATCTGGGCTCCAACGTCTCCTACAATCTGAAAAAGCTGGTGGAGATGGGCTACCTTCACTACAAGCGGTCGGACACCGATCGGCGCTCGGTCCGGGTGAGCTTGACGCCCAAGGGCGCCGAGGCTCGCAACGTCATCGCGCGGCTCTATGCCCGCCAGCTCGGCTCCGTTGAGGCCGTGGGTGAGGTGACGGCGGACGATTTCCGCGGCCTCAACCGAGCGTTGCTCCGCCTCGAGCGCTTCTGGAGCGACCAGATCCGCTATCGCCTCTAGGGGCCGGCCGCGGCAGCTGACGGGGCCAGCATCGCGGGCACCGCGCAACTTGCCGCATCCCGCCGGCGGCACAGACGGAAATTGCCGGCCTCGACCGTCTCCTTTCGCGCTGGGGACCCATTTTCCGATTAGGACCTCGCGCTCAGGGCGCGGAGGCCCTAGACTTGTGTTCAAAGGGCGCATAGGGCGGTCGAACCCCGGGTGCCCTTGGGGGGCGGCGAGTACGCATGCAGGCCAAACGCATAGGTTTTCTCTGTCTCAGCGCGGCGGTCGCCGCGGCGGCCGCCTATTTTTTTTGGCCTGAGCTCAGTGCCGGCATCGGCGCGCAGCCAAAAGCCGCCGTCAAGCGCGAGGACGGCAAGGCGCGGGCAGCACCAGCCGCGCCGGTGACGGCGGCGCTCGTCGCCGAAAGCGAGATGCCCGTCATCCTGCGGGCGCCCGGCACCGTCGAGCCGCTCGCCAACGTCGCGGTCAAACCGCGCGTCGATGGCCAGATCGTGGAGGTGGCCTTCAATGAGGGCGATCTGGTCAAGGACGGCGATGTGCTGTTTCGGCTCGATGACCGCATCGTCAAGGCCTTGATTGCGCAGGCGGAAGCCGCCATTGCCCGGGACCAGGCGAGCCTGCGCGATGCCGAAGCCACCCTGGTGCGCCGCGAGGCCCTGATCGACCGCAAGATCGTGAGCGAGGCCTCCCTCGATCAGGCACGGTTTGCAGTCGAGGGCCTGAAGGCCAGCATCAACGCCGGCAAGGCGCTGCTCGACTCGCAGCGCACCCAGCTCGACTACCTGACGATCCGCGCTCCGATCACCGGCCGCACCGGCAGTCTCACCGCCAAACTGGGCGCCACCGTGCGCAGCGCCGACGCCCAGGCGCTCGTCACCATCAATCAGACGCAGCCCATCAACGTCGGCTTCGCCGTGCCGCAAACCGAGCTCGGCGCTTTGCGCCGCGCGCTCGCCAGCAAGGCCACGGCCGACGTCATCGTCGCCGATGGCCCGCAAGCCACCGTGGTTCGCGCCCGTATCGGCTTTGTCGACAATCAGGTCGATCGCACCACCGGCACCGTGATGGCCAAGGTGGTTGCCGACAATGGCGAAGAGGTGCTGTGGCCCGGCCAATCGGTCGAGGTCGCCCTCACCGTGGAGGTGCGGGCGCGCATGCTGTCGGTGCCGGCGGGCGCCGTGCTACCGGCGCAGCAAGGCATGATCGCCTGGGTGATCGGGGCGGACAACAAGGTCGCACCGCGGGTGGTGACGGTGGCGCGCATCGTTGGCCAGGTGGCGTATCTGAGCGCCGGCCTCACCCCCGGCGAGCGCGTCGTCACCGATGGCCAGATCCGTCTGGCGCCCGGTGTACGCGTCACCATTGAGGAACCGCGCCAGGACCCAGCGAGCCCCGCCGCGCCACCGGCCGCGCCGGAGCGCAGCGCCAACGGCAGAGGTTGACGTCCCCAGCAAGAGTTAAGGCCCAAGGATTTAGCCCGCATGCGCCTATCGGAGCTGTGCATCCGCCGCCCGGTCATGACCACCCTGCTCATGGCCTCGTTGTTGCTGGGAGGCTTCTTTGGCTATCGGCAACTGCCGATCGCGGCCATCCCCCGCATCGACGTGCCGACCATCACGGTTTCGGTGCAGTACCCCGGCGCCAGCCCCGACACCATGGCGGTTTCGGTCGCGGCTCCCCTTGAACGCCAGTTCTCGACCATTGCCGGCGTCACCTCGATTACGTCGCTCAATACCGAGGGCAACACCCAGGTTACGCTCGAGTTCGACCTCAACCGCAATATCGACGGCGCCGCGCTCGATACCCAGTCGGCGATCTCGGTGGCCGCATCGCGGCTGCCGGAAGACCTGCCGACGCCGCCCGCCTACCGCAAGGTCAACCCGGCGGACTCGCCGGTAATCTTTCTGGCGCTCACCTCCGAGACGGCGCTGTCGCAGGAGATGAACGAGTTTGCCGACAAGGTGATGAGCCCGCGGCTGTCGATGCTGCCGGGCGTGGCGCAGGTCAACATCCAGGGTGCGCAGAAGCAGGCCGTGCGCATCAAGTACGACCTCGATGCGCTGGCCTCACGCGGCATCTCGGTGGAGGACATCCGCCAGGCGGTCGCCGCGCAGGCCAACATCGGCCCGATCGGCAGCATCCGCACCCAGCACCAGATCTATATCCTGGACGTGAAGGGTGCCGAACCGAAGGCTGCCTACTTCAAGCCGATGATCGTCGCCTGGCGCAACGACGCACCGGTACGCCTGCAGGACATTGCCAAGGTCGAGGATTCGGTCGAGGTCGAGGAGGCGCGGGCCGAATTCAACGCCATGCGTTCGATCATCGTCTCGGTCCAGCGCCAGCCCGACGCCAATACCGTGCAGGTCACCGACGCGGTCCACTCGATCCTGCCGCAGTTCGAGCGTGAGCTGCCGCCGACCATCAAGCTCTCGGTGCTGAGCGACCGCTCCGAATCGATCCGCGCCTCGGTGCACGATGTGCAAATCACCTTGATGCTGACGGCGGTCCTGGTCATTCTGGTGATCCTGGCCTTCCTGCGCACCTGGCGCGCGACCTTCATCCCGGCGCTGGCGCTGCCGCTGTCGATCATCGGCACCTTTGCCGGCATGGCCGTGCTCGGCTTTTCGCTCGACAACGTCAGCCTGCTCGCCCTGACCCTGGCGCTGGGCTTCGTCGTCGACGATGCCATCGTGGTTTTGGAAAACATCGTCCGCTACGTCGAACAGGGCATGAAGCCGTTCGAGGCGGCGATCAAGGGCGCCAACGAGATCGGGTTCACCGTACTGTCGATCACGCTGTCGCTGGTCGCCGTGTTCATCCCGATCCTGTTCATGGGCGGCATCGTCGGCCGGTTTTTCTTCGAATTCGCGATGACGATCAGCATCGCCATTCTGCTGTCGGGCTTGGTGTCCCTGACCTTGACGCCGATGCTGTGCTCACGCCTGCTCAGGAGCCACCACGGTGCCGCGGCCAAGCCCGGCCTGCTGTCGCGTATGTTCGAGGCCGGCTACGACGCCATGGCCACCGGCTATCGCGTTACCCTCGATGCCTCGCTCAAGGTGCCGGCTCTGATGATCCTGCTGGTGCTCGCCACCGTGGTGGCCACCGTCTACGCCTTCGGCATCGTCAAAAAGGGCTTCCTGCCGACCGAAGACACCAGCATCATCATCGTGCGCACCGAGGCCGCGCCGGACATCGCCTTCCAGGCCATGCTCGATCGCCAGCGCCTCGTCTCGGAACGGATCCGGGCCGACCCGGACGTGATCTACATCAATTCCAACGTGCAGCAGACGAGCTTCAACCCGACCTTGAACCGCGGCTCGATCTTCGTGCAGCTGAAACCCCGCCCCGAGCGCATGAACCGGGGCAGCATCAGCGATGTGCAAAATCGCCTGCGCCGCAGCTTGGCCGGGATCCCCGGCATCCGCGCGTTCCCGGTACCGCTGCAGAACCTACGCATCGGCAGCCGCAGCGGCGCCGCGCTCTATCAATACACGCTGACCAGCGTCAATCAGAACGAGCTCTACGACAATGCGCAGCGGCTGATCGACCGCGTCAAGCAGGCGCCAGGGTTTACCGATGTTACCAGCGACCTGACCCTCGGCGCCCGCCAACTTTCGATCAACGTCGATCGCGATCAGCTGGCGCGCTACGGCGTTACCATGGACACCTTCCGCTCGACGCTCTATTCCGCCTTCGGCACGCGCCAGATCGCCACCGTCTATACCCCATCCAACAACTATTCGGTGATCATGGAGACCGACAAGGCGCGCACGCTCGACCCCAGCGTGCTGTCGAAAATTTACGTCCGCTCGAATACCGGTCAGCAGGTGCGTCTCGACACCATGGCGAGCGTCAGCCTGGGACCGGGGCCGGTGTCGGTGGCGCGCCAGAGCCAGCTGCCGGCGGTCACCATCACCTTCAATCTGGCACCCGGCTACACCCTCGGCCAGGCGGTGGCGGACATGCGCGACCTCGAGCGCGAGGTCAAGATGCCGGGGACCATCACCGGCCAGTTCGCCGGCACGGCGCAGGTGTTCGAAAGCTCCTTCCGCGACCAGCCGCTGCTGATTGCCGCCGCCATCCTCACCATCTACATCGTGCTCGGCATCCTGTACGAGAGCTTCATCCATCCGATTACCATCCTGTCCGGGCTGCCGTCGGCGAGCCTCGGTGCGCTGATGATCCTTTGGCTGTTCGACATCGAGCTCACCATCATCGCCGTGATCGGCATTATTCTGCTGGTCGGCATCGTCAAGAAGAACGCCATCATGATGGTCGACTTCGCCATCGAGGCGCGCGCGCGGGGGGCCACGCCCGCCGATGCCATCCGCGAGGCGTGCCTGTTGCGCTTCCGCCCGATCATGATGACGACCATGGCCGCGTTGTTCGGCACCATGCCGATTGCCATCGGCTGGGGAGCCGGCGCCGAGCTGCGCCAGCCGTTGGGGTTGGCGGTCGTGGGCGGCCTGGCCGTGTCGCAATTGCTCACCCTCTACATCACGCCCGCCATCTACTTGATGATGGAGCGGCTCGGGGTGCGGCTCGGCGCCGGTCGGCGCGAGCACATTCCGGCGGCCACCGCGACAACCGAGGAGCGCCCGCTGGCGGCCGAGTGAGGGCTGCCGGGCGTCGGGGCCGCCAAACACCGGCTGCGGATCAACCACCGCATCGACCGGCCCCCGCTTGGGGGGCTGCGCCGCCCTCCCAAGCCGTGCGCGGCCGGCAAACTTGGCCAAGGCGGCGGCCCCGCGCCGGGGCATCGCGCGCGAAGAAGTCCCATGCCGCCAAACACGCCTAGCCGCGCCCCTCGTTTCGTGCCTATGCTTGCGGTCGCGATGCGTCGATTGCGTCCTGTGGGGAGGATTTCGCCATGCCGCGGCTCGGTTTCCTTGTGCTCGTTGCGCAGTTCCTGATCGCGCTGGTGGCGCCTGCCGCCGAGGCGGCGCCCGAGAAGCGGGTGGCGCTCGTGATCGGCAACGCCGCCTACGCCAGCATCAGCCCGTTGGATAAGCCGCTCAACGATGCGCGCAAGATGGAGCAGGTGTTGCGGGAGTTGGGCTACGAGGTGATCCTTGGCACCAACGCCAGCAAGCGCGATCTCGACGGGCTGGCGCAACGGTTCCGCGCCGCGCTCAAGGGTGCCGATGTCGGCTTCTTTTTCTACTCCGGCCACGGATTTCAGACCAATCGCATCGAGCAGCAGCATCCGATCAACCATATCGTGCCGGTCGACTTCAATGTCGAAGAGGTCAACACCACGGCGCGCTCGCTCGCCCTCGATGTCATCATCGATGCGATCCGCAGCCAGGTGCGGGTCGGGTTCATCTTCATGGACGCGTGCCGCAACGATCCGCAGCTGACAGCGGCATCGGAGCGGTTGGCCAGCAATACCCGCAGCGTGACGATCGCGCGCGGCTTCGCGCCGGTCGCCGTCCTCGAGAAGGCGTCGGCGCCAAAGGCGAGCGTGGCCAAGGGTCCGACCGGGCTGTTGATCGCCTACGCCACCGACCCCGGCAATGTCGCGCTCGAAGGCGAGACCGGAAGCTTGAGCCCGTTCACCGGCGCGCTCGCCAAGCACTTGCTGGCGCCGGGGCTCAGCGCTGCTGAGATCATGGGACGGGTTTCGGCGGAAGTGTCGGCGCAAACCCGTGGCCAGCAGACCCCTTGGAACGTGTCATCGTTGACCGCCGGCACCTACCAGTTCACGCCCAAACCCGCACCCGCCCCGAGCGCTGGAGCGGGCAAGGGCGCAACGCCGCGGCCGGCTGGCACCCTGCCGCCCAACCTCGGCGTCGGCGTCGGCAGCGGCCTATAGCGGCAGCGGCCGCCGCGGCAGGCTTAGTTCGTTTGTGATCGTTAGTTTGTGATCTCGTAATTGGCCGTGGCGTAGCCCCAGCGCTGCAGTTCCTCGCTGCGGCCGCCGACGCGCGTCCGCTGCGACAGCGCCACCTCCATTTGCCGGATCAAGCGCATAAGAAAACTCGGGGGATCGTCGACCGGCTGGAAACCCCTGTCGACGATGGCCTTGTCGGCGAAGCGCTCGATATCGAAATCCTCGGGCACCACCACCGCCAACAGCGCGCCCTTGCCGACGGGCTCGACGGCCTGAAAGGCCGTGAAGCCCGGATAGTCGGGCCCGGGCACGGCCACCGGCTGGCCGGCGCGGATGCGGCCGGCGGCGCCGGCGGCGACAAAGCGATTGGGATAGATCAGCGTCACCTCGCGGTTGGCATTGATGTCGAGGATGATGAGCCGGCCGGCAATCTCGCTGACGGCCTCGAAGATCACCTGCTGGCCGAGCCGCACGCGGTTGCCGCCGCGAATGCCGATCGTGAGGTGGCCCTGGGCCGGCCCCAGCAGGCCGTCGAGGTGCTTCAAGCCCTCATCCAGCAGCGTCGGGCTCAGGGCACCGCCGGCCGCCGGCCGCGGCGGCGCCGCGCCGGTCAGGGGTCCGGTATGGCTTTGGATCCAGTCGGCGTAGTAGGAAATGCGCGTATAGACCCCGTAAGCATGCGTGTCGGCGCAACCCTCGCCCCAGCTGACGATACCCACCTGCCACGGGCAGCCATCGGCATCGGTCATGATCAGCGGTCCGCCGCTGTCACCCTGGCAGCTGTCGCGGCCGCCATCCTCAAGACCCGCACACAGCTGTCCGGCCCCGATCAGTGCATCGCCGTATCGGCTCTTGCAGCGTGGCTGGGCAATGGTCTCGACCGCCGTCTCCAACAGGATCGGCGATCCGGCGTAGAGCTCACCCCTGCCATCGGAGCGGGCGAACCGTTGCAACCGCTGCGCCTTGGTATAGCCGAACCCGGCAACGCGAACCTGGGTCGGTGCCGCCGGGTTGGGATCGGTCGCCGCCGACAGCGAGAGGCGGCTCACTTGCCCGCGCCAGGGCCGGGCGAGTTTGATGAGGGCAATGTCGTCGCCGTGGCCTGGCGCAATGCTGGCGAGCGCGCGTGCCTGTTCGCTGTCATCGAGCTTGAAGGCGGCGTCGACGGCCGCCCGATAGTCTTCGTGCAGCACCACCGCTTCGACCGGGTAGACGTGCTCGGATGCCGCCGACCTGAGGTCGCCCACGCCCAACACCACCTCGAGGCGACCCTCATGGTCTTCGCCCTTGGAGTCACGCAAGACGCCGGTCAGCTGCCCGACATAATCGGGCAGGCAATGCGCCGCCGTTACCAGCCAGCGCTCGCTGATCGCCGCGGCACCGCAGAAATAGCGCGACACCTGGCCGGTCGGGGAGTGCACGCGCAAGGTGGCGATGCCAGGCCAATCCGGCAAACGGGCGTTCTCGCCTCCGACGATCTTGGTGCGCGCACTCGAACAGGGCCGCTCCTCCGCGGCGGCGAATCCGGCCGTCTGCACCGCCAGCGCCAACGCGCCGACAACAAAGCTCAGAACTGCTCGCCAGCCCATCTGCCCCTCGCCATCGGCGCGCCTCGTCGAGCCGCGACACTATAGGCAGATGGCCCACTCTCCAAGCCGGAGCTGTGGGCTCGTCCGTGACGCGCTTGGTATTGCCGGCAACTGCCACCACACCGCGAGGAGTGCCGGCGCGGTGGCCAACGAAGCGCCGATGGTGATGGCCGGTGCTAGGCTGGCGTGCGGCCCATCAGCGCCATGATCAAGACCACGACCAGCACCAGGCCGAGGATGCCCGATGGGCCATAGCCCCAGCCGCGGCTGTAGGGCCAGGACGGCAGTGCGCCGAGCAGGGCCAAGATCAGAATAATCAGCAACAGGGTGGAAAGCGTCATCGCAAGTCTCCTGCCAACAGGTCTGCGGGGGCAAATGCCGATTACCCGCGCAAGGTTCCGGGTCGAGCTTCGGCATTAGGGCAGGGCATCGGCGGCCGGCGGCCAGCGAGCGAAATGGCGTTCGGTAACGCATGCGGGCGTCGTCGGAACAATCATCTGTCGTCGGCGTTTCTCGCCAGCGTGAACTGTGCGAGGAGCCGATCGATGGTGCGCCATTACTCCAAGAAGGCGGGCAAGACCGTGAAGAGCGCCATGAGCCGCCGCAAGCGTGGAACCTTGAAGAGCGGCCGCAGCCGCAAGACCGTCAAGAGCCGCAAGCAGGCGATTGCGATCGGCTTGTCCGAGGCGCGACGCAAGGGCCAAAAGGTGCCGGCGCGCACAAGCTCCGGACGCAAGAAATAGCGGGGGCACCGGGCGCTGCCCCCGGCGCATTCTAAGGTGCCGGCGCGGCCGATGCGGTCCAGGCCCGGTAGGCGCGGCCATAGGTGCGGCGCAAGTCGCGCTCCTCGTAGCGTCGGGCAATCAGAACATAGACCGTGAAGCCGGTCGCCAGCAGCAGATGTCCGACGGTCATGGTCGGTGTCGCCCACACCGCGAGCAACACGCCGACGTACATGGGATGACGCAGCCAGCGATAGAGGCCGCGGGTTTTGAGCGCCAAGGCCCGCGGCGCGCGGCCGAGATAGCGATCAACACTCTGGCTGACACCAATGAGTTCGCCGAGACCGAACGACAGCGCCCCTGCCAACAGAATGCTCCAGCCGAGCCCGAACGCCGCCCAGCAGGCGTCGCGCAGGAGCGGCGCGTCGAGCCGCCACACGTCGATTGGTATCGGCTGCCACAGCGCCACCAGGGCGATCAGCACGACATTGGCGGCGTGGACGTAGGTGCTGCGCTCGCAACCTTCGGGAACCAGGGCATGCCAGCGCCGCTTTGCGGCTGGACGCGCCATCACCGAATGCTGCAGGCCAAAGGCGGCGATCAGCGCCAAATCGATCAGCGCGGCGATCCATGGATCTTCGACCCCGAGGCCGGCGTCGGCGGAGCGCTCGAGCCAGGGTGACTTGAGGCGCGGGGCGTTGCTCAGAAACACCACGAACAGCGGCCAGAACACGGCCATGATGAGGGCGGCGGCAAAGCCATAGCAAAGGCCACCGAGGCGTCGCCGACCTCGGCCCGGAACGGCCGCAGTCGACGCCCTACCATCGAACTCAATGTACGCCACCGATCGCGGCTCCGAACGCCTACAACCATCGCAACTTGCGACCCGCCGCTAGTGTTCCCAATCAGTTGGGCAAAACTGAGCCGGCGGCACCGACCGCCTCAGTTGGGCAGCGCCGATCGGGACAGAGGAAGAGCTGATTCAGAAGATCGGCCGCCGGATCGATCCCACCTTGTCGGCGATGACGAGGCGCTGTTGCCATCGGGTCGCTCAGGGATACGCCGGTGTCGGCACCGGTGGCGCCAAGCTATGGATCGCGGCGCCAAGCTATCGATCGGAGAGCGGAGGTGCCCCCTGAACGGACCTGACCGGGTCCCACAGCCACCGGCGACTTTTTCTTCCGAACGTCAAGCGGCTGGCCTGGGACTGGGCAGCGCACGTCCGGCCCGGCGGGCTCGGATAGTCGTTGCCGAGGTGGCGCACTCGGTGCTAGGGGATGGGCGGCGTACGGGGCCACCGCGGCTCAAACGCCGCCCGGCCGCGGGCACCCGCAAGCCGTCCCAAAACCGGCGGCCAGCAGCGCGGCGACAGCGACCGGCGCCAGCAGCAGCCACCTCCAACAGCCACAACCGAGCCATGGCCAGACAGTTCGAGCGAGGGTCGGGGCTATCAACCTACCGGCAGCGCGCCCGCGTCGAGATCGAGATCGGACTGTGGGGCAGCGTGGTGACGGCGCTGTTGTTCTTCACCTGCGGCATCGTTGACTATTTTACCACCGACGACGTCACCTGGATCAGCGGCCTCGGCTGCCTCGTCGGTCTCGCCACCATTGCCAGCATTCTGATCCGCGCCCACCTGTCCAACGCCACCGTGCGCGCCCGCCGGGCGCTGCGCAAACTGCGTCGGCACTAGCCGCGACGGTTGCGCGGCGTTTCAGGCGTACTGCGCCACCCCCTTGCCGAACGACCAGTTTTCCTTTTTGACCTCGACCAAGTTGATGATGACGTCGTCCGGCCGCAGTCCCGGATCGGCGGCAAGCAGCTCGACGATGCGCTGATAGAGCCGCTGCTTCTGGGCCAGGCTGCGGGTATCGCTGACGGTGAGCTGGATGATGGTCAGCGCATCGCTATAGCTGTTGCCCAGATAGCTCGCGGCATGCACGATCTCGCTGCCGGGATCGTGTTCGCTGATGATCTGAAACAGATCCTGGTCTGGCACGCCGAAGGTGTCGACCAGCGCCCGGTGCACGCCGGCAGAAACGGCGCGCCGGTATTTTACCGATTGGCCCTTTGGCAAGCTGATGCGCACAAGCGGCATGGTGGCAAACTCCCAGGGCTTAGCGCCCAGCGGTGAGTTAGTGCGCCGGCCGCGAGGGCACAAACGACATTGCTTTGCCGCCAGCTTGAGAAATTTTCAGCTCACCGAGCGCCGGTCGACGCGCGGGGTTGCCTGCGCCAAGAGGATGCCGCCGACAACCAGCACCATCGCCACGGCGTGAAAGCTTTGAAACGGTTCCTTGAGCAGGCCCACCGCCATGACGGCGGAGAATACCGGCACCAAATTCATAAAGATGCCGGCCCGGCCCGGTCCGATCAGGTCGACGCTGCGCAATAGGAAGATCTGGGCCAGGCACGAGGGAAAGATCGCCACATAAGCGATGATGCCGAGCCCCGTCAGGGTCGGGGCCATCGCCCCCGCCACGCCGGCCTCGAGCAGCGCCAGCGGCACCGAGGTGATGGCGGCGATCAATGCCAACAGCGTGAAAAAGGCCGCACCCGGCATCGGCGGACGATCGCGCAGCGCCACGGTGAAGACGGCATAGAGCACGCACGCGATCAGCATCAAGATGTCGCCCAGATTGAGGTCGACCTCGAGCACCGCCAGCGGCGCGCCACGGGTGGCGATCACCACGACGCCGAGCATCGTAATGAGGGCGCCGGTCACCTGCGCCAGGCTGGCACGCGTGCCGTGCGCCAGAAAGGCGCCGGCGAACACGAACATCGGCATGCAACCTTGCAGAATGCCGATGTTGATGGCGCTGGTGTAGTGGGCGGCCACGTAGTAGAGCGCATTGAAGCCGGTGAATCCGAACACCGCCATGGCGACGATCCGCGGCAGGCGCTGACGGATCTGGGGCCAATGCTGGCGCAGCTGTCGGCCATAGATGGGCCACAGCACGGCAAGCACCAACACCCAGCGCAGCAAGGTGAGCGTCATCGGCGCGACCTCGCCGACGGCGAGGCGGCCGGCAATGGTGTTGCCGGCCCAGAACACGCAGGTGAGCGTGAGCAGCAGGCTGGGTGAGGCGTAGAGCCGCCGAAACACGCGAGTGGAGCCGTGGCGCATTTTGATGGTGAGACGATGCTGGGGAAAACGGTGCCGGACGCCGGGACACCTAGCAGAATTTGGCCGGCAGGGAAGTGCGCCGCCGGGCGAGGTGCGAGCAAGGTGGCGATCGGCGCTGCGCCGCCGCCTCAGTGCGGCCGCCAGCCATAGAGGCTGTCGTAGCCCGCCATCAGCCACGCCCCGGACAGGGAACGCAACACCCAGTTGCGCGCCCACGACCACGGCGGCATCAGGTGATAGAGCCGACCGTTGCGGTGGCTCAGGGCCTCGATGGTGGTGGCGCGAGGCCGCCGCTCTGCTTCGAACTGACGCAGCTTGGCGGCGACGTCGTCACCGGCGTCGGCCAAAAGCGCAGCGAGCCGCAGCGCATCCTCGAGCGCCAGGGCACCGCCCTGCGCCAGGTGCGGCAGCACGGGATGGGCGGCATCGCCGATCAGCCCGACGCGGCCAACGCACCAGTGCGGCAGGCCGGTGAGGCGATAGAGCGACCATTGCCGATAGTCGTCGGCAGCGGACAGGACCTCGGTCAGCTCGGGGTGAAAGGTGGCGATGGGTTTGAGGGCGGCGCCAGTATCGACGCGGGTGTCCCAACCGTTTGCCTGGCCGTGCTGGCGCGCGATGATAACGACGGCGACCTCGCTGCCGCCGCGCACCGGGTAGTGGACGACATTGGCGCCGGGGCCAAGCCACAGCCCCACGTGCGGCCCCGCAAGCCGTCCTGCCCGGCCCGCGCTGAGCACCGTGCGCGCCGCTGTGGCGCCGACCAAGAGCGGCTTGAGGCGTGGAAACAGCGCCTGGCGCACGGCCGACCACAACCCGTCCGCCCCGACCAGGGCTGCACCGGCGAGGCGGCTGCCGCCGCCGTCGGTGGCGATGACCTGGTCGGGCTCCTGCCGAACCGCGGCCAGCGCGCTGCCGGGGCGCAGCAGGATGCGCGGCTCGCTGTTTGCCGCCTGCACCAGCGCCCGATGCAAATCGCCACGATGCATGGTCCAGTAGGGAGCGCCGTGACGCGCCCTGAACCAGGCGCCGAGCGGCAGGCTTGCCAAGCTCGCCGCCGACCGTCCATTAAAAATGCGGATCGCCTCCGGTGCGCCGACCGCGGCCGCCAAGTGGTCGGCAACGCCAAGGCTCTGAAGCACCCGCACCCCATTGGCACCAAGCTGAATGCCGGCGCCGGCGGTCTCGAACTCGGACCGGCTTTCGAGCACCACCACCTCGCGGCCATGGCGCGCCAGCCCCAGCGCCAGCGCCAGTCCGGCAATGCCGCCACCCACCACCAGGATCGGGCGCTCATGGCTCATGGGGTTATGGGCCCAGGTGATGGGCCGGGGTCAGGGGCCAAGGTCAGGGGCCAAGGTCAGGGGCAAGGGTCAGGGCCAAGGGACATCGGCGGCGCGCTCGCGCCTCCGCCTCAGGTTGCGCCCTCCGATGGGGTGACGAGGCAACCCGGCGGATCGGACTGGTCGGCCGCCAAGCGGCCGTCATAAATATATAGGGTCGAGCAGTAGGGGCACAGGATCTGCGGATCGGCCCCCATATCCAGATAAACGTGGGGGTGATCGTGGGGTGGCCGTGCTCCCATGCATTGGAATTCCTTGACCCCGATATAGATCTTCTCCACCCCCTGGTCGTTGGCAAGATGCGGGATGATCGAAACTGCCATGGTGGCCCTGCGTTCCTGTTTGCAACGTTGGCAAATGATAGTTCCTCGCCGCGCCGTCCGATAGGGGACGGCGGCGCCAATCGCCGCTGGCAAACGAGCCCGGCAAGAGGAGGCATCTGGTGCACAGCTTCGTTTCCGACGGTGTTTCTCTCAAGTTCATCGATGCCGGCACCGGCGACCCGGTGCTGCTCGTACACGGCTTTGCATCGAGCGTGAAATACAACTGGGTCGATCCCGGCTGGGTCGGTCTCATGACGCGCAACGGCTACCGTGTGATCGCCTACGACGCCCGCGGCCATGGCGAAAGTCAGAAACTCTATGACCCGGCCGCCTACCAGCCGGCGCTGATGATGGAGGATGCGCGGCGGCTGCTCGACCATCTCGGCATCGCCCGCGCCGACGTGATGGGCTATTCGATGGGCGCGCGCCTCACCGCCTTCCTGACGCTGGCGCACCCCGAGCGCGTGCGCAGCGCCATCTTCGGCGGCCTCGGCGGCAACATGGTGCGACCGATGGCCGGCACCGGCCCGATCGCGCACGCGCTCGAAGCACCCTCGATCGACGAGGTGGTCAATCCGACGGCGCGCACCTTCCGCGCGTTCGCGGAAAAGACCGGCAGCGACCTCAAGGCGCTGGCCGCCTGTATCCGCGGCGCCCGCGATCCGATCAGCCGCGAGATGGTGGGCCGCATCGCCTGTCCGGTGCTGGTGGCAACCGGCACCGAGGACGTGATCGGCGGCAGCGCCACGGAGCTGGCGGCGCTGATCCCGGGCGCCGAGGCGTTGCCGATCCCGCGCCGCGATCACATGCTGGCGGTGGGCGACCGCGTGTTCAAGGACGGGGTGTTGGCGTTCTTGCAACGGCGGCCCTAGGCTTGGGTGGGGTGCGCAACCCGCACCTCGTTGCCCAAGCTAATAGCCGCGCGTCCAATCAATAACGTTTCTGAGCGGCAGGCCGTCGAGATAGGCGCGCAAATTTTCACAGAACACGTCGATGCCGGCATGCCGGTCGCTGTCACTGACATTGGAAATGTGCGGCGTGATCATGACGCGCGGATCCGACCACAGCCGGGATATCGGCGTGTGCTCGAATTCGCCGGTGTAGACGTCAAGCTGCACGCCGCGCAGCCTATCCTTCTGCAAGGCGTCGGCCAGCGCCTCCTCATCGATGATCTCGCCGCGGGCGACATTGACCAGCACGCTGCCGACCTTCATGCGCTGGAACCGCTCGCGGTTGAACAGCCGGTGCGTCTGCGGCGTCCATTGACAGGCAATCACCACGAAGTCGCTGTCGGGGAGCAGGTGATCGAGCTCGTCCGGCCCGCCGATCTGGCTGAAGCCCGGCGGCAGCGACCCACCGGCGCCGGGCTGGCGGCGGGTGCCGATGACGCGCATGCCGATGGCGGCACACAGCCTGCCGACCTCGAGCCCGATGCCGCCGGCACCGACCACCAGTACGGTCTTGCCCTCAAGCAGCAACGGCCGGTAGGCGCGGTGGTCGAAGTGGCTGGCATCGCGATCGATGCTGGCGCGATGGAGGCCCTTGCCAAAGTAGAGAATGCCGGCCAGCGCGTACTCGGCCATCGCCAGCGTATTTCCCGCCCCGCGCGAGGTGGTGGCGATGACGTCGCTGCCCCACAGGTCGCCGAGCATCAGGTTGCTGGCCCCGGCCGGCCGCTGGTGGAACCATTTGAGCCGCGGCGCCCGGGCGCGCAGGTCGCGCGGGAACGGCCAGCCGCCGAGGATGACTTCGGCCTCGGCCAAGAGGCGGTCGCGCTCGGAGCGACTGCCCGCGCCGGTGGCGGCGGGTGGCAGGTAGCGCGCCGAGGTGAAGGCCGGCCAGGTCTCGCGAATTTCGCCGTCCCACCAGCCGCCGGCGTCGGTCAACTGCACGGCGGTATCGACGGCCTCGATCTGGCGCCGGTCGGCAGCGCTGATCCGATGAATGTTCAACACGTTGACGCGACGCATCGATGCTCCTGCTTGCCGCTTGAGCCCACCTGCAGCCTAATCATCCGCCGGCCGCCGGGGCGGCGTCAACGCGGCAAGCGGCTCAGCTGTCGGTGCCAAGCCCGACGGCGCGCCGGGCATTGTCGACCTGCACGCAATCCTGCGCCGTGATGCCGGCCGCGTTACCCACCAGCTCGGTGCACGCCGTCACGAACGCATCGGCGGCGTGCGCCAGACCCGAGGTGGCATTGAGCTTGGTGGTGAGCGCGCGATAGGCGATGCGCGCCAGTTTCAACCGGCCGATGCCGGTGATGGCCTCGCCCTTATGCTCGCCACCCTCCGACACCAGGTAGGCCAGCTTGTTGAGGACGCCGCTGTTGAAATGCACGCAGCCGGAGAGGTAATCCCAGGTCGTGTCGCACAACGGATCGGAGCGCACCACGTATTCCGAGTAGTGGTCGGGCTGGCCGCGGTTGGCGGTCACCGAAAACGGCATGGCCTTGTTGAACAGCGAGGCGCTGCCGGGCCCCTTCAGGTGCGGATCGGCCATGCTGCGCATCGGGCTCGCCTCCGAATAGCCAGGCAAGGCCTCGCCAATCAGCCAATTGCCGGCCCCCTCTCTGGCCTGAAACTCGATCAGGGTCCCGAAGATATCGGCAAGCGCCTCGTTCACGGCCCCCGATTCGTCGGCGTACACCAGGTCGGCCTCGTGCTGGATGACGCCATGCGTCAGCTCGTGGCCGACGACGTCGAGCGCGCCGGCAAACCCCGGACCGTAGACCATGACTTTGGCCTTCGGGCAACTGACGCTCTGGGCCGGGCACCAGTAGGCATTCTGTTCGCTGCTGTAACGCACGTAGGATTCGAGCGGGATGTTGGTCTTGGCCCCGGCGGCTTCGAGCCCGCTGCGACCGAGCACGACATAGTAGAAGTCGCGCACGAAGCCGGTGTTCTGGAAGGCGCGCATGGCGTCGGCCGGAACGGCGTCGATGCGCTCATTGGTCTCCTCGTCAAGCACCTTCTGCCCGGGGAAGGCGTTGTTGCTCGACAGATCATACACCCGCCGCACCATCAGCGAGGGATGCTCGCGATAGAAGAACAGCACCTTGCGATCCTCGGCGTCGACGAACACGCGCAACGAATCGACGGACACCAGCCAGCTGAGCCGCAGCGGACCCGGGTTGGCGCCGCGCGTGCGCAAGAGCGCCGGATCGAAGATCGTCAGTTCCGAGTTTGGCTGCAGGGTATCGAGATTGGCGAACAGCCGGTCGAGGCCGGGGTCGCGCGCCCGTTTCGACAACAGGTCGCGGACGTGGGTGCGGGCCACGGTCGTAGCCTCGTCCGCGCTGATGCTGGGCGTGGTGCTGGCGATGGCAACGGTGGAATAGCTGGCGGTGATGTCGGTCACCGCCAGCGCCGGATTGACCACGTACTTGGCGGACGAGCCGAATACCGGGATGCCGTTCAGCTGTTGCGTCACGTGCGCAACGCTTTGGCCCTTGATGTCGGGGTCACGCCGGACCTGGGTGACGACCTTGCGCTCCTGTGCGTTGCCCTGGGGAAAGGCCGAGCGGATTTGGCTGGTCGCCATGAACGCCTCGACGGCGCGGCGGACATCCTCTTCGCTGGGCTCGCCGGTCAAGCTGCGGGTTGCGGTCAGGCCAACCGAGGGATCGGGCCTCGGCGTCAGGCCCTTGATCGAGGTCGGCAAGCCGGTGTTGCGGTCGATCTGTACGGTCACGCTTCGGTTATCCTTGCGGATCTCGTCGACCGCCCGCGTCACGTCGCTGCGCAGATCCTGGGCGGCGGCGCCGCCGACGATGCCCCCGACCATCAGGGCGGCGCTGACCGCGACCAGGATGCCGCCGAATGGAACCTGGATAGGCATGGCCTGTCGTTCCTTTCTGTTGCCAACGTGGGCTCTAGCGGCAGCCGCCGGATGCCGGCGTCACTGCGCCGGTGACGGGTGCCGTTTCATTGCGCGCTGCCGCGGCGACGCTGGCGACCAGCGGCGAGGCGCCTTGCGTGCCGCTGAATTGCGCCAGCAACGCCTCCAGGCCAACCTCGCGCAGCGCCGTCTTGAAGGGCTTGCCGGCGTCGGTCCAACCCGCCTCCAGCATCTCGAGATCGCTGGCGCGCCCGGGGCCGGCGGCCTGGCCGGGCGGCTCGAAATAGAGCGCCTTGCCGGCGCCGACAAAGTCGATCAGCGGCCAGCACGCCTCGTTGTCGTTGATGTCGCCGTCGCCGTTGAGGTCGATCGTGAACGGCGTGCCGTTGCGCCGAGCATCATCGAGAACGATGAGATGCGTCTTGATGATGTCGAGGTCGGCGCTGTCGACCTTGCCGTCACCGTTGAGGTCGACCAGGTACTTGATGTTGTCCGGCGAGAGCTTGAGCACCGCCGCCAGCGCGTCGGCACGCGGCGTGGCGCCATCGACGCCGGGCCGCGCCGAGCTGCGGATGACGGCGGCGATCTCGGCCGGCGATTTGTTGGGGTCGAGTTCGAACAGGATCGCCGCCAGGGCGGTGACGTGCGGTGTTGCCTGCGAGGTGCCGCTGCACAGCCCGTAGCCGTCGCTGACACCGGCCAGGGTGCTCATGATATCGACGCCGGGGGCTGCCACGTGACCGCCGGCGTTGGAAAACGAGGCGCGTTTGCCGTCGCGGCCGAGCGCTTCGACGATCAGAATATTGGTGGCCTTCTGGAAGGTTGGCGACTCGTGAGTGGCCGCAAAGCCGAATGGGCTTGCGAATTCGGCCCAGTGCGGCGTCGCCTCGCCTTCCGAATCGTTGCCGGCGGCGGCCACGATCAGGATGCTGTCCTTGAATTTGGCGGCCAGCCGCTGCACCGAGCGGGCGCTGTTGAAGATGTGCGCTTTGACGTTCTCATCCTCGTCCGCGTCCTTGCCGAACGCGAAGCCGAGCGCCGACCAGTTGTAGCCGAGACTGGCGTTGACCACCCGCTTCTCCCCCGGCTTGAGCGGATACTGATCTATAAAGTCGATCAGCGAATCGATGGCACCGCTGAACAGCATGGCGCGCTGGATCAGCTGACTGGTCACGCCGAGGTTGGTTCCCTCGAGCCAGACCTCGGAGCTGACCGGGATGGCATCGATCTTGGAATCCGGCACCATGCCGTCGATGCCGCGTCCCTTGCCGTAGAGCGCGCCGGCGATGCCGGCCACGTGCGTGCCGTGGCTATAGGTGCACTCGGCCTTGGGCGGGTTGGCGGGCATGCCACCGAGCACGGCATTGTAACTGATGTGACTGTGCGTGCCGAAACCGACATCGAGAAACGCCATGCGCGTGCGCGGCCGATCGGGATCGATCTTGCGCACGCGATTGAGGATGGTCCACACCGGCGGCATGCGCAGCATCTTCAAACCCCAGTTGCCGTCGTTGCTGTCACCGACGCCCCAGTTCCAGGTGTAGGTCGTGCCGCCCGCCTGCACCTTGGTATCGGACCGTCGCGGCAGCGACTTGGGAGTGACCAGAAAATCCACGTAGGCGGCGTCGACGAACGGCTCGTTGCGCAGCTCCTTGATGATCGGCGGCTCCAAGGCGGCGCCGAGCGATTGGGCGGGGGCGGGCGCCGCCGCCAGGCCGCGTGTTGCCGCTCGGCGCGGCGACACCCGGATCTCGCCCAGCTTGTTGGCGCGCGTCACCTCAAGATTGTATTTCTGGCTCAAGGTTTGCAGCGCCGCGTCCAGCTGTTCGCCGCTGAGGTCGGTCTTGAGCACGATCACATAACTGTCGCGGCTTGCCTGCACCCGCTGGGAGCCGCGCGGCGGCGCCGGCGACGGCTGCCGCACGCCAGCCTCGTCAGCGGCTTGGGCCGCGGCGATGCCGAACATCGCCGGTGCCTGCCATTGCGAGCCCTTGCCGGGCTTGGCGTCGGGAGTGGCGGTTCCGTCCTGGTCGCGGCGACGAATCGACTGGAAGTCGTCTGATCGCAGTGGGCGCTCGCTCTTGGTCAGGCCGCGCGTGCGCGGGGCCTGCGGCAGGCGTTCGTCCAGCATGCGCTTGAGCCGATCGAGATCGTCGGGGGTGGGGGACTGCGCCAATGCCGTCCCGCCCCAGGCGAGGAGGGCTGTCGCGACCATGAGCCAGCGCATCACGGGCCTCCGTTACAAGCCGCCTCGATATGGACGCCCGCCCACGTCCGGCCTTGGCCTGACGGGCGCACGTTCCGTTCGCGTCACTTCCACCAGCGCTTCCACAACTCCATGGCGGTATCGATGCCACGCTGCCACCAACTTTTCTGCGGCTCGGGAGCCGGCGGCGTTGGCGACGGCGGCGGCGCCGGTGTGGGCGGCGGCGGGGCCGGGGCCGGTGTGGGCGGCGGGGCCGGAGCGGGTGGTGGTTCGGGTGCCGGAGCCGCGGGCGGTGTCGGTGCCGGCGGCTCGGGAGCCGGCGGTGTTGGTGGCGGCGGCTGCCCACCGGCCTCGGCCGGCGGCGTTGGTGGTGGCGGGCTGGGGGCTGGGGCCGGTGGCTGCGGGGGAGCCTGGGCCACGGCGGCGCCGATCTCGAGCAGCGGGTCGACCTTGAGATTGCCGTCGGCGTCGAGGCCGGCGTCGAGGCCTTTGCTGCGTCGGTAGGCGACGATCAGGGAGGTATAGGGCGGCACATAGACCTCAAGCACCTTGCTGCCGACCTGGATGCGCTGGCGCACGTTGAAGTGCAGATGGTAGGTGGTGCTGGGCTTGCCCTCCATGTACTTGGAGACGCGGCCGACGACATCGCCCTGCTTGACCTTGCTGCCCTCCTTCACGCGGATCGAGTTCGGATGCATGTGCAGGTATTCGAACACGGTGCCATCATTGGCTTTGAGCTTCACCGTCGTGTTCGCGGTCACAAGCGTGATGACGCCGTCGACCACGGCCACCACCTCCCAGGTGTTGTCCTTGCAGGTCGGCGGCCGAATGTCCTGGCCCTGGTGGCCCTGGCCCCCCGGACACAACGGCATGCTCCAGCCCCGCACCTCGCAGAAGTTGTCACGCTGGTGCATGGGGTCATAGTTGCGCGGATCGCATTCTTGACCGCCGGCCTCGCCGACGCCGCCGTAGCCGCCGCCGCCATAACCCCAGATCTGCGAGTTCATCGACGCAAAGCGGCCGGCATCGAGGCGGATCGGAAACAGGATGTTGGGCGCATAGACCTTGCGGTCTTCCTTGCGCCCGCGCTTGGCATTGGCATCACGCTCCGCGAGCGCGCCCGGCGGATTGTAACGAAAGCCTGGGTCGGCGGCGGGGTGTGGCGCGGCCGGGGGCGGCGCCGGCTCGCTGGCGTTGGTGGGCTGTGGTGGCGGGGTCTGAGGTACCGGAGCATTGGTGCCGCCCGGCGACGGCGGTTCGGATGCCTGCGGCGGGGTGGGGGTCAGGATCGGCGCCGTGACCGGGCCGAAACCGCTGGGTGGCACCGTGCAGCGCACGGGGCTGGCGCTAGAGGCGGCACCTTGCTCGCCCGCATCGCCGCACACGGCGAACGGCGCCGGCTGCGGCACACCCCGACGCAACAGATCGCCAATCGCCACGTAGCTTAAAAGATCGCGCCCGACGACGTCCGGCGCGCTCGTTGCCGGCCGCCCCGCCGCGGCCTCGCCGGCCACCGCCAGCGCGCCACCCGCCAGCACGAGGCCACCGGTGATCAGGAGATGAGCACAGAGAGCCCCCAGGCGCAGGTTACTTGGCCGCACTCCCCCAACCCTCCCTCACACCCCGAGACGTCGCCCAGAACCAATCTCCTTGCGCCTCAATTCCGCTTGGACGAACCGCCCAAGACCAGATCCGGCACCAGGACCTTCCCCTCGACGTCGGGCAAAGCCAACAAACAGGCCTGTGAGTCACCGTCCGGTGAGCAGCATACCCTTTTCGGCCTCGCCAGCAAGGGCCCACCGGCGAGCCCGCGTCGAGGCCACAGACGCCAGCAACGGCCACAACCGGCTCGAATTTACGGGCGCGCTGCGCTAGCCTTGTCCCGAATTTTGCGCTGGCCGCCCGCCGGACCTGCGGCGCGCGTGGCGCGGCGCCTAACTCGGTTTCTGACAGGAGGATGCTCACGTGTTGAAGCTTTACTATGCTCCGGGCGCCTGCTCGCTCGCCGCGCATATCGTGCTCGAAGAAGGCGGGGAGCCCTACGAGGCGCAGCGCATCGACCTCGCCAACGGCGAGCAGAGGACCGAGGCCTACCTCAAGATCCATCCGCAGGGCCGGGTGCCGGCCTTGCGGCTCGACGACGGCGAAAACCTCACCGAAAACACCGCCATCCTGCCTTACCTCGGCAAGCGCTTCGGGCTATGGCCGAAGGATGCCATCGGCGAGGCGCGGGCATTGTCGCTGATCGGCCTGTTCGCGGCCAGCGTTCACCCCGCCCACGCCCACATCAGCCGGCCGGAGCGCTACGCCAGCGACCCGGCGATCTTCCCCGAGATCCAGGCGGCCGGCCGCAAGGCCTTTCAGGGCTATCTTGAAGGCATCGACCGTGCGCTCAAGGGCCGTCAGTGGCTGGCGGACAGCTATTCGGTGCTCGATCCTTATGCGCTCGTGTTTTACGCCTGGGGCGTGCGGCGCGAGCTGCCGGTGGCCGACCTCGAGCACTACGGCGCCTTCAAGGATCGGATGCTGGCGCGCGCTGCCGTCAAACGCGTGCTGGACGAGGAAAAGGTCAAGGTCTAAGCCACGGCGGCCGTGGGCCGTGGCAGGCTTCAAGTCCGGGCGCGGCTCGCCATTGGCGGGCGGCGCCGCAACCGGCAGGAGAGTTGAACCATGCGCTTTATGATCGGTTGGGCGCACCGTGGCCTCGTCGCCGTTGCGGTGGCCGCCGCGCTGGCGGTAGCGACGCCGGCGAGAGCCGAAACCACGCTCAAAGTGTCGCTCCACTCCGATCTTAAGATCATCGATCCGATTTGGACGACGGCGCTGATCAGCACCCACCACGGGTTTATGATCTACGACACGCTGTTCGCGCTCGACGAAAAGCTCGAGGTCAGGCCGCAGATGGTCGAGCGCTGGAGCGTGAGCGGCGACCAGCTCACCTGGAGTTTTAGCCTGCGCGACGGCCTTGCCTGGCACGATGGCTCGCCGGTGACGGCAGACGATTGTGTGGCCTCGCTCAAGCGCTGGGCGGCGCGCGATGGCATGGCGCAAAAGCTGATGAGCTTTGTCGTCGAGCTCAAGGCGGTCGACGACAAGACCTTCCAGATGCGGCTTCGGGAACCCTATGGCCTGGTGCTGGCCACGCTCGGCAAGCCGACCTCGAACGTGCCGTTCATGATGCCCAAACGTGTGGCCGAGACCGATCCCAACACGCAGATCACCGATACCACCGGCTCGGGGCCCTTTATCTTCAAGAAGGACGAATGGAAGCCCGGCGAAAAGGCGGTCTACGTCAAGAATCCCAAATACCGGCCGCGCCCGGAGCCGGCATCGGGATTTGCCGGCGGCAAGCTTGTCAAGGTCGACCGGGTCGAGTGGTTGTGGATCGCCGATCCGCAAACCCAGGCCAATGCGCTGATCAACGGCGAGATCGATTTTATCGAGACGCCACCGCACGATCTGTTGCCGCTGCTTGGCGCCGACCCCAACATCCGCTTTCTGGTGGTGGCGCCGATGGGGCGGCAGTACGCGCTGCGCTTCAATGCGCTGCACAAGCCGTTCGACAATGCCAAGATTCGGCAGGCGGTCGCCTACGCACTCAACCAGCGCGATTTCCTGGAGAGCACGATCGGCAACGCCAAGTACTACCTGGTGTGCAAGTCGCTCTATCCCTGCGGCTCCCCGCTCGAGACCAGCAAGGGCTGGGAGGACAAGCTCGAAGGCAACGCCGCCAAGGCCAAACAGCTGCTGCAAGAGGCTGGCTACGACGGCACCCCGGTGGTCCTCATGCAATCGACCGACATTGCCTCGCTGTCGAATCTGGCGCCAGTGGCCAAGTCACTGATGGAAAAGGCGGGCTTCAAGGTCGACCTGCAGGCGATGGACTGGCAGACCCTGGTGGCGCGGCGCGCCAAGAAGGAGCCGCCGTCGGCGGGCGGCTGGAGCATCTATCTCACCTCCTGGGGTTCGGTCGACGTGCTCGATCCGGTGGCAACCAACTTCCTCAATGCCAGCTGCGACAAGGCGACGTTCGGTTGGCCCTGCGATGAAGAACTGGAGCGCCTGCGCGAGGCCTTTGCCAAGGCGACGGATGCGGGCAAGCAGCGGGCGCTGGCCGAGGCCGTGTCCGAGCGCGCCGCCCAATCCCCGACGCACGTCGTGCTCGGCCAATACCTGCAGCCCACCGCCTTCCGCAACACCATCGAGGGCCTGTTGGTGGCAACCAACCCGGTGTTCTGGAATGTCGAAAAGAAGTAACCGAGCACCGCTCGAAGGCTGAACGGCCATGACCTGGTCGATCGTCGCGCACGATCCGGCGAGTGGCGCCTTGGCGGTGGCGGTGGCAACGTGCGCCTTCGCCGTCGGTGCCCACTGCCCCTACGTGCGCTCCGGGGTCGGCGCGGTGTCGACCCAGTCGATCACCAATCGCTATCTCGGCCCCGCCATCCTCGATCTGATGGCGCGCGGCGTCGACCCCGCCACCGCCATCAACAGCGCGCTCACCGCCGATCACGGCCGCGAGCTGCGGCAGGTGCATGCCGTCGATCGCCACGGTCGCACCGCCGCCTCGACCGGCCGGCACTGCGTCGAGTACTGCGGCGACCGCACCGGGCCGCAGTTCTCGGTGGCCGGCAACATGCTGGCCGGCGAAGCGGTGTTGGCGGCGACCGTTGCCGCCTTCGCCGGCGGCGATGAGCTGGCGCTGCCCGAACGCCTCATCAGTGCGCTCGAGGCCGGCGAGCGCGCAGGCGGAGATCGTCGCGGCCGGCAGTCGGCGGCGCTGCTGCTGACGACGAGCGAGGATTTTGCCGATCTCGATCTCCGCGTCGACGATCACGCCGACCCGCTGGGCGAGCTCGCACGATTGCTTGGCATCTGGCGCCGGGGCTGGCCGCAGCGTGCCGCCTGGGCGCCGAGCAAGGCCAATCCGTCGGGCGCTACCGACCTTGACGCGATCGAGGCCGCCTGGCGGGCACAGGGTCTCAATCTGCGCTTTCGCCGTTAGCCCCGGCCGCGCCTTGACCCGCCTCGGGCGATTTGCTTCCCTGCCGCGCACGTCCCGCCGTCCTTCCCCTGCCGCCGGCGCTTGCCGAGGATACGCCCGATGCCGATCATCAATCGCGCCGCCGCGCTCCACGATGAAGTGACGCTGTGGCGTCGCGACATCCACCAGCATCCCGAGGTGCTCTACGAGGTGCACCGCACCGCACACATCGTCAGCGAAAAGCTCAAGGCGTTTGGCTGCGATGAGGTGGTCCCCGGTATCGGCAGGACCGGCGTGGTCGGCGTCATCAGGGGGCAAAAGGCGGCGTCCGGCCGGGTGATCGGCATGCGCGCCGACATGGACGCCCTGCCGATGACGGAGACAACGGGGCTGCCCTATGCCTCCATCAGCCCGGGCAAGATGCACGCCTGCGGCCACGACGGGCACACCGCCATGCTGCTGGGCGCCGCCAAGTACCTGTGCGAGACGCGCAATTTCGATGGCACCGCCATCGTCATCTTTCAGCCGGCGGAGGAAGGCGGTGCCGGCGGCAAGGCGATGCTGGACGATGGCATGATGGAGCGCTGGGGTATCCAGGAGGTGTACGGCATGCACAACATGCCGGGTATCCCGGCCGGGCAATTCGCCATTCGCCCCGGTCCGCTGTTGGCCGCCAGCGACGGCATCCGCATCGAGATCACCGGCAAGGGCGGCCATGCCGCCAGGCCGCACCAATGCATCGATCCGGTGCTGATCGGCTCCCACATCGTCACCGCGCTCAATGCCATCGTCTCGCGCAACCTCGATCCCTTGGACGCCGGCGTGATCTCGATTTGCATGTTCCACGCCGGCGAGGCCCTCAACGTCATCCCGCAAACCGCGATGCTGCAGGGCACCGCCCGGTCGCTGACGCCGCATGTACGCGATCTGATGGAGCGACGCATCATCGAGGTGGCCGAATCGACGGCCCGGTTGCACGGCGCCGTGGCCAAGGCCAGCTACGAGCGCAAATACCCGGTGACCCGCAACCATGCGCGGCAGACCGCGTTCGCCGCCGAGGTCGCGGCTGAGGTGGCTGGTGCCGACAAGGTCGATACCAACGTCTCCCCGGTCATGGGCGGGGAGGACTTTTCCTTCATGCTCGAGGCCCGGCCCGGCGCCTTTATTTTCCTCGGCAACGGCGACACCGCCGGCGTGCACCACCCCCAATACGACTTCAATGATGCCGCCATCCCGGCCGGCATTTCCTATTGGGCGCGCCTGGCCGAGACGGCGATGCCGGCGTGAGCGGCGAACACCGAAGCGAACCGGAAGCCCAGCCGGCGGCGCCGGAGCCGGCGGCCGTGGTCGCCCGCATCGCCGGCACGGCTCGGCAACTTTATACGCCGTGCGGCGATGGCAGCATGGTGTGGCGGGTCTGGGGTGCGGGCGAGCCGCTGATCTTGCTGCACGGCGGCTCGGGATCGTGGACGCACTGGCTGCGCAACATCCCCGAGCTGTCGCGCCACTATCAGCTGTGGGTCCCCGATCTGCCGGGATTGGGCGCTTCCGCGATGCCGCCCGAGCCGCTGCTGCCCGCCAGCGTGGCCGAGGTGGTGGTGGCCGGGCTCGAGGCGCTGATCCCGCAGCCCCGCCCACTGCGGCTGGTCGGCTTCTCCTTCGGCGGCCACATCGCCGGTTTGACGGCGGCGCGCATGCGCGGCCGCATCCTCGATCTGACCCTGGTCGGCGTGGCGGCGCTGGGGCTCAGCGCCGAACCGCGCGACCCCTTCGCCAAGCGTCGCACCGGCATGACCGCAGCGGAGATCGCCGCGGTCTTCCGCCAGAACCTCGAGGTGTTGATGTTCGCCGACCCGGACAACATCGACGCCCTCGCCATCCATCTGCAGGCCGAGAACATCACGCGCGCGCGCTTTCGCAGCCGCCCGTTCGCGACCAGTGACGGGCTGGCCAAGGCGCTTGCCAACGTCACCGCCCGGCTCACGACCATATGGGGCACGCGCGACATCATCGCCCGCACCTCGTTGGCAACGCGGCTCGAGATCCTGCGCCGGCATCACCCCGAGCTCGAGGTTCGGCTGATCGAGGGTGCCGGCCACTGGGTTGCCTACGAGGCTGCCGAGCGCTTCAACGCGGCGCTGCTGGCGTTGCTGGCAGCCGACGCCGGCGGCGCCTAGACGATGGCGGCCCCGCAGCCTGGCCATGCCCGCGACCCTGCTGGGGCGCGCCATTGCGCCACCGATGGGCGACGCGCCGATCGAGGAGACAGCATGGCGAGGCGTCATCAGCGCGGCGTGGGGCTTGTGGCCCGCTACCGGCCGGCGGCGGCCTCCACCAACGCCAGTTCGCTGGTCGTGTTCGCCAACTGCGGCGTCAAAAGCGGCCGCGAAGACGGCGGCGGTTGGGCCGGCCATGCCTCGATGGT
>DATFXD010000290.1:0-8168 GCA_035258605.1 Hyphomicrobiaceae bacterium | reverse complement strand
GACGTCGCCAGCTACCAAGCCGCCAAGAACGTGCCCGGCATCATCAGCTGTCAGAACGCGGCGCTGTCGACCCCGTTGCTGTTCGATCCCGGCGAGCGCTGGTACTACGGCATCAGTATCGACTGGGTCGGCAAGATGGTGGAGGCGGTCAGCGGTCAGCGCCTGGGCCGCACCCTCGAGGAGAACCTGCTGGCGCCGCTCGGAATGACGAGCACCGCCTTCAAGATCACGCCGGCGATGCGCGACCGGCTGGCCAAGATCCATCAGCGCGGCGAGGACGATCGGCTGGTGCCGCAACTGGAGCTCGAGATCCCGCAGGACCCGGAATTCGACATGGGTGGCGGCGGTCTTTATTCGACCGCCGGTGACTATCTCAAATTCGTACGCATGATTCTCAATGGTGGCCGCACCAATGGCACGCAACTGCTCAAGCCCGCCACCGTTGAGGCAATGTCGCGCAACAACATGGGTAGCGCGCGCGTGAGCCTGCTGACGACGGCGGCGCCGGCGCTTTCCAATGACGCGGAGTTCTTCCCCGGCTGCCCCAAGTCCTGGGGGCTGACGTTCCAGATCAACGACGAGCCGGCGCCGACCGGCCGCCCTGCCGGCGGCCTGATGTGGGCGGGCCTTGCCAATTCCTACTACTGGATCGATCAGGAGACCGGCATTGGCGGCGTCTACCTGACGCAGGTGCTTCCCTTCGCCGACAAGAAGGCGCTGCCGCTCTACTACGCCTTCGAAACCGCGTTCTATTCCTGACGCGCGGGCCGCGGGGCAAGGCAAGGCGCGGCACCAGGCAAGGGCCCGGTCGGCCCTGGCTTTGGCGCCCGCTCCTGTGCCATGCTCGCCGCCACCGGTGCTGGGCCAGCACGCCTGGGGCTGCGGCCCCGCGTCGGCACCCGCTACCACCCGATCCGTTGCCGGGGACGAGGTCCAATGACCGCTGCCAAATCGCCGCGCTTTGCCACCTTGTCGCTGCACGCCGGCCAGCGCCCCGACCCGGCGACGGGGGCGCGCGCGGTGCCCATTTACCAGACCACGTCCTATGTGTTTGAGGACAGCGACCACGCCGCCGGGCTCTTCAACCTGGAGCGCGCCGGTCACATTTATTCGCGCATCTCCAACCCGACCACGGCGGTGCTGGAAGAGCGCATCGCCGCGCTCGAGGGCGGCGTCGGCGCGGTGGCGACGGCGAGCGGGCAAGCGGCGCTGCATCTGATGATCGCCACCTTGATGGGGGCCGGCGGCCACATCGTGGCCTCCTCGCGCCTCTACGGCGGTTCGCACAACATGTTCGTGCACACCTTGCCGCGCTTTAATATCGCCACCACTCTGGTCGACCCGCGCGATCCCGCCAACTTTGCGCGCGCCATCACGCCAGCAACCCGGCTGGTGTTCGCCGAGACCTTGGGCAATCCCGGTTTGGAGGTGCTCGACGTTGCCGCCGTCGGCGCGGTGGCGCACGCGCACGGCCTGCCGCTGGCCGTCGATTCCACCTTCACCACGCCCTACCTGTTGCGGCCGTTCGACTTCGGGGCCGATCTCGTGATGCATTCGGCCACCAAGTTCCTGGGCGGACACGGCGTGGCGATCGGTGGGCTGCTGGTCGACGGCGGCCGGTTCGATTGGGCCGCCTCGGACAAGTTTGCGACCATGACCGAGCCCTACGCCGGCTATCACGGCATCGCCTTTGCCGAGGAATTCGGGCCGGCGGCCTTTATTGCCCGCGCCCGTGCCGAGGGCTTGCGCGATTTCGGGGCGGCGATGAGCCCCGCCAATGCCTTCTACCTGCTGCAGGGCATCGAGACCTTGCCCGTGCGCATGGCCCGGCACGTCGCCAACGCCGAGGCGGTGGCGCGGCATCTCGAGGCGCACCCGGCGGTGACCTGGGTGAAATATCCGGGACTGGCGAGCCACCCCGATCACGCGCTGGCTGAGCGCCAACTCAAGGCCGGCGCCGGCGCGATCCTGAGCTTCGGCATCAAGGGCGGGCGCCGCGCCGGTGCCAAGCTGATCGAGCGGCTGAAGGTGTTCTCGCACCTCGCCAATGTCGGCGATGCCAAGTCATTGGTGATCCATCCGGCCAGCACCACGCACCAGCAGATGACGAGCGCCGAGCTCGACACTGCCGGCGTCGGCGAAGAGCTGGTGCGCTTGTCGGTCGGGTTGGAGGACGCCCAGGATCTGATCGAGGATCTCGACCAGGCCCTCCGGGCCTCGCAGAAGGGCTAGCCGATGCAGATCCTGGTCGACGGCAGGCGCGCCTATGCGGCAACCGGCGGGCGCGCGTTGGATCCGGCGCGGCCGGTCGTGGTCTTTATCCATGGGGCCGGGCAGGACCACACCAACTGGCAGCTGCCGGCGCGCTGGTTTGCCTGGCACGGGCATGCCGCGCTGGCGGTCGACCTGCCCGGGCATGGCCGCTCCGAGGGGCCGCCGCTGTCAACCGTGCCGGAGCTGGCGGCCTGGATCGGTCGCCTGCTGACGGCGGCGGGCTGCGACCGGGTGGCGCTCGTTGGCCATTCCTTGGGCGGGGCGATTGCGCTCGAGGCGGCGGCCGCGCTCGGGCCGCGGGTCCAGCGCCTGGCGTTGCTGGCGACCGCGCCGGCGCTGCCGGTGAACGAGGCCTTGTTGGCGGCGGCGCGCGATCAACCGGGCAAGGCCCATCAGCTGATCACCAGCTGGGCCCTGTCGGGGGATGCCAAGCTCGGCGGCACAGCCCAACCCGGGCTCAGCCTGACGGGCATCAGCCTGGCCCTGCTCGCGCGCAATCGACCGGGCGTCCTCAGCGCCGACTTGACGGCCTGCCAGCGCTGGAATTCGGGGCCTGCGGCGGCGCGGCGCGTTGCCTGCCCGAGCCTCCTTGTGATCGGTGGCAGCGATGTGATGACCCCGCCCAGCGCCAGCCTAAAGCTGGCCCAGCTGATCGCCGGTGCGGCGACGGTGACGATCCCGGGTTCGGGCCACATGCTGATGGCGGAGGCGCCCGATGCTGTGCTCGACGCCCTGATCGGCTTCTTTGCGCCGGCCGCGGCCGCCTGAGTGCGCGCGAGCGGGTCAGGCTGCCAGCGGCGTTGGCTCGGGACGCGCGGCGGGCGGCTGCTGCGCCGGCATCACCGGGGGAGCCGGCGGCCGCCGCACCACGGCGGCACATTCCTCGACCAGCCGTCCCAAGGCATATTCGGCGGCATCGACTTGGATCACCGCCGCCGCGTGCCAGGCGGCCATCGCCTCGACCCGCGCTAGGCGCGATTCCACGATCTCGGTCACCAGCAGCCATTGTCGCAGCGTCTCGGGCGGGCTGGGCCCGGCAGCGGGCAGCGGCCGATCACGATCCTGGGATGGCGCCGGCGATCGATCGCTGGCGCGCGCTGCGGTGAGCCTGCGGCGCACGTTATGCAATAACAGGCCAATACCATAGAGCGACAGCGCGCAAACCAGGCACAGCCAGCCGGCCACAATCAACCAGTCGCCCTGCTCGAGCTGGGACGTAAATGGCATTGGAATTGGTCCGCTCTATTTCCCGCCGGCGGCCGCCAAAGTCACCTTGATGACCAAAGCCATACCCAAAAAACGCAAAATTCGGGTGTGATCTGAGGCAACTATAGGCCCGATTGGGACCAAGCTGAGACAAGGAACTTAACAAAGCATTAAATTCGATGGCGGCGGCGCCAGAACTGGCCGACCGCCTTTCGCCCGGCTTTTGTCAAATCCCGTGCCAAAGCCAATGTCGCGGCTGAATTATTCCGCTTTCCCCCTGAGCAGTCATTGCCATTGAGGCGGGCTCAAGCCGACGCGTTGGCGCACTTGCTCGGGGGTCACACCCTGGCGTCGCAAGGCGCTCAGACTTTCATCACCAGCGCTCTTGGCAAGCTTGCGCCCGTCGGCATCGGTGATCAGGCGATGGTGCTCGTAGACCGGCACCGGCAGGTCGAGCAGCAACTGCAGCAGGCGATGCAAGTCGGTGGCGGCGATGAGGTCGCGGCCGCGGGTGACGTGGGTGACGCCCTGCCAGGCATCATCGACGACGACCGCCAAATGGTAGCTGGTCGCCACGTCCTTGCGCACGATGACGGCATCGCCCCAGCGCTCGGGGCACGCCAACTGAGTGTGCGCGGCGCCCGCCGCATCGCGTTCGGTGAACGTGAGCGCGGCGCCGCCGAGTTTGGCCTTGGCCACCGCCAGCGCCCGCTGCATGTCGAGGCGCAGGGCGAAGGCCTCACCGGCGGCCTGGCGACGGGCGATGGTTTCGGCCGGCGCATGCCGATAAAGTCCGGGATAAAGCGGGGCGCCGTCGGGGTCTGACACCCCATCGCCGGCGGCACCGGCGATCTCGGCGCGGGTGGCAAAGCAGGGGTAGAGCAGACCCATGGCGGCGAGGCGCTGAGCGGCGGCGGCGTAGGCGCCCAGGCGGTGCGACTGCTGCAGCACCGGCTCTTCCCAGCTGATCCCGAGCCAGGCGAGGTCCTCGAAGATACCGGCGATGAAGCTCGAGCGCGTGCGGCCAACGTCGATGTCCTCGATGCGCACAAGGAAGCGGCCGCCGACGGCACGTGCCCGCTCGAAGGTGAGGAGGGCGGAAAGGGCGTGGCCCAGATGCAGTTCGCCATTGGGACTGGGGGCAAACCTGAAGACCGGTCGTGGCATCGCGTTTGAACGCCAAAGCTCGTTGGGGTCAGTCGACGCGGCACACCCGGGCTTTTAGTGTGCCGGCCGCGGCGCCGGCAAGGCAAGGGCGTCACAAGGGACCCACGGGGCACAGGGGGAACGGGGTGCTGGCACGGGGTCCGGCGCGGCGACCCCGGCGGCTTTCAACCTTGCGTGCCGGCCGCTGGCACCGCTACACCTGGCGCTTTCAATATCAGCGAGGATCGACTGGGGTGGCAAGCATCGGCGAAAGCGGCGAGGCGCGCGGCCGTGGCAAAGGCGGGGCCGGTCGGGGGGCGAAAGGCGCCCCGACCCCGCGCGGGCGGCCCAAGACCGCGGTCCTGCCCCGCATCATTGCCAGCGAGCACGATTTGCGCGAGGGCGTGCGCCACCTGCGGCGCCGTTGCGCGGTCATGCGCATGGTGCACGATGCTGCCGGCGATCCGCCGTTGCGACGACGGCCGGCCGGGTTTGCCGGGCTGGCGCGCATCATCGTCGGCCAACAGCTGTCGGTGGCGAGCGCGTCGGCGATCTGGACGCGCACGGAACTGTTGTGCCAGCCGTTCGAACCTGAGGTGATGGCCGCGCTCGGCGACGCTGAGTTGGCCGGCGTTGGGCTGTCGCGGTCCAAGATCCGTACCTTGCGCGCCATCTCGGCGGCCTTAAGCGATGGTCTCGACCTGTCGCGGCTCGAGGCCAGCAGCGATGCCGACATTGTGGGCGCGCTGACCGCCATCAGCGGCATCGGGCCGTGGACGGCGGACATCTACATCATGTTCTGTCTTGGCCGTGGCGATGGCTTTGCGCCCGGCGACCTGGCGCTGCAGATCGGCGCGGCCAAGGCGCTTGGGCTCGCGAGCCGGCCCAACGCGCAAGAGTTGCTGGCGATCGCCGAGCGCTGGCGGCCGTGGCGCGGGGTGGCGGCGCGGCTGTTGTGGAATTACTACGCTCACCTCAAACGCACCGCCAAGGCGGCGCCGGTCTAAATGGCTGCGGGCGCGCCCAGATTGCTCGATGGACCGCGGCTCGCTCCCCGCCACGGGCGGGCGACGGCGCTGGTGGTGCTGCTGCATGGTTACGGTGCCAACGGCGATGATCTCATCGCCTTGGCTGAGGGCTGGCAGGCCCGCCTGCCGGCTGCGGCCTTCGTGGCGCCGAATGCGCCGGAAACGATCCCGGGTATGCCGGGTGCGTTGCAGTGGTTCGCTTTGACCTTTCGCGATCCCGACGAATTGTGGCGCGGCGTGGTCGCTGCCGAGCCTCACCTCAATCGTTTCCTCGATCGGGAGCTGGCCCGGCTCGAGCTCGGTGCCGAGCGCCTGGCGCTGGTCGGGTTTAGCCAGGGCACCATGCTTGCCCTGCACGTGGCCTTGCGCCGCAGCCGGCAGCCGGCAGCGGTGGTCGGCTACTCGGGACTTTTGGCCGGGCCGGAGCACATCGGCGCCATCACCGGCCGGCCGCCGATCCTGCTGGTGCACGGCGAGGACGACGATCTCATTCCCGTCGAGGCCATGCACGTGGCCCGCGAACAGCTCGCCGCCGCCGGCCTCAAGCTCGAGTGGCACGTGCGGCCGGGCCTCGGCCACGGCATCGACGCCACAGGTCAGTGGCTGGCCGGACACTTCCTCGCCGGCATCCTGAAAATGTGATCGAGGTGCCGCTACGGCGGCAATTTGCCTTTATTTTCAAGGTGGCACCGCTACCTTCACAGGCCCGACATGCACCGCTAGTATGGCCCCGCTCATTGCGCCCGGGCGTTGATTCGTGCTGACGCAAATGGTCGAGAGATCACTGCTGTGAACGCTTACGCCGCCGCGCCGGAGAACTTTCCGGCCCTCGTCCTCAACGCCGACTTTCGGCCCTTGAGCTATTATCCCCTGTCGCTGTGGAGCTGGCAGGAATCGGTGAAGGCCGTATTTCTGGAGCGGGTCAACATCGTCTCCGAATACGAGCGCTTCGTGCGCAGCCCCTCCTTCGAGATGCGGCTGCCGAGCGTGGTGTCGCTTAAGACCTACGTGAAGCCGGCGCTGTATCCGGCCTTTACCCGGTTTAATGTGTTTCTGCGCGATCGCTTCGTGTGCCAATACTGCGGCGCGCGCGACGACCTCACCTTCGATCATTTGATCCCGCGCTCACGCGGTGGCCAGACCCGCTGGGACAACGTGGTGACGGCGTGTGCGCCGTGCAATCTGAGTAAGGGCGGACACCTCGCGCACCACGCCGGCATGCAGCCGCGGCAGATGCCCTATCGGCCGACGGTGTTCGAATTGCACCGCAACGGGCGCCTGTTCCCGCCCAACTACCTGCACGAAAGCTGGCTCGACTATCTCTACTGGGACACCGAGCTCGAGCCGTAACGGCCTTGGGCTGGCGCCGCTGCGGTCAGGCGGTGTTGGGTTTTCAGGCGGCCTTGCGTTGCGCGCCGCCGCACAAGGCCTCCGCGATGCGAGTGACCGAGGTGTTCCAGTCGGGCGTCGGCCCGGTCGCCGGTAGGTCGAAGGCGGCGAGTGCCTCGGCGGCGCTGCCACCGTCGCGAAAAATGCGGGCGCACGCAGCCCGCGCGTAGTCCATCGCCTGATGCCATTGCACGGAATTGACGTGGCGGGGGAACATCCGGGTCACCTCTGGGTTTCACAGGGCACGTGTGGCTTGAACTTGAGCGAGTAGCAGGCGCATCCAGCGTCTCGGTTTCACGACGCAAAACCGTGTCACGCAAAACCGTTGATGACGTGGTCTGTCGCACGCTAGATGCGCCTGCTGCAGGGACGGCGGAGCAGACATCCATCCCTAACCTTCCTCGATGCTGGCCGGGGGCTGAGAGGCGGCGTCCGCGGCGGGCATGACACGGATCTGACGCACAATCGAGAGCGCGGCCTCACTGAGCGCGACCCACGCGCCCGCCGGTTGACGCGGTGAACACAAATGACCTGCAACAGACATGGGCAACCTGCTCCTCAACAGCTTGACTGCCGATCAGAACCGACCCGAGCGGCGAGCCGTGCCGCCAGACGCGGTGACACTGCAAGCGGCGGCTCGCCCTGAGGTCCGCCAAGGCGGTCCTGATGCTTCGGATTTCGGGAACTGACGCAACACAGGGGAACGCAACAAGGACGCAACAAAACGCTCAACCGACGCCACGCAACACCACAGGGGTCAGAGAACGCACGCGGGACTGGGGGCAACGAACGCGGGACGGGGGGCAACGAACAGGGGGCGGTCCCCCGACCCCATGAGGAACGCAAACACAGGACGAACCGAACCGATCACAGGATCGTGAGCTGTGGACAAACGCAACGCAACGCCAGCTGTGCGCGCCGAGCCCTGGCATCGCAGGGCGCAGTGGCTGGCCCGACCGCGCCAAGGCGCGGGGGCGTCGCCGCCCTCTCCGCGGGCTGTTGCCGGTGCGACTTGGTCTTGCATCTTCACGGGCTTGGCGTCGTCCCTGGATCATTCCTTGGCGCATTTGGCCTCGGTGTTCGCATTGTGTTCTGCGCTTGGGCTCTATAAACAACCCTCGTTTG
>DATFXD010000289.1:0-2197 GCA_035258605.1 Hyphomicrobiaceae bacterium | reverse complement strand
CCCGCGCAGGACAAAGAGCTGATCATGGGGCGCGCGCTTTGCGCGTGGCTTGCCTGGAAGCTGCAGGGATGACGGCGGCGAGGTCTCGCGATGAAGGCTCGGGACCTCCTCCGACTAAGGGGGAGCCATGAGGCGGCGCGATTTCATCTCGCTAGTCGGCGGCGCGGCGGCGGCGTGGCCGCTCGCGGCGCGGGCGCAGCAGCCCACAATGCCAGTGATCGGATTCCTCAACAGCGGATCTGCCGGCGGTCGCGAGCAACTTTTGGCTGCGTTCCGTCAGGGGTTGGCCGAAACCGGCCATGCCGAGGGCCGCAACGTGACGATCGAATTTCGCTGGGCCGAGGGTCACTACGAACGGTTGCCGGAGCTCGCTGCCGATCTAGTTCGTCGCCGCGTAGGGGTCATCGCGGCGACCGGCGGCACGGTGGCGCCGCTCGCGGCCAAAGACGCAACGGCGACGGTTCCCATAGTCTGCGTGTTCGACGGCGACCCGGTTGCGTTTGGTCTCGTCGCCAGCATCAACCGACCCGGCGGCAATGTCACCGGCATCAGCCTGGTCGCGTCTATCATCGAGGCCAAGCAATTGGAGCTGCTGCACGAGCTGGTGCCGAATGCTGGCGTCATCGCCATCCTCGTCAATCCGAACAATTCCAATGCGAAGACCATAGCCAGGGACCTGCAGGCGGCCACCCGCACGCGCGGGCTCGAGCCGCATGTGCTAGATGCGAGCCGCGAGCCCGACTTCGAAGCGGTATCCGAGACGCTGGACCGGCTTCGCCCAAGCGCGCTCGTGGTAGCCACCGATCCATTCTTTCTCGACCACCGCGATCGGCTGGTCGCATTGACCGCGCGTCATGCAATTCCGACCGTGTTCGGGCGCCGCGAGTTCGCCGTCCTCGGCGGCTTGATCAGCTACGGCACCAGCCTCGCCGATACCTACCGCCAGATTGGCGTCTATGCCGGCCGGATTCTCAAAGGCACCAAGCCGGCCGACTTGCCGGTGATGCAGCCGACCAAATTCGAGCTGGTGATCAATCTCAAGACCGCGAAGACGCTCGGCCTGACGGTGCCTCTGACGCTGCAAGCGGCCGCCGACGAGGTTATTGAATGAAACGCCGCCAGTTCATCACGCTCCTCGGCGGCGCGGCGGCGGGTTGGCCGCGCGCGGCGCGCGCGCAGCAGTCGGCGATGCCTGTGATTGGGTTCCTCCGAAGCACCACAGCTTCCGGTTCCGCACACCTTGTGGCCGCATTCCGTCAGGGCCTGACCGAGAGCGGGTTTGTCGAAGGTCAGAATGTAGCAATCGAGTATCGCTTTGCAGATGATCGCCCGGAGCGACTGGCGGGTCTGGCGGCCGACTTGGTCGGCCGGCAAGTGGCATTGATTGTGGGCAACACGGTTTCGGTGGTGCAGGCAGCCAAGGCAGCAACCACGACGACACCGATTGTGTTCGTTACGGGAAGTGATCCGGTCAGGACCGGCTTGGTTGCCAGCCTCAATCGACCCGGCAGCAACATTACCGGCGTCACCTTTACGACGATCGACTTGGCAGCCAAACAGCTGGGGCTGCTCCATGAGTTGGTTCCCAACGCTTCCGTGATCGCCATCTTGCGCGATCCGAATCAACCTGAAGAGGAAGCCGAATTGCGCTCTGTGGAAGAAGCCGGTCATGCCATCGGACGGCGAATCCTTATCGCGAAAGCCACAAATGAGCGGGAATTTGGTGCCGCCTTCTCGTCGATGAGCCACGCGGGCGCCGGCGCGCTGCTCGTTCGCGGTGGTCCATTCTTCCTCAGCCAACGTCGGCAACTCGTCGCGCTGGCCGCGCGCTACGCACTGCCTGCAAGCTACGTGACGCGCGATTATCCCGAGGTCGGTGGTCTGATGAGTTACGGCGCCAGCCAGACCGATGCCTATCGTCGCGCAGGCATTTACGCTGGGCGAATTCTTAAGGGTGCTAAGCCCGATGAGCTGCCAGTCGATCTACCGACCAAGTTCGAGCTGACGATCAACCTGGCGACTGCGAAGGCGTTCGGTCTCGAAATTCCGCCCATGTTGCTCGCCCGCGCCGACGAGGTGATCGAGTGATGGGGTGGATGGCCCCCTTGCGGCATCTGAGTGCCAAACTGCTGTCTGATCGAATCAGCAGCGAATGGGAGCCATCCATGGGTGAGGTTACTACGATCGGATTGGACTT
>DATFXD010000288.1:0-7143 GCA_035258605.1 Hyphomicrobiaceae bacterium | reverse complement strand
AGGTCGGTTAGCTCCCGCGCCAACCACGGCTTGGCGCAATCCGCAAACCGGATCAGGCTGGCAAGGTGCGGGGCCAGCGTCTCCTCGAGGCTTGCTCCCAGCCGACCGCGGCTGCGATCGACGACGCGCACGCGGCCGCCTTGCAGGGCGCGCATCGCCGACAACATGCGCACCTTGCGCAGTTTCTTGTTGGGGCTGGTCGGCAGGTCCAGGCGCGCCGGATTGGCGCGGTCGACGATATTGATGTCATGGTTGCCCGGCAGGATCAGCAGGCGCTCCGCCAGCTGCGGGAAAGGGGCGAGCGTGTCGAAAAACTCGGCCCATTCCGACGACCGGCCGGCGTCGGTGAGATCGCCGGTGATCAGGATGGCATCGAGCGGTTGCTCGGTGTGCAAGCGCTGCAATTCAACCAACGTCTGTCGAAATCGGTCGTTGCCGCGCGGGCCCGATCTGCCGCTCTCGATGCGAAAACCATAACGCTCGCCGACCATATGAATGTCGGAAAGATGCGCGATGCGCCAACGGCGCCCCGCCGCCGGCGGCGCAAAGTAGCCGCCAAGGTCGCGCGGCTGGGCGATGGTCGCGTCCATAATGCCCCAGGCGAGCGCCACCACCGCCAGATAGCCGCTCACGATCACCACGCTATTGGCGAGGGTGACCAGCGCCAGCTGCCGCGCCGAGGTCAATGCGCCGACATCGCCAAACAGGTGGGCCTTCGGCCAGGCCGCGGCCAGCACCAGCAGCGCCAGTGCGCAAACGATGGCGCCAGCGATTGCGGCCATGATGGCACGCAACCTGTCCAATTGCGCACTGGTAGCGTGCGCCGGCAGCCAGCGTTCGGCGGCATGCCTCAAGCCCTCGCGACATGCCATGTAGCCCGGCTGCACGGCCAGCGCGTTCAGCGACCAGAAGCTCGATTCTGCGAGCCGCAGCAAGGTGCGGCCGCCGATCAGGCCGCCGATGACGATCGCAACCAGCAGCAGCGCCGGCCAGAGCTCGGCCAGGGGCGCGCTCAGCTTGCTAACGACCGCGTCGAACCAAACCGAGGCGGCGACCGGTGCCAGACCCAGCAGCAGACCTGGCATGATGATCAGCCAGATCGAGGCCACGGCCAGTTTGGGAAAGCTGATTTCTGCGAGTAGGGATCCGGCCAGCGACAAGAGCGAGTGCCGGCCTGGGCTCGATGCATCGTCTTCGATATCACCGTCGCGAGGATCGATGACCGGCCTCATGCCTCGGCTCCGGCGGGCGCTCGCCAGCTTGCGTTGTTCGGCGCCCGCGATTGGGTGACCTCAAAAGTGAGCGGGTTGCTGGCGAAGGCTGAGGCCGAGCATGATCCACCAGGCCCCGTGCACAATTAGGTCGACGCCGACCAAGAGGCCCAGCACCCACACGCCGGTGATCGGCCATTTCAGCAACACGATGAGGCCGGCGAGGATGCCGACGATGCCCGATAGCAGCAGCCAGCGGCCGTGCCGTTGCCAGAATTCCCAAGCCAGGCATAGCCGCACCACGCCCGAGGCAATGAGGGCGGCGGCAAAGGCAATGGTTATGAGATCGGATGAAGCCAGCGGATAGGCGGTCAGCATGGCGCCGCTGATCACGTAGAACAACCCAAGCAGCAGCCTGAGCAAAAAGGCTCCCCAGTGTGCAACCCAGAAGGCGTGCACGACCTCAAAGCCGCCGGCCGCCAACAAGGCGAACCCAAACAGGATGGTGCTGGCAGCCGTGGCCGCAACGGCATCGGTGAGGACGAACAGGCCGGCCAGAATGAGGACGCCGCCGAGCCAGATCGCACCCCAGGGGCTGCCGCCAATTCCCAATCGGGTATTGTTTACCGACGTCAAAGTCACGTGCTCGATCCGCGCCCGAAGCTATGGCCAGGCAAGAGCTTGAGCCAATGCGCAAACCGCTGATATCCCAACAATCCCTGAGATACCAGGGCGAAGCCCCCGAGCCCGAGCGCACGCCGGCCGCCGGCTCAGCTTGTGAAGTGCGCTAGCCGGCGCCCCGACAAGATGACCGCCAACCAGCGGGTGGACGGAGAGGCCTCGCACCAGGTCAGAAGCGCAATCGTCAGCGGCACGCCGATGAAGGCACCCGGCACGCCCCACAGGAACGACCAGAAGAACACCGCAAACACCATCAGGTAGGGCGAGATGTCGAGAATGGACCCGGACAGGCGCGGTTCCAGGTAGTTGCCAATCAGGAATTGGATCAGGGTCGAACCCAGAAAGATCAATGCCGCCATTTGCCAGGATTCAAACTGAACCATGGCAAACACCGTGGGCAGGATGGTGGCGATGAATGGACCGATAAACGGAATGTAATTCAGCGTAAACGCCATGATGCCCCAGGCGGTCGCGAGCTCGAGGCCGGCAAACAGGGTAAACACAAAAATAAGCACGCCCGTCAACAGGCTCGCCAGTGAGCGCACCAGCATGTATTTGCGAAACTTCACCGCTATGCGCTCGGCAAGCGCCAGGATGGTTTGACCCTTGTCATGGTCATCGAGTGTATTGAGCCGCAGCTTGCAGTCATCGACTTCGCTGAGGCCAATCATCGTCAAAATCACGACCAGCAGGAAAAATCCAGCCAAGCTACGCATTCTGCCGGTGATATCCTGAATGAGGCGAATGAGCCAACCGACGTCAAAGCGCTCGGCAATCAAGCCGGTAACGGAGATCCCATGCTGCGTTAGCCATTCTGTCGCCTGTAAATGCAGGCTCTGAAAGCGACCGGCATTTTGCGCCAGCCATTCGCCGATCATGCTGAAGCCCCAGGCGACCACCGCCGTCAGCCCGACGATGACAACCAAGGTCGTCGCCATCACCAATGCGTTTGCGACGAGCCGCGGCATTCTCGCCTCCAGCAGCTGCTGCAGGGGCCACACCACGGCGATCACCAACAGGGAAAAGGCGACGGGTGCAAATACCGAGCGGGCAAAGTAGAGAGCGGCAGCCACCAGCACGGTGGTGATGAGCGCCAGCATGGCGCGAATGGCGGTGTCTGCTCGCATGCCCACTCGACCGCAAACCGTTGGGTCTGAGCCAGTCGCGGGCGCCTACTGCGGCAGCGGCAACCGGTCGCCGATGCAACGACCCCGCAGGCCACCCGCGGTGCTGCTGGGTCCCCTAGCGGCCATCAGTGGCCGGAACACACGCTTACGGTCAAGCTTGGGTCCGGCACTCAAAGACTGCGTCGGGCGCGCGAGCGTTTATCAAGCGCGATCCGCTCGCGCAACCTAGCTGGCAACGCGCGCGGATCGATGGCAACACTTATTTGGCGGGCGTGCCGGCAACCACAAGGGCTCGTGGACGCGGGGCACGTCAAGCCGTTGTCATCGGCACAGCCGGTTGCACGAGGATGACGATTTCCTCATGTCGTTGCGGCAGCGGCGGTAGCACGCCTGATCGCGCACTCGGGTGCTGTGCTGTGCTTGCGCGCCTACACCCAGCGAGCCTTGCACTGTCGGCTCACCGAACGCCAGGATGGTCATTACGGCAATTATCGTGGCGGAAATCGCCAGTACCTGCGTCATCGATCGTCCTCCTTGGACAAAGAGGCCGATCATAGGGTGAGGCCAGGGGGCCGGGGTATTGGGGTAAACCCCGGGACATGCGCATTTGCGTCCGGGGATCATCCGGGGAAAGACGATTTGGACGCAGATGGACGCATTTCGAATGCCACCCATGCCCAGTTCAGGGCCAACTGCCGCGGTCGCCGATTAAGTTGGCGCTCAGCGATTGGCGTCGGCACATTTCCTACCCTTCACCTGATGTCCGAGCGCGGCGGCGGTCTAGGATTGCGGGATCAAGTCATTACCATCGCCGGCGCCGAACTGGGCCGCGGTCGCGGTGGCGGTCATTGCATGACCTATCCTTTGAGCCGCGATGCGTGGACTGGTAATGTCCGGGCGGTCAGCGCGCACTGATCGTCCTGGGCGTCGAGCGGAACGCTGCTGGCGATGGTTGACGGCGGGCTCAACTTGCTCGGCACGATGGATGCGGCGACCCGGCTGAACTGGCAAGGGTCCCGCGCAAGACCCAGCCATGCAACAAAAAAAGAAAGACCCGGTCGGCTCTCAACCAGGTCTAACCTAACCCCAATAATCATTTCGACTTGGTCAGCGCCCGGTCGCGTTGGCGATATCGCGGTGCTCGTACCGCCAGCCCCACGTGGCCAAACGGCGCCACGTGGGGTGGATCAACAACCCATCAACACTTTGGCGCGTTGGGGTCGAAAACGAACTCGGGGTTCTCGCTCCCGAACGTTTCCGGGATGCCGAATTGCTGGAACTTTGCCGTCCGCGCTTTTTGCCGTTGACAGGCCTCCTGCACCATTTGGTCGGTGGACGTGGTTGGCTTTCTTGGGGCTGTGACCGGCGTCGTCGTCGAGACCGTCGGCGTGGGTGCGGTCTGTGCCAGTACCGGCAGCCCGGCAATGCCAAGTGCAGCCGCGACCATTACACTCGACAGCATCAGCTCAAAGGATGAGTGCATCTGCTTCATGGGTATCTCCTGACTCTGGGGCTCTCCAACCGGGCAATCCTTAGACCGGGGTCCGTGGGTCGCCCTCGGGCAGAATCTCAGGGGTGGTGAAGGTCACACCGGCCGGGCTGGGGTTCGGAGTGTTGGTGACAATCGTCTGTGGCGGGAAGGGCGGTGACCCCGTGATGTTCGACACCAGCAGCTGGATGCGCATGAGGAGCGCGAAGTCCTCGTGCACCGTGTTGTGGCAGTGGTTGACGTAGGAGCCACCATACTCGCCGAACTGGATCTGGAATTGCACCTGCCCGCCCGGCCGCAGGCGCCAGACGTCTTTGCGCACCAGCCTTTCCGTGTCAGGGATGGGGGCAGTTCCACGGTTCATGGTGATCCCCTCCTCGAAGTGGAGGTGGATCGGGTGGTCCCAGCCGCCGCCGCCGTTGCGGTAGGTCCAGTGCTCGATTTCGCCCGATTTGGGGATCACCAGCGACACCCGATTGGCGTTCATCGAATGCGCTTCCTGCCCGTTGATCCTGATGGTCCACGGGAAGTTGAACACGACCTCCGAGCAGTCGGGCGTGCACTGGCCCGTGACCGGGTCGCGTGAATCGCCGTTGCCCGAACGCCCGAATTCAACGAGCCGTGTCCGAACCGGGGTTTCGATCGGGATCTGCACGGTAAGCGGGTCCGGCACCTGGCTCGGGTCGGGATCGGTCGACCGCAGGAACTTGCCCGGCGCATCAACGCTTTCGAGTATCGACACTACCCTGAACTGCAGGATGGCGCCAAGCACGGGATCGTTGGGATTGCCCTTCAAGGCGTCCGCCAGGGACACCGGCCCATCGGGCTTGTTGCCGCTGGTCTGCTTCAAGCGGTCGACCAGATGCAGCCGGTCGCCGACGCGGAACTTGGAGAAGTCGACGACAATGTCGTAGCGCTCGGCGATGCCCTGTTCGTCGAGTTCGGTGAGCGTTAGCGGATGCACCACCAGGTTGCCGTCGTTGCAGATGAACTGGAACGGCACCGCGGTTCCGGTGGGGCTGGCAATGGCAAACTTCCAGAACCGCGACATTGATGCGGCCAGGATGCGGAAGCGGTACTTCCTGGGCAGCACCTCCATGTACGGCGCATAGGCGAAGTTGACCAGCGGGATGTCGCCGATCATGCCGTCGGTGGTAAAGATGTCGAAGAAGTATTGCCCGTCCGGATCGAGGGCGGCGTCGGAGATGATCAGGTTGACATCGAAGTCGATATTGCCCCAAGGCAGATATTTGCCGCTTGGCAGGCGCAGGTTGGGGCCGCCAATGACTTCGTGCCCACGATCCTTGGCGCTGTAATAGTTGATCATCATGAGCATGCCTTTGTAGACATTCTCAGCCGTGAAGAAGAACCGATGGTCGTGGGCCCACATGGTTCCCTGGTACTCACGGAAGTCGCCGGCGACCCTGACGATGCCGGTGCCATCGTTGGGGCCACCTGTGTTCGGGTCCGACGCATCGATGTTGATCTTGTCGCGCCGGGCCAAGGTTGTGCTCCAGCGGTAGTCGTAGAAGGTGCCGGGGAAGTGGTGCACGTTGGCGGCACCATCGCTCTCCGCACCGTTGTGCGCGTTGTGGAAGTGCAATTGATGCTGGTTGCGCCCGAAGCCGCCGTTCTGGGTGCGATCGACCGGCAAGTTGTTATAGATGCGGGTGATGATCGGTTCGCCGTAGCGACCCTTGAACAGCGGCGGCGGCAAGGTTCCCGACGGCGTGTTGAAGTCGGTGTGGCCGCGGGCATAGGTCCATGCTGCGTTCGGTTCCAGGAACGGGGCGCTGCCGTTGGACGCCACGGTGTCGTTGCCCGGGAAAAAGTTCTGACGCGGCGCCACCTGCGACAGGGACAAGACGTAGCCGACCTTGGGGAAGAACTCGTCCCAGCGCTGGTGCGCGAACGACTCTATGACCCCGTCGTTCGGCGGGCGACCTTCGATCGGACCCACGCCCGTGATCGGATTGATGAAGTTCGGGTCGTTTGGATTCGCGGTGAATTCGTTGTGATAGGAGAGCCGGCGCGCCGGCCGTTCGCCAGCGAGGTTGCCACCAAACACGGCATCTGTTTCAGTGCCCCGCACTAGCTTTGTCATCGGCACGGGGTGCTGCAGGTCCAGGCGCCGCATTTTGCTGACAAACTTCTTGGCGCCGAACAGGGGGCTCGGCGGGGTGCCGGTCGGAACGCCGTCGGCAAAGGCGCTGGATGCCAACGGGCTGAGGCCGTTCTTGCACACCAGGTAGCCGCCCGTGGTCAGGATACCCCACTTGATGAGATCCCGCCGCGAAACTTGGCCGTTTATAAGCGCTCGGTGGATCTCAGCCCGATTGTTTCGGGCGCGCTGGGCCTCTCTCATCCGGATACGCGACGATTTCGGTGGCAGGAAGAACATTTGCTTGGCCTCCGCGGAAATTTTCCCTAGTCGTGGAGCAATAAAGCTCCCCCCCTCTGGCGATGATCGCCGGAGGACTGCGCCTGGCCGCCTTTGTGCGCGTGATCACTTGTCAGCGATCACGCGCGACCGCGCACCACGAAGCGGTTGGTCGACAAGCATTGCGTCTTTGTGCGGTCGGGCCACAACGGACGAAAGTGAGTCGTACCTTAGGGAATCATCATACGACGTACG
>DATFXD010000287.1:0-8746 GCA_035258605.1 Hyphomicrobiaceae bacterium | reverse complement strand
GACTACAAGGTGCGCATTCTGACGGGCGGTACCGAGGCCGTCACGCGCGTGTTGGTGGAGAGCCGCGATCGGACCACGACCGCGCGCTGGTTTACGGTCGGGGTGTCCTCCAACATCGTCGATGCCAGCTTCGAGGCGCTGACCGATTCCATCACCTACAAGCTGCTGAGGGCCGGCGCGCAAGCCGCCAGCTAGGCCGCCCTTGGCAGCAATGGCGGTCAGAAGCGCCGAATGACCCCGCCCCGCCCATCCTGGCCGTAGCCTTGGCAGGCCTCCCGCACGCGGATGTCGCTGCCGATGAACTGGCACACGCGCAGTTTCTCGCCCGGGTTGTTGCGCATGGTGCTGCCCGACACATGGACGCCGTAGGTGCGGGCAACCTGCGCCAGGTTTTCGTCGCCGCAATAGGGGGTCGCGTGCGGCTCACCGTTGATGATCTGGTACTCACCGTCGCAGCGAATGCGGGCTTCGGCCTCCGGCACCGCGCTGACGCCGACGCCGAGCGTGGCGAGCAACAGGAGGCCGGTGCGCCAGTTGACGGCGTGCAGCATGGCTCTACTCCCTCAAGGCCCCGATCGCGGCCAAGCTTATGCGCTTGGCGCGGTGGCAGGCAAGCGCCCGTCAGCCGGCGAGGAGCTTCCTTGCCGCCGCGGCCGGCAGCAGTCGCCCGGCCAACACTTGATCGGCGAGCGCATCGAGGCTGCGCTCCCCGCCCAGCTTGATGCGCTCGGCCAGGAGCTCGGCGGCGGCTCGCGCGATGAGATAGCGCGCGCGCCGGCGGCGGCGTTCCTTGCTATCGATGCTGACGCGCACGGCGGCTTGGGTGACGGCCTCGGCGAGCGCGCCAACGCCGTCTGCGGTGGTGGCGGTGGTCTTGACCAGCGCCGTCTCGGCGCTGCCCTGGGGCCGGAGCCCGACCGCACTCTTGAGCTGGTGCAAGGTGCGCTCGGCGCCCTCGCGATCGGCCTTGTTGACCACCAGGATGTCGGCGATTTCGAGGAGACCGGCTTTCATGGCCTGAATATCGTCGCCGAGGCCCGGCGCCATCACCACGACGCGCACATCGGCGATCTCCGCCACATCGATTTCGCTTTGGCCGGTCCCAACGGTCTCGAGCAAGATGACGTCCTTGCCGGCGGCATCGAGACCATCGATCACGCGCACCGCCGCCGGGCATAGGCCGCCAAGGTGACCGCGGCTGGCGAGCGAACGCATGAACACGCCATCGTCATCGAGCGTGGCGGTCATGCGAATGCGGTCGCCCAGGATGGCGCCGCCCGAGACCGGGCTCGAAGGGTCAACCGCGACAATCCCCACCGTCCGCCCGCTCGCCCGCAGCTGGCTGGTGTAGGCATTGACGAGCGTGGATTTGCCGGCACCCGGCGGACCGGTGAAGCCAACCACGAGGGCGTGGCCGAGGTAGGGCCGCAGGTGACGCAGGAGTGCGGGCACAGTCTCCGACAAGCGTTCGAGCTCGGTGACGACGCGCGCGGTCGCCCGACGGTCGCCGGCGCGCATGCGCGCGACCAGGGCGGCAAGGTCGGGGACGGCGGTGGCGTTCACGGCTTTGGGTTTGACCGGCATGGTTGGCCTGATAGCGGGCCGCGGCCGGCCCGGCAATGCGGGTCGCGCAACTGGTAGCGCGGCCAACCAGCGGGGGCAGGAGGGGAAGCGACCCTAGCCGCCGGGGCCGCGGCCGTCGTCGCGGTGGGGTGGTGGCCGGCGCTGATCGGGGGCCGGGGCACGCGGGGCGGGTATTGGCGGGGCCGCCGCTGGCGCCATTGGCGGCATCGGTGCCGGCCGTGGCCGTGCCAACGCCGGCTCGGACGTGCTGGCGCGCGAGCCGGTGGCCGGGCCGCCGTAGTCGCGGGGCGGCGCTCCGGGCGGCGCTGGCGGGCTGCGGCCGGGGTGGCCGGCTGGCGGACCCTGACGCGGGCCATCCCTGCCAGGCTCGACCGTGTCGTTGCGGCGCGCGGCCGCGCTTGCGCGGGCGGGCGCCGCTGCCGGATCGGTCGCCATCGGCCTACCCGGGACGGCGCCGGGGCGGCCGGCGCCCTCCCGATCGCCGGCGGGCACCTCGCGCGGTGTGGCGGCGGCGGGGATCTGCGGCGGCGGCTCGCGTCCGCCAGCGGTTGCGGGCACGGCGGGGGTGTGGCGGGCCAACAGTGCCGGCTGCAGGCGGCCGCCGCCGTTGGCAGGCGGCATCAGCCGCGGCCGATAGACGGCAAGCTCCTGACCATACCCCCGACCGCCGCCGGCGCGTGCCGCTTGCGGCGTGTCGACGCTTTTCAGGAGCAGGCGGGGAACTGGACGTCCCGTCATGCGCTCGAGGCGCCGCACATCGAAGCCAGCATTGACAATGCCGCCGGTGGCGCTGCGCCGGGGGTAGGCGGGGCGCGTCGCCGCCAGGGCGAGATCGGCGGTTCGCGGCGGCAGCAGGTAACGGTAGAGGCCCGGCAGGATCAATTGATGCGGGCGCACGAAGCACCACTGCGACTGCCTGCCGGGGCCGGCGAGGATTGCCGTCGCCGGCAACAGCTCGCCATCGGCTCCCCACACCGCCTCCGGCGGCAGCGGCGCCCAGCCGGCATAGTCGTCACTGACCTGCCAGGCGACCCAGGCCGGAGCCCATTCGGTGTCAGGCAGCCAGATCCAGGCGCCGCTCGTATCGAGGAGCCAGCGGCCGTAGTGGAAGGGAGCCCAGCCCCATGGCTCCTCGGCCTCCCAATACCAGCCCTCCGCGTCGCTATAGACCCACATCCCCCGCGTATAAGGGCGCCAGCCCGGCTCGACGGTGGGCTGCCAGACCGTGCCCCACACGGCGTGCTCGAACCAGCGCCCGTACGGTTCAAGCGCCTGGTAGACCACGTCGATGTCGAGTTCCCGGTCCTGGGCTCGGACCGCCGGCACCACGAGCGAGGTGAAGCAAAGGGCGGCCAACAGAAGGCACCGGTAAAGGTGCTGCAGCGGCGATCGCAGGGCTCGATGCCGCATCCGATAGAGCACACCTGTTGCTCCAAACGCTGCCACCATGACCTCGCGATCGCAATGCCTGCGCTGTGGGATCCGTGACCCGTTGCGCCTTGTCTCGCAACCGGGTCTCGCAACCGGCCGCGCGCTCTCATACCGTCGCGCCCGCCGCAACTGAAAGCCCGTATTAGCCTTTATCAGTTTGTCCGGTCCGACCACCAGGTGTCGACATCGAGACCTGAGAGCGGGCGTACCTCGGGCTGCCGCAGGTGGTTCCAATGGGCCACCCAGATGCGCGGCAGATAGAACAGCGGGATCACGTAGTCGCCGGAGAGGAGGGCGCGGTCGAGGGCGCGTACGGCGGCAACAAAGTCCTCCGCCGCCTCGGCTCTGAGCAGGGCATCGATCATGGCATCGACGGCACGATTTTGGACGCCTGGATAGTTGAGTGAGCCGTCGATCTCGGCGGCTTTGCTGCTCCAGCGGTTGACCTGTTCATTGCCCGGCGACAGCGATGCGCCCCAGGTCCACTGGATCATGTCGAAGTCGTAACCTTTGAGGCGGGCCCAATATTGCGAGCTGTCGACCTGGCGAATGCGAACCGTGATGCCGAGCCGCTCAAGCGTGCGCGCGTAGCTCAACATCAGCCGCTCTTGCGGCCGCGTCTGGGCGAGAAATTCGAAACTCAGTGGTCGGCCGTCCTTGACCAAGCTGTTGCTCTCAAGACGGTAGCCGGCTTCGGTCAGCAGCTTGAAGGCTTCCTGCAGATTGGCGCGATTGTCGCCGCTGGCGTCGCTGGCTGGGAAGCGATAGGTGCCGGCGAGGATTTCGGGCTTGATGTCGGCGGTGAATGGCGCGAGCAGCGCCCGCTCGCGGGCATCGGCGGGGCGACCGGAGGAGGCGAGGTCGGAGCGGGCAAAGAAACTCTCGGTGCGTTCGTAGAGGCCGTTGTAGAGGTTGCGATTGATCCACTCGGCGTCGAACAACAGGATGAAGGCGCGGCGAACCCGCGCGTCGCGAAACATCGGGCGCCGGGTATTGAATACCAGCGCCGACATCCCGGCGGGCAGGCGGGTTTCAAACTCCTGTTTGAGGACGCGACCCTCGGCGACGGCGGGGAAATGATAGCCCTCCAGCCAGCGGCCCGGGTCCTCCTCCACCCGCATGTCGACCTCGCCGGCCTTGAAGGCCTCAAACAGCGAGGCAGCGTCGCGAAAGTATTCGACGCGGATCTCCTCGAAGTTGAAGCGCCCGCGATTGACGTTAAGGTCGCGTCCCCACCAATTGGGATTGCGCCGATAGGTGATCGAGCGGCCGGCATCGACCCGCGCCACCAGGTAGGCGCCGCTGCCGATCGGTGGCTCGAGCGTCGTCTGCTCGAAGGTTTCCGGCGCGATGCGGTGGCGCGGCAGGATCGGCATCAGCCCGATGATCATTGGGATTTCTCGATCACCATCGGCCTCGAAGGTGAAGCGGACCGTGTGCTCGGCAATCTTCTCGGCACGGGCGACCTTGCCGTAGTGCGCGCGATGGTAGGGCCAGCCCTTGTCCTTCAACAGCGCGTGACTGAAGAGCACATCCTCGGGGGTGATCGGCGTGCCGTCGGAGAAGCGGGCCTCGGGGCGCAAATGGAACGTGATCTGAGAACGGTCGTCGGGGACCTCGATGCTTTCGGCGATCAAGCCGTAGAGCGAGAACGCCTCATCACCGCTGCGCGTCAGTAGGCTCTCATAAACGTAGTCGCGCAAGCTGGCCGGAGAAACGCCCTTGATGATGAACGGCGTCAGGCTGTCGAAGGTGCCGAGCGTTCCGAGCACCAGCCGGCCACCCTTCGGCGCGTCGGGGTTGACGTAGGGGAAATGCGTAAAGCCCGGCGGATGCTTGGGCGTGCCGTGCATGGCGATGCCTTCGACCGGCAGCGCCGCGGCAGGCAGCGCCAGCACGGTTGCCAGCATGGTCAGAAGGAGCAGGATTTTGGTGTGCGTCATTTCGCTTGGGGGTGCGCGGCAAGGCGATGGCCAACAACCGCCGGCTTCGGCAGGGGTCGCAATCTAGCATAGGGCCGGCCGGCAACAGCCGGACCAAAGGGCGCAAGCGTGTCCGCCTCGCCACGTCATCCCTGGCAAGGTCTAAGCTTCCGCGGAAAGCTTGTGGTTGCGGTCACGGGATTGCCGTAATCGGCCCATTACTGCCCACCTGGGAGCGCTGACGACGGGCGCACCGAAGTCCTTGGGTAGAGGTGGGGAGCCGGTCGAAACCGGCGGTCGAGGGAGAGGTCAAAACCGACATGAGCCAACGTCAATTTCCGTCCTCCGCCATCGACGGGGCGCGCCTGGCGGGCGCGATCGCAGCAGCGCTGCTGATGGGCATCACCGTCATGCTGGCCCCGGCTGGTGCCCAGCAGCCCGCGAAAAAGGACAAGGCGGCGCCGCCGGCCGCCGCTCCGGCGCCCGCCGCGAAGGGTGCGCCCGCGGCCGCCGCCGCTGCCCCCTCCGGGCCGCAAAGCGCTTGGGTGAAGCTGTGCGAGAAGGCGACCGCGACGCAACGCACCAAGGAGGGCAAGGAGGAGAAGAAAGACCTCAACATCTGCCTCACGCATCATGAGCGCCTCGACGGCAATTCGGGCATGGTGTTGGTGTCGGCCGCCGTGCGCCAGGTCGAGGGCCAGGACAAGCAAGCCTTTATGGTGATGGTGCCGCTTGGCATGATGCTGCAGCCCGGGATGCGCGCCACCCTCTATCCCAAGGATATGTGGGAGAAGGCGCAAAAGAACGAGAAGGTCGACGAATCAAAGCTGAAGCCGATCAGCCTCGCCTATACCTTGTGTCATCCGGCCGGCTGCACGGCCGAGACCGAGGCGACGCCGGAGCTTGTGAACGACCTCAAAAAAGGCGGTGGTCTGATGGTCTTTGCCATCAATGCCGCCGGTGCACCGGCCGCATTCCCGGTCCCCCTGGTCGGCTTCGAACAGTCCTATGGCGGTGCTCCGGTCGATCCGAAGAAGTATAGCGAGGCGCGCCGCAGCCTGATGCAGCAGATCGCGCAACGCCAGCACGAGATGATGGAAGAGTACAAGAAGCAGCAAGAAGCCAAGGAGAAGGAAGGGACCACGGGCAGCGCCCCGGCAGCAGCACCGCCGGCGAAAAAGTGAAGCGCTGATTAGCGCCACGCCCGGACCGCAACGTCACCAATGGCGGCCGCCGCAATGGCGGCCGTTGTCTTGTGGAGTGACGAAGCGCACCGCGAGCTTTGATGTCTCAGTGCGGATGCTGCAGGAACAAGGGCCGATAGGTTCCGTCTTCCGCCAGGCTAAACAGTTCGCGCACCTGAGGGTGGCGCAACGGCGTGCCGGAGCTGTCGGGCAGCAGGTTCTGTTCGGAGACGTAGGCGATGTACTCGGTTTCGGCGTTCTCGGCCAAGAGGTGATAGAACGGCTGGTCCTTGCGAGGACGCGCGTCCTCGGGGATGGCCTGCCACCATTCCTCGGTGTTGGCGAAGATCGGGTCGATGTCGAAGATGATGCCGCGAAACGGATAGAGGCGGTGGCGTACCACCTGGCCCACCTGGAACTTCGCGTGCCGGACATGGCCCATTCGGCGTCACCCGCGTGAAGGGTCAGCGATTGCTGGCGCTTAGCCCCAGAGCGGGGGCCGCGTCAATGCACAAGCGGCGATGTGGCCAACATGCACCATTAGCCGCTGCGGCACAGCACCGCTTTAGAGACCATAGAGCGCCTTGCGCTCGGGGTCACGGCTCGCCACCAGCTTGGCGAGATCCAAAATGACCTTCGCCTGCTTCCACGTCGCATCGTCCTGCATTTTGCCGTCGATCATGGCGGCTCCGGAGCCGTCGGGCATCGCCGCGACAATCCGCTTGGCGAAGGCCACCTCTTGCGGGTCGAGGCTGAAGACACGCTTGGCGATTTCGATCTGGCTCGGGTGCAGGCTCCAGGCGCCAACGCAACCGTGCAGGAAGGCATTGCGGAATTGGGCTTCGCAGGCGGCGGGATCGGCGAAGTCGCCGAACGGGCCGTAGAACGGTTTGATGGAGCTGGCCATGCAGGCATCGACCATGCGCGCCAAGGTATAGTGCCACAGGTCCTGTTGATAGAACGCCCGCTCGGCGCCTTGCGCGCCAGCGTCGGCGAGCACGCCATAGGCCGGGTGCCCGCCGCCGACCCGCGTCGTCTTCATACCCCTGGAGGCGGCCAGATCGGCCGGTCCCAGGCTCATGCCGTGCAGGCGTGGGCTGGCGGCGGCGATCGCCTTGACGTTGTTGACGCCCTCCGCCGTTTCCAGAATGGCGTGGATCAGGATCGGCTTGCGCAGCGCGTGCTTGGCCTCGAGCTGCGCCAGCAATTGATCGAGGTAGTGGATGTCCCAGGGCCCGTCGACCTTGGGCAGCATCACCACGTCGAGCTTGGCGCCAGCGGCCGGCACGATCGCCAAAATGTCATCGAGCGCCCAGGGCGAGTTGAGGGCATTGATCCGGGTCCACAGCCCGGTGGCGCCGTAGTCGAAGGCGTTCGCCATCTCGATGAAGCCCTGCCTGGCGGCCGCCTTGGCCTCGGCGGGAATGGCGTCCTCGAGGTTGCCGAGCACGACGTCGACCTGCGGGATCAAATCGCCGACCCGGGTGCGGATTTTCTCGTTGTGCGGGGGGACGAAATGGATCATGCGCTCGAGCCGCACCGGCAACTGCCGATAGGGTTCGGGAGCGCCCGCGGCAAGCGCCATGAAATGCTTGGCCGGGGTGCGCGTCGCGGACATGGGTGCCTTTCTTGTTGCGCTGCGGCAAAATACTCTAGGCAGCGCCTGTCGGGAGTCAAACGTCGATGGGGCCACCAGCGTTGCCCCTCGATCGGCGATGGCGGTGCCGGGCCGAGGCCTCGTTAGCCCCAGCGCCGGTTGCTCCACATCCACTGCTCCGGATTCTGGCGCACCCAGGCTTCGAACTGCTTTTGCATTTGGGCCGTGATCCAGCGCACGTCGTCGGCCTGGTTGCTACTGCGGGGTACCTTCAACTCTTTGAGCTCGATACGAAATCGGCTTTCTGTCCCGAGTCGCAGGCAGCGCGCCATCCAAATGCGGGCACCGACCCGGCGGGCGATCATGGCCGGGATGGCGACCGACTGCGCCGGGCGCCCGAAAAACGGCACGGCAATGCCGGTGCGGTCGTGCAGATCGCAGACGAGACCGAGGCGCCCGCCCTGGCGTACGAAGTCCATGATAAGCCGCGCCGTGGTCTGGCCCTCATCGCGCGTGCGGCCGCGCCCCAGCAGGCCACCGGGGTAGAGATCTTGCCGGATGCGGCGCAAATAGCGGTCGACGTACGGGTTCTTGACGGTGCGGTAAACGGCGGCCGGATTGTTGCCGGCCATGGTGAAGGGCCAGATGGCGAGCTCCCAGTTGCCCATGTGCAAAGTGACGCCGATGGCGGGCCCGAGCTTGTCCTTGTAGCGCCGATAGAGCTTCTCGTCGGCAATCTCGATGCGGTTGGGATCGGCGATGATGCGGTCAAGCTGCATGGTCTCGGCCATCACCCGCCCCAGGTTCTCCCACATGGCCCGCGCAATGGCTTCGCGCTCCTCGAGCGGCTTGTCCGGGAAGGCAATGGCCAGATTGGCAAGGGCGCGCTTGTGGCGCCGATCGTGGGGGGCGATCAATCGCCACAGCCGGCCCGAAACGGCCACCGCGACATCCATCGGCGCCGCCCGCACCAGCGCGATGATGAGCCTCAGCCCCAGGTATTCGGTGCGGTAGCGCAGGTCTTTGAT
>DATFXD010000286.1:0-5520 GCA_035258605.1 Hyphomicrobiaceae bacterium | reverse complement strand
AGGGGCGAAGGTGCCGACGGCCAGAATCTTGGTGGTCGGCGTCTGCGGCATCGGTGTCTGAGCAATGGCACCGTGGGTGGCACCAGCCAGGATCGAGGCGGCAGTCAAATTTCTGAGAGGACGTTTGATCATGGTCGTACCCTTCTAAAGAGAGTGGCTTTGGGTCATTAGCGGACATTTCGGAAAGTTGTTTTATGTCCGCTTTACCCCTCAAAGCAGACATTCATTGGCGTGTTAGGTACGTCCCTAAGCTAACCCCGTGTCGCTATGCGTTTTGGTCAAACCGGTGGGCGGGCCGTCGATCGCGGTCCAGCCGCCATCCACCAATAGCGCGGTGCCGGTGATGTAGCTCGCCGCATCCGACGCCAGGAAAGCGACCGCCGTGGCCACTTCGTCCGGCCTTGCCCATCGATTGAATACAGTATGCGCGGCGAGCGCATTCCAGATTTCCGGCCGTGCTTTGAGCGGCTCGACCAACGCCGTCTCGACGATGCTAGGCACCACGGCGTTTACTCTGACGCCGAAGGCGCCGACTTCGGAAGCGAGCCCGCGCACCATCTGGATAATGCCAGCCTTGGTGGCGCCGTAGATGGCGAGCCCCGGCTCGAGCGTGGTGGCGCGGACTGAGGAGCTGGCGATCAAGCTGCCGCCGCCCTGTCGCATCATCATGCGGCCAAAGGCGCGCAGAAAAAGAAAGGTGCCGCGCAGATTTAGATCGGCCACGCGGTCATATTCGTCGTTGGTGTAGTCAAGCATCAGTTTGCGCACATGGATCGCCGGCGTGGTCACCGCAATATCGAGGCGCTTGTGCGTGCTTACGATTGCTGTGGCGAGCGCGTTGACGGCGTCGCCGTCGCCGGCGTCCAGCACGTGGACGCTGCCGCTACCGATTTCCATCGCGGTGGCTTCGACGCCGTCCTTGTTCTTGTCGGCGCAGATAACAGTTGCGCCGAGGGCCGCCAAGGCTTCGGCGCAGGCTTTGCCGATGCCGGATGCGGCACCCAAGACCAGCGCGGTCTTGCCGTCGAGCCGAAACCGGCTGCGGTAGGCTTCGAGACGCGGCTCGGCCATGGCGTCCTTTTTTCGCGCGCCGCTCAACCGGTACGGCCCTGATCCGCCATCTCCCGAAACTTCTTGACGTTGTCAGCGCCGGCATAAGCTGCGATCCGCTCGTAGGCCGGTCCCATCAGGGCGCGAAACGGTGCCAGATCGGGCCGCGTCACCGCCATGCCGGCGGCTTCGATCCTCTTGATCTGATCGTCCTCCTGGTCGGCGATCAGCTTGCGCATGAGCTCGCCGGCGGACGCGCTCTCCTCGCGGAAGATCGCTTGCTGGCCGGGTGTAAGCCTCGTCCAGGTTGCCGCGCTCACGGTGTGGATCATGTTGTTGTAAATGTGCCGGGTGATCGCCAGGTGCTTCTGCACCTCGTAGAACTTGTTGAAATAGATGACCGCGATCGGATTTTCTTCGCCGTCGACCACCTTCTGCGACAACGCCAAATACAGTTCAGGAAAGGCGATCGCCTGCACCGTGGCGCCGAGCGCCTCCATCGAAGCCTGAATCTGCAGTTCCGGCGGCGTGCGTAGCTTCAAGCCCTTGACGTCGCCGGGCGCATTGATCGGACGCACATTGTTGGTGACGTTGCGGAAGCCGTACTCCCAGTTGCGCAACAGAATGAAGCCCTGCTTTTCGGCGAGCGGCGCCAGCCACGCCATGGCCGGCCCGTCAAGCACGCGGAAAGCATGCTGCGGACTGTCCCAGATGAACGGCAGCATTACCGCAGCGAATGCGGTGTCGTATTTGTCCAACTGGCCCTGCGTCGGCAGCCCCATGTCAATGGTGCCGAGCTTGATCTGCTGCGCCTGCTCCGGCGGGCCGCCGAGTACGTTATTAGGAAAAATGTTGATCTTGATCTCGCCGTTGGTACGGCTGGCGACACGTTCGACGAATTGCTTGGCAGCGAGGTTGGAGGGATGATCTTCAGCGCCGAAATGGGCAAAACGCATGGTAAGCGGCGCGGCACGCAACGACACATAGGGTGCCGACACCAACAATGCAGTGCCGGCCCCGCCGGCCTTGAGGATAGTCCTGCGGTTCATCTTTGCCACGACGTCCTCCCGCTCTTGTCTATACCCGAAAGCCGAAATAGCGGGGCAGCGTCAACGCCACCCAGGGCAAGTACGCGACCAGCAACAAGCCCAAGAGCACAACGACCAGGTATGGCAACATGGCACGCGACGCCCGTTCCACATCGCAGCGCATAATAGCACAACAGACGTAGAAGCCGACGCCGGCAAGCGGCATGAAGCCGCCGATGCCCATGGCGATGATCAGCACCAGCGCGTAGTGCATCTCGCTCAGGCCCAGTCGGCCGGCGATTGGGATCAAAAGCGGCGCCACCACGTTGAGCGACGGCAACCCTTCCAGCAGCACGCCGACGATGACGAGCAGCAAGATCGAGCCGAGCATGAAGATTTCGGTGCTTCCGCCGATCGTATGTAACAGCGCCACCAGCCGCTGCGGCAGATAAGCCACCGTCAGCGTCCAGGAAAAGCCAGAAGCGGCGGCGAAGATGAACAAGAGCACACCGGTGAGCGCCGCGGCGTCCAGAACCGTGCGCGCCAAAGCGGCCAGGTTCATCTCGCGGTATAACAAAAGCGCCAGCGCCAGCCCGTAGAGCACAGCGAAAGCCGCGACCTCGGTCGGAGTGGCGACGCCGAACAGAATGCCACCGAGCAACATCGCTGGCATCAAAAGCGGCAGAATCGCGCCGAGGCCTGCCCGTGCCATTTCCGGCCATGGCGCGCGCGGTTCGCGCGGGGTGCCAACGCTGCGGGCGCGGGCATAGATCAGCGCCATTAGGCACAGCGCCATCAGCGCCGCTGGCAGCAGGCCGCCGATGAACATGGCCCCCACCGACACGCTAGTGATCGAACCAACGATCAGCATGGCGATGCTTGGCGGCACCGTTTCGCCCATGATCGCCGCGGCCGCGAGCACGGCCGCGCCCTCGGCCGCGCCGTGACGCTCGCGCAATTGGTCGCGCATCACGGTGCCGACGGCGGCCACGTCAGCAGGCTTCGAGCCCGATAGTCCGGAAACGACATACATGCTGGCGACGGTGACCTGGAGGAGCCCGCCGCGCCAATGGCCGACTAGCGTATGGATGAAGCGGACCAGCCGCACGCTGATACCGCCGCGCTCCATGATCAGTCCGGCGAGGATGAAGAACGGTATCGCGAGCAGAATGAAATTGCCGGTGCCGTTCACCATCGTCTGAGGAAGGATGACAAAGGGTCCGGCATCGGCCGCCCACAGATAGGCCGCGGTGGCGAGGATAAGCACGAAGCCGACGGGAACGCCGGCAAAAATCGCGATGAAAAACAGCGACAGCGCGACGATGATCGCTGCATCTCCGCCGAGATAAGGCAGCCAGTGCGTGTGCGTCGCCGACAGTGCCGCCACGACGGCGACGAAGACAACTCCCACCGTCCACGCCGTACGCCGGCTGTGGCGAACGAGATTGTCGAGCGCGAAAAACGCCAACAGCGCCATGCCGAGCGGCAGCGGCAAGGCGATCAGCGCCGCAGGAAGCTGCAGCACCGGGGTGCGTTCGCCCCAGCTCGAGGCGATGAACTGCAGCGAGGCAAAACCGACCAGTCCGACCACGAACAGCACGATGATGTCGGCGAGCACCAAGCAGGCGCGCTCGAGCGTCGGCGCGGCGCGGTCGAGTAGCACGCGGACGAAGGCGTGGTCGCGGCGGCGGTAGGCGACCGCCCCGCCGATGAAAGCCAGGATCGACAGCGACAACCTCGCCGCCTCGTCGGACCATAGAAATGACCGATGCAGATAGACCCGGGCGAAGACGTTGGCGAGCACGAGCAAAAGTTCGCCAAGCAGCGTAAGCACGATGAGGGCTTCGGCAAAGCCCTCGATGGTGCGCATCGCCGGGTGTTTAGCTGCGATTTCGGCCGGTGGGGCCACGGCATCAGCGCCGCTCACCTGTCTTGCCGCCGTCGCGTCGACGTTGGTTTGCGACATTATCCCCCGGCACAGCAGTACAAGCTAATGGTGACACGATAAAATGCCGAAGAGAAGGCACGACAAAAGACGTGACCCCACGAACGTCCGCTTTGGGTCATAAGCGGACATTCACTCCAAGAAACACGATGTCCGCTTTTACCCCCAAAAGCAGACATCACTGAGCGCGATCGGCCCAGTTGTTCTGCTCAGCGGCCAGTCTAAAGGCGGTAGTCTTGATCCGAACGCGCTTGATTGCATGGCCTTCAATGGCCAAACAGACCCAAAAGAGGACTTCGCGCTCCCTGGCCCAAGGGTCCAGCGCGGCGACGCGGACGGTCTGATGAAACTGCGTTTGCCACCGGGCGTGGCCGCGGCAGCGGAACTATCGCTGAGTTGGACGCTTGCCGCTGCGGTTCGGGAGGTAACGCCTCCGGCGCTTTAGGCGTCGCCGCTTCGCTCGGTAACAATTGTGGTCCGTCATGACCAGCCACTATTTGAGTACTCGCCGGTGAGACAAAAACTTGAGTTGCCGCTACCTCTGGCGGCTGAGGCACAGTCTCAGCAGCGGAGGACTGTGTCTGCACCGGTTGCGATGGTGACGATTGCGGTAGCGAGATAGAACCCTCAGCTTGATTGCCCTGCGCCTTTGGTGATTGCAATAGCTGTTCGTCCGGAACAGCCTCGGGTTGATCACTCGGGTTTTGTGAGGACGGCGCTCCCGAGAAAGTTGCAGCATCAGCTTCACCGTCCGCCGCACCTGGCTGTGATGTCAGCAAGGGAGGTGGGGTAACGCGTACAGCTTCTCGCGGTTGCGCTTCGCGGTTAGCAGTCCCGGAGCTGGTTGGGATCGGGTGAGTTACTGTCCCTGTTGCCTGTGAGGGATCATTGCCGGCTGTGATCGACGCTTCGGTATCGCGAGATAATGTGGCTTCGTTCGCGCTCTGTCGCATGCTGGTAAAACTCTTAAAAACCGTCGTGCCAATGAGAAATCCCAGAACAAAGCACAGAGCAAAGTATGCCGCAAAACCGCTAAGCGCCCAGACTCGGAACTTCTTCGAGACTGAACCACCAGCGACGGCTGGGAGCAAGTTTCTGACGGCTTCTAAATGCGAGCCAGATTCGGCGAGCGTTCCAGGATTGGCAAATGCATTGGTATCGGACAGATTGCGCAGATACAGCGGCTCGGAGATCTGTGCGGGGTCGCATGCCAGTGTCGGCTGAGCCTGGTCGCCTGCCGACTGCCGTGCGTGCGTCGGCCCGGGATCTATCACGTCTGGCGGGGCGACCATCCAGGCTCCCTCATCACCGGACTCGTTGTTCCGATCGCCGGACAGCGCCCTGACCTTATTAGTGTCGGCCAAATTCTCTTTTCGACGGGTTTCTCTGGTCGGTCGTGGCTTCGATTCCCACGAAACAGTTGCCAAAAATCGGGCCGTCTCATCGTTCGCCCACAGCGTGTGGGCCATTTGTGCCATCTCCAGCTGACTGTCGAAG
>DATFXD010000285.1:0-39197 GCA_035258605.1 Hyphomicrobiaceae bacterium | reverse complement strand
CAGCCGGCAGGTCGCGTGACAGCGAACTGAGCGCAAGCGCCGCGCCCCACGGAAGGCCTTGCCGTCTGGAATTGGCGGATCCGATGCCTCGGCGCGATCGGAGCGATGCCATATCGATCGGTAATGGCAGTGACACCGGGTCAGGTATCGGTCGCCCATCCGGGCCGTGTCGCCCGATGGTTGGTCATTGCCTCAGCGATGTGCGGCGCACAAAGACCTTTATGGCTTTCCCCTGCGGCATCGCGTCGGCGCTCGACACCCAGCGCCACCCAATGCCTGATGTCGTGGACCATCCGATGTGGCGAGGGGCTTGCCACCGGAGGCTCGGATTGGCGCTCGCGTCAGTTGACGGCAAAAGCAAAAATCCACCGCAACACAATGGCTTACCGCCTCTCTGTGCTGTCGTGCCCAGGCCCGCAAAGGCCACTTCACTTGAGGTGACGACCGGGCTGGTTGGAGGTCCAATCCGCCCTGCGCGCGCTGCCGTCACGCCGGCGTTCCCCGTTGGAGCCTCGGCTTGCTGGCGCAAGGGCCAGGTGCTAAGGGGGCATCAAGTCGTCAGATAACCCTTAAGAATCAAGCCAGAACCCTTGGCTGTAGCGAGGTTCTCATGCCGCTGCGAATTGGCGATATCGCACCCGATTTCGAGGCCGACACCACGGACGGCCGCATTCGCTTCCACGCCTGGATCGGCGATGCCTGGGCGGTGTTGTTCTCCCACCCCAAGGATTTCACGCCGGTGTGCACCACCGAACTGGGCTACATGGCCAAGATCAAGCCCGAATTCGACCAGCGGGGCGTCAAGATCATTGGCATCAGCGTCGATCCCATCGATCGGCACGTCGCCTGGGCGGCGGACATCAAGGAAACGCAAGGCTACGCCCCCAATTTCCCGATGATCGGCGACCCCGAGCTCAAGGTCTCAAAGTTGTATGGCATGCTGCCGGCCGAGGCGGCAGGCACCAGCGAAGGCCGCACCCCCGCCGACAATCAGACCGTGCGCAACGTCTTTGTCATTGGCCCCGACAAGACGGTCAAGCTCGTGCTCGTCTATCCGATGACCACCGGCCGCAACTTCGACGAGGTCCTGCGCGTGATCGATTCCTTGCAATTGACCGCCAAGCACAAGGTGTCGACCCCCGCCAACTGGATCGCCGGCGAGGACGTCATCATCTCGGGCTCGGTTTCCGACGCGGAGGCCCGCAAGACCTACCCTGACGGTTGGAAGGCACCCAAGCCCTATATCCGCATCGTGCCACAGCCGCGCTAGGCGTTCGACCAACCGTTAACAGCGGCCAAAGGAGGGGTGGCCCCCAGCATTCAATCGGCAGCGCGGCACTCCCCCGGCAATGCGCGAGAATGCGCTGGCATGCCAAGATGTTTGGCATGCGCGAGAAAACTGACCACGCGACAGGGTTGTGATAGAATAAAGCCTATGCAATCCGCGCGGAGGTTGCGATGATTTTCCGCCAGCTGTTCGACAGCGTGTCCAGCACCTATAGCTACCTCATTGCCAGCCGCCGTGGCGGCGAGGCCTTGATCATCGATCCTGTCCTGGAAAAGGTCGACCGCTATCTGCAGCTCGTGCGCGAGCTCGATCTCAAGCTGGTCAAGGCGGTCGATACCCACATCCATGCCGATCACATCACCGGGCTCGGCGCCCTGCGCGACCGCACGCGCTGCATCACGGTGATGGGTGAGCACGCCAAGGTCGACGTGGTGTCGATGCGCGTCGGCGAAGGCGACAAAATCACCATCGAGGGGGTGGCGCTCGACGTCATGTACACGCCCGGCCACACCGATGATTCCTATAGCTTTCTCATGCGCGATCGCGTCTTTACCGGCGACACCTTGCTGATCCGGGGAACCGGTCGCACCGATTTTCAGAATGGCAGCGCCCGCGCCCAGTACGATTCGCTGTTTGGCAAGCTGCTCAAGTTGCCCGAGGAGACCATGGTGTTTCCGGCCCACGACTATAAGGGCGACATGGTCTCCACCATCGGCGAAGAAAGGCGCTTCAACCCGCGCTTGCAGGTCACATCCGTCGACGAATACGTCGATCTGATGAGCAAGCTCAAGCTGCCAAACCCGAAAATGATGGACGTCGCGGTCCCGGCCAATCTGCGCCAGGGTCTGGCCCAGGACGAGGTGGCGCGCAAAGGTTGGGCGCTGACGGCCACCGAGGCCATGGCGTTGATCGATGCCGCCAACGTCGCGCTCGTCGACCTGCGTGAGCCCAGCGAGCGGGAAAAATCCGGATCGATCCCGGGGGCGCTGCATGCCCCCTATCCCGAACTCGAACGCAATATTCGCCGCGGCGGCGTCCTGAACGAGCTTGCCTGCGCCACCGGCAAGCGCATCGTGTTCTACTGTGCCTACGGCGAACGTTCGGCGATGGCCGTGCAGGCGGCCCAGGCCGCCGGGATCGGCTCGGCCTGCCATATCCAGGGCGGCATCGCCGCCTGGCGCGACATCCGTGGCCCCCTCACCTAGCTCCTGCCGGCGTTGAGCGGGCGGCGCCGGGGAGAGAGCGCAGGGGGTGAGCTTTGCACTGGCGCGCCCCCGGGGGGCGGTCGTGCTGGGCTCCACAGTTCAGCGCGACGCAATAAACCCTTCGTCGGCGCCACCCCGCCGGGGTGGCGCCACTATCCTTAGGGTTCCGCGTCGTAAAGCCGGCCGCTCGTTAGTGCCGGGTTTGCTTTTGAAGCTTCGCCATCTCGTCTTTGAGCTTCAGCTTCTCGAGTTTCAGTCGGGTAATCTCGAGGTCGTCGGCGCCTGGCCGAGCCAAGGCCTCTTGGATCTTCATTTCCAGAAGCCGGTGCTTTTCAGAAAGCTCAGCGAGATGTGCCGCAAGCGTCATCTTGCCCTCCGGGGAATGGTTGAAGGGATTCCAGTGTGACATGATTGCGACGACTTGTCTAACCGTCGCCGACGGCTTGTCACCGCACCGCGGCACCCCGTTGACGGGATGCCGCGGCAACCATCCCCAGCCCATGGAACCTTGCACCCGTGGGGCTTTTTGCCTTTGACACAAGGGCTTGCCTGCGAGCCCAGGTCAGCGATAAGAATATGTCATTGACAGTGCAGGCGGCTTTCCCGGTTGGAGTGCCAGACGGCAGATGCAGCGACCGGACGAGCGCGAATTGCGCGCGCTTTTGGCGCGCCTGAGGGCCGAGCATCGCGATCTCGACGTTGAGATCGTGGCGCAGGAGGAGTTGGCGTCCGCCGATCAACTGCTGATCAAGCGGTTAAAGAAGAAGAAGCTGGCGCTCAAGGATCGCATCCAGGCTGTCGAGGACCAGCTGCTGCCGGACATCATCGCTTGAGCGCCCTTGCAATTTCCCTCGGGGAATTGGGCTGGGTGTGCTTGCCATGGCGCGGACTTCAGTCCAAAGAGCAGCGGCAAGGATATTGCCAACGGTTAGCTTGATGGCGCGGCAGGCCAAGATCGGCATCATCATGGGTAGTCTGTCGGACTGGCCCACCATGAAGCATGCGGCCGAGGTTCTGGATGAACTCGAGGTCGGCTACGAAGCCAAGGTGATCTCGGCCCACCGCACACCCGACCGTCTCTATCAGTACGCCAAAAGCGCCAAGGCGCGTGGGCTGTTGGTGATCATCGCCGGCGCTGGCGGCGCCGCGCATCTGCCCGGCATGACCGCGTCGATGACCACATTGCCGGTGCTGGGCGTGCCGATCGCAAGCAAGGCGCTCTCGGGCCAGGACAGTCTGTTGTCGATCGTGCAGATGCCAGCGGGCGTGCCGGTCGGCACCTTGGCCATCGGCGAGCCTGGCGCCACCAACGCCGGCGTGCTCGCCGCCCAGATCCTGGCACTCGAGGACACGGCGTTGGCGCAGCGACTGGAGGTGCTGCGCGCCAAGCAGACCGCGTCCGTCCCAGAGGCGCCGAGGGACGATGCCTGACGGCCATTTGCGCGCCCCGCTTCCACCGGGCTCGACCATCGGCATTCTCGGCAGCGGCCAGCTCGGTCGCATGCTGGCGACGGCGGCGGCGCGGCTTGGGCTCAAGACGCACATTTACTGCGAGCAAAGCGGCCCGGCGTTCGACGTTGCCACCCATACCACGCTAGCGCCGTTCGCCGACAAAGCAGCGCTTGCCGGCTTCGCCGGCCGCGTCGATGTGGTGACCTACGAATTCGAGAACGTGCCGCTCGAGACCGCCGGATACCTCGCCGGCCTGGTGCCCGTACGCCCGGGCGCCAAGGCGCTCGAGGTGGCGCAGGACCGGCTCGCCGAGAAGACCTTCTTGACCGGGCTCGGCATACCCGTGGCACCGTTTCAGGCAGCGGACACGGCCCGCGAAGTCGAAAGCGCCCTGGCGGCGATGGCGGCCGCCGCGATCCTGAAGACCCGCCGCTTCGGCTATGACGGCAAGGGCCAAGTGAGCCTCGTACCCGGGGCCGATGCCGCGGCCGCCTGGGCCGCGATCGGCGCCAAACCGGCGGTGCTGGAGCGCCGCCTGGCGTTTGCCGCCGAGCTTTCCGCCCTCATCGTGCGCGCCGCCGACGGGACGCTTGCCAGCTACGACTGCCCCACCAACGTGCACCGCAATGGCATCCTTGCCTCTTCCAAGGTGCCTTCAGCATTGCCCGCTGCCGATCTGGCCCGCGCCCGCGACATCGGCGCCGCCATCGCCGATGCCCTCAACTATGTGGGCGTGCTGGCAGTCGAGATGTTCTACCTTGGACCGGAACTGGCAGCCACGGCCCGGCTCGTTGTCAACGAGATCGCCCCGCGCGTCCACAACAGCGGACATTGGACGATCGACGCCTGTGCGGTCAGCCAGTTCGAAAACCACGTGCGCGCCGTCGCCGGCTGGCCGCTGGGCAGCACCGAGCGTCACTCGGCCGCCGAGATGACCAATCTGATCGGCCGGGCGGCGCTCGACTGGCAACGGCTCGCTGGCACGCCCGACCTATGCCTCCATCTCTACGGCAAGCGCGAGGCGCGGGAGGGCCGCAAAATGGGCCACGTCACCCGGCTGTTGCCAACCAGCGGCCGCCGCTAGCCGGGCCAGCGCCCGTGTGCGGCGCGATGAGCCTAGAGGTGGCCGGTCATGGCGGGCGGGTTGCGCCAGTTGTTGTGGCGCCCGTCAGCGTAGCGGACGGGCGCGGCGACGAGTTCCTGTGGCGTGGCATCGTCGAGGCTCGCGACAAAAATGCCAACGAAATCGCCCCCAAGATAGTCGGCGCTACCGCGTTCGTGCGTTCGGACGCCGCACTGGCGGCAGAAGAATTTGCGCGATGCCTGGGGATGGGCCCGGTAGCCGACCGCGGCATCCTCGCCACGCACCAGGCGAAACGCCTCGGGCTTGACGAATGCCTTCCACGCACGCGCCTTCAGGCAAAAGCTGCAGTTGCATTTGGCGGTGCCCTGCGCGAGGTCGAGATCGGCCTCATAGGCAATCAGGCCGCAATGACAGCTGCCGCTGTAGGTCCTGAGCACCATGGCGGCGTCTCCTTTCGTTCGTTGACAACCAAGGTCGAGAGCCGAAGGCGCCAGGTTGGGCCTCGACGCCCGGCGAGCTCCCGCGACCTCGCCGATCCCCGCCAACATTCACGCTGACGCCGCTAGTGCGCCGTGGGATCCGGTCCGAGCTTGACCTGCAGCTTGCCGAAATTCTCGCCACGCAGCAGTCCGATGAAGGCGCGCGGCGCGTTCTCAAGACCCTCGACAATATCCTCCTTGTACTTGAGGCGGCCGCTGCGCACCCATTCACCCATCTGGCGGAGCGCGGGACCATACTGGGTGTTGAAGTCAAAGACGATGAAGCCACGCATCGTCACCCGGCGCCCGACAAACAGGCCGAGCAACCGCGGTCCAAGCTCGGGGCTGGCGGCATTGTATTGCGAGATCGAGCCGCACAGCGCCACCCGCGCCCAGAAGTTGAGGTTGAGGAAGACAGCATCACTGACGGCGCCACCGACGTTGTCGAAATAGACATCGACACCGTTCGGGCATGCCTGCCGCACCGCCTCCGCAAGGTTGGTTTCGGCCTTGTAATCGATGGCGGCATCGAAGCCCAACGCGTCCCGGATAAAGGCGCATTTCTGGGGGCCGCCGGCGATGCCGACGGCACGGCAGCCGGCGATCTTGGCGAGTTGGCCCACCAGCTGACCGACGGCGCCGGACGCGGCCGATACCACCACGGTCTCGCCCGCCTTCGGCCGGCCCACCTCGTAAAGACCGAAGTAGGCGGTCATGCCAGGCATGCCGAGCACGCCGTTGGCGGTCGAGATCGGGGCGAGCGCCGGGTCGATCTTGCGCGCCGCCGGGCTGGGGCCGATACCGAATTCCTGCCAGCCCAGGCGATCCTCGATGATATCGCCGGGGGCGTAGTCCGGATGATTGGATTTGACGACCTCGCCGACCGTGCCGCCCGTCATCACCTCGCCGATTTCGACCGGTGCGGCGTAAGACTTGGCGTCGCGCATGCGCCCGCGCATGTAGGGATCGAGCGATAGATAGATGGTGCGCACGAGCACCTGCCGCGGCCCGGGTTCGGGTGTCGGCGCCTCCTCGATGCGGAAGTCCGACGGCTGAGGCTCGCCCGGCGGGCGACGCACGAGCACGACGCGGCGGTAGCTTTGGGGGATCATGGGCTCGCTCTCAAACACATTGGCCTCAGCTAGCCTAGCCCGTGCGCGGGTCGAGCGGAACCCGCAAGCTCAGCTTGGCGCGGCGGCCCTGCCTCCAGCGGCAATCGACCCTTCGCCGGCGATGACAGGGATCGCGCTCGGCGCACTTGGCCTGTTAGAGCCTGAGAAGCTTTCGGGCGTCCTCGCCGATGCTGAACCGAGCGATGCCGAAGTTGGTGGTGTCGAGCCGATCGCTGCGCCGCGCCGCCTTCGACGTCGCGCACACGTTGGCCCAAGCGGCCCTGATCGAGGGTGCTGCCGGGCATGATGCATGATGGCAAATTCCTCCAGCCTGACAGGCGATGCTGGCCACCTCCATTGGCAACACCGGGGTGGCGAGGGTACTGGGCTGGCAGATGGCGCGCCTCTTCGCCGTCAGAACCTTGACCATGACCTCGGTCGGGTCTCGGCAGCCCTCGCGCATCTCCGCCTCGGCAGACCCGCATCAGCGCTCGTGGCATCGACGGAGGCGCGCGTCGGCCCATGTTAGAGCCCGGGCTTGGCTGGGCCACGAACCGGGCGGCCGCAAACTCTTGCAGGACCGCTCGGCGCGGCGCCGTTAACCGCAGGCGGCGCGCTTGAGATCGGGAGCCCCCCCAAATTCGCGATGACGGGAGAGCCACGACGATAAAGAAGCGCGCTCGGCAAGGTCGAGACAGCGGTTGAGGGTTGTTCTGATGATGCGCGGCCAAAGCCTTTGGACAGCACGCGGTTCATGGATTTGATGGGCCCCGCCCATCGCCACAGCCCCGGCGCAGTTAACCAGTTTCTGAGACCTTTGTCGCTATCGTGCCGGGGATAGGGCGACGCCCCACCCGGCGATGCCGCGATGGACATCGCCACGGCCTTTTGCTAGAAGCCTCGCCATCGACGCGTGTGCCCCGGGCGGGATACCTTTGCCCGTGGGTTTGTGCGTCATCGGGATGGCAACTAGACACCACAAGGAACGCACCGCTTGCTGGTCCAGGTTCGCGACAATAACGTTGATCAAGCCCTGAAGGCGCTTAAGAAGAAGATGCAGCGCGAGGGCATTTTCCGCGAAATGAAATTGCGGAACTATTACGAAAAGCCGTCCGAGAAACGCGTGCGCGAGCAGGCCGAGGCCGTGCGGCGTGCGCGCAAGCTCGCCCGCAAGCGCGCGCAGCGGGAAGGGCTGTTGCCGGGCAAGGCGGCAGCACCGAAACCGGGTGCGGCGAAGGCCGGTGGACGCCCGGGTGGACCGCCCCGCAGCGGCGGCTTCGGCGGTCCGCGCTAGCACCTCGGCGCCTCAACGACGCGGTGCGTGCGATCAGCGGGCGAGCCCGCGCATCCACTCCTTGACCGCGGCGAGGGCGCCGTTGCCATTGATATAAAGATCGCTGTGCCCGCCGTTGGGAAAGACGGCGAGATGCTTGGGCTCATTGGCGAGCCGGGCAATTTCGCGCCCCATGCTGACGGGGATGGTGCGGTCGCGCTCGCCGTGCAGGACGAGCACCGGCACCTTCACCTGCGGCATCACCCGATAGGTGTCGTAACGGTCGATCAGCAAGAGGTCGATCGGCAGGTAGGGATGGACGCGGCGGCCGACGTCGGCGATTGAGGTGTAGGGCGCCTCGAGGATCAGGCCGCCGACCGGCCGTTCGACCGCGATCCGCGCCGCCACGTTGGTGCCAAGCGACTCGCCATAGGCGATGATGGCATCGGCGGCGACGCCTTCGAGCCTGAGCGCGCCGTAGGCAAGCCGCGCATCGGCGACATTGGCGACTTCGGTCGGCTTGCCGGTGCTGCCGGCATAACCGCGGTAAGCCATCATGTAGACGCCCCAGCCCTCGCCGAGGAACTGGCGCAGGCGCTCGCGGCGCTCCTTAAGACCACCGCCATTGCCGTGGAAATAGAGCAAAGTCGGCTCGCCGGGCTTGGCCTTGGCGTACCAGACGACGAGACGCTCACCATCGGGGGTCTTGAGCAGGCGCTCCTCGATGCCGCCGAGGCCGAGTTGGCTGGGCTCAACGCGCGCAGCATCGGGAAAGTAGATGAGCTGGCGCTGGCCGAAGTAGGCAACCAGCGTAATCAGGGCCCAGCCACACACAAGGGCACCGGCAATCTTGAGGAGCAGCCACATCCGCGCCTTCTCGCCCGCGGCAGGAGGTCGGTCAAGCGACCGCACCGGCCCGCGGCCGGTCGGCACCTGTCAGACCAATGGGCACTTGCCGCGCCGCCCTTTTGCGGGTTGCCGCGGCCCTGCGAGCTCGCCGCCGCGTAGGCAGCCGTGCCGCGCTCAGGTCTCGGCAACCATGCTGGCCACGATCCGCTGCTGGCTGCGCAGCCGCGCCGCGTCGAGCAGCATCTGTCCGGCCCAGCGGTAGACATTGCGCACGCGCACCTGCTCGCGCATCAGCCGCAGGCGCTCGCGCTGCTCGGCGGCCGGCATGGTGAGCGCCTGCTCCAGCGCCTCGCCCATGGCATAGGTATCGTAGGGATTGACCATCAAGGCTTCGGACAGCTCGCGCGAGGCACCGGCGAAGGTCGACAGGATCAGCACACCCTGTTCATCGTCACGCGAGGCGACGAATTCCTTGGCCACTAGGTTCATACCATCGTGCAGGCTGGAGACCACGCACACGTCGGCAGCGCGGAACAGCTCGAACACCTCGTCGGGCTCATGGTGGCGGATCACCAGCACGATCGGCTGATAGCCGGCGTCGCCGTGGCGGGCATTGATTTCTTCCGCCAGCCGCTCGGCTTCGACCTGCAGGCCACTGTAAGCGGCGAGCTTGCCGCGGGTCGGGGCCGCAGCCTGAATGAACACCAAGCGACCCTTCCACGCCGGCTGGCGCCTGAGCAGGTCATCGATCGCCCGCATGCGGTCGAGGATGCCCTTGGTATAGTCGAACCGCTCGATGCCGACGGCAATGCGCGCGGCCGGCGACAGTTGAAAGCGCCGCTTGACGGCGGCCCGGCACTGCTCCACCGGCGCCTGGCTGGCGAGTGCCGACGGCGGCCATTCGATCGAAATCGGGTAGGGCCGGATCATGGTTTCGCGCCCGGCCACCGTCACCGACGCCTGCTCCCGATCGATCCGGCTTTCCACGAAGCGATCGGTCGCTTCCAGAAAGTTGTTGCAGTGGAACTGGGTATGAAAGCCGAGAATGGTGCTGCCCAGCAGCCCATGCATGATCTCTTCGCGCCAGGGACAAATGCTGAAGGTTTCCGAGTTCGGCCAAGGGATGTGCCAAAAGGTCAGGATGGTGGCATTGGGCAGGCGTTCGCGCACCATTCCTGGCAACAATGCGAAGTGATAGTCGTGGATCAGGACGATGGGATCATCGCGGCTTGCTTCCGCGACCACGGCGGCGGCGAAGCGGCGATTGATCGCCACGTATTGCTGCCAGTCCTCGAGCCGGAAGATCGGCCGCACGAAGGCGATGTGACATAGCGGCCACAGGCCTTCGTTGGCGAAGCCATAGTAGTAGCCGTCCTGTTCCTCCTCGGTGAGCCAGACGCGGCGCAGGGTATAGGCAGGATCGCCGGGCGGCACGCGGATGTGGTCGTTGGCATCGACCGTCTCGCGATCGGCGGTGCCGCTCCCATGCGCGATCCATTTGCCACCGCAGGCGCGCATGACCGGCTCAAGCGCCGCGACCAAACCGCTGGCAGGGATCTGCAGGACAATGGCGCCGTTGCTGCGGTTGTGGATATAGGGCTCGCGGTTGGAAACGGCGATCACCTCCGTTGCCGGCAGGCGTTCCTCAAGCAGCAGGTGCAAGGTCTGCGGCGACCACTGCACCTGCAGGCCGTCGCCCTCGCGGCGCTCGCTGCGAAAGTCCCGGAATAGCGAGCGCATCTCCGAGCTGAGCGGCAACAGCTCGACCCGGCGCCCGCTGGGCTCGATACCTGCGCGCATGTCGGTGATGGCGGAGCGCATGACTTGCGACCAGCCGCGCAAGGCCCCGAGCAAGATCGCGGCGGCGAGCAGGCCAATGCCGACCATCCCCGCCACCAGCGCCGTGGCCGCGTAGAGCCAGGCCTTGGTGGCGCGCTCGTCGATGAAACGCAGGTCGTGCAGAATGATGAAATGGCCGCGCACGGCACCAGCGGTCATCGGGAAAGCGCTGACCAGCAGCCGGTGGCCATCATCAAACACGGTGGCGAAGGTATCGCTCTTGGTGCGTGCCACGCTGCTGCAGTCGACGCTCGGCGGCAGGCGCTTGGTTGCATGCTGCAGCTGGCCGGCTTCGCTGCAGAAGCCCAAGGCCATGAGCCGCTCGTCTTCGGCGATGCGATTGAACAACGCGACCAGATTGGAGCCGTCGCTGGCGGCAAGGCCGGTTGCGACCTGATCACGGATCGAGTTGAAGACCAGCCGCGATCGCAGCTCCACGTCGCGCTGGGACCAGCGTTGCACGACCTTTGAGGCCAGCGGCGCCACGGTCAAAATGATGAGCGCTATCCCGGTCAGCGCCAGGCCCGCATAGATAGCAAGCGGATGGCGCACGTGGCGCCCGGCGGCGTGAAGCGTCCATTCAACGCGCATGTCGATGGCTGGCGTCTCCTTTGTGACGGTGCCCCACACCAGAGCGGTTGTGGCGCGTTCCCCGATTCGACCTTTTATTATGGAGATCCTGAGGCAATAGCGTGGTCATGTTGGTTCTCGGCGCCGAGCGCGGTAACTGAGCGCCGTTCGCCGGCGGCGCGGCTGGCCGGCGTGCGCCTGCCGCTGCGAGGTTTCAGGATCGCTCGGCAATGGCCGGCGGCCACGTGCTGCAGGCTTTGGCGCGCGTCGCGGGGTGCAAGGCGCGGCGGAGCGCCCAAGTCACCCGTCAACCGCGCGGAACCTTACCCTCGCCAATATCCCAGTAGAGGCCCGCCATCAGCTCGGCGGCCGAGCGGGCGAGCGGCAACAGCAGATGCTCATCGGGTGCATGCTGGGAGCAGGCGGCGTAGGAGTGGGGGATCCAGATCGTCGGCATGCCCAAGACGTCGGTGAAGACGTCGTTGCAGATCGAGCCGCCGGTCTGCGGGATCACCGCCGGCTTGGCGTTGGCCGAGCGCTGCACCGAGCCGGCGACGAATTGCACCCAAGCATGATCGGGCTCGGTACGCGTCGCGGCAAACCCGCCGCTATTGGATCCGGGCGGGGCGGTCACCTTGACGGCGCCAAGCCCGCGGCCGTCAAGGTGCTGCTGCAGCGCCGGCATGATTGAGCCGATCTCGGTGCCGGCGATGAAGCGCAGCTGACAGTGAGCAAGGGCTTTGGGCGGGATGGCATTGACGGGCCGTCCCGGTGTGCCGGTGGTGAACGCCAATACATTGAAGACATTGGAGGCATAAACCCGCTCGGCGGGGGTGTGTCCCGGCTCGCCCCACCACGTGTCGATGGTGGGGCCGTCCTCGCCGGCGTCGATTTCCACATCGCTCAGCGCTGCCTTGACCGCGGGCGACATCACCGGCGCCTTCAGCGCCTCGACCAAGAGTTCGCCATGTGTCCCGGCGATGGAAGCCAGCGCGTGGGCGAGGAGGATCCCGGGATTGGCGATCAGGCCGCCCCAATTGCCGGAGTGGTGCGCCCCCTCGCGCAGCTCGCACACGAGATCGAAATTGAGCGCGCCACGACAGCCGAGGCTGAGGGTAGGACGATCCGGCTTGACGCGCGGGCCATCGGAGGCGATCAGCACGTCCGCCGCGAACTGGTTTCGGTGCGCACCGACCAATTGGGCCAGCCCCTTTGAGCCCGACTCTTCACCCATCTCGATGATGAACTTGGCGTTGAAGCCGAGCCGGCCGCCGCGCTCCGCGTTGACGGCGGCGAGCGCGGCCATGTTGAGGCTGTGCTGGCCCTTGTTGTCGGCGGTACCGCGCCCGTAGAGCCGATCGCCATCGCGCGCCGTGACCCACGGCCCTGCGCCCTTGGTCCACAGGTCTTCAAGCCCCAGGATGACGTCGCCGTGACCATAGCCCAACACCGTCGGCAGGTTGGGATCCTCGTTGCGGCTCGCCAGCAGTACGGGGCCCTGACCTGGGAGCGGATTGGCGAAGATCTGGGTGTCAAAGCCGAGACCGGTGAAGGCCGGCACCATCTCCCGCTCGAGATAGGCGTGAAGCTCGGGCAGACTGTCGGGCAGCTTCTGGCTCTCGGTCTTCACGGCCACGCGCCTGGCAAGATCAGTTTCGAACGCGCCATCGTCGACATAGGCGCGGGCGCGCGCGATGGCACCGGCGCGGCTTGCTGCTCGCGGGTTATCTGGCATGCCAACTTCTCCTCGCTCACCCCCACAGTATGGCCGGGGACGGCCGCGATGCCCACCCTTCAGCTGCGCTAGACCGACGACCCCGGCCCGCAGTCGCATGCTCGTCATAGTTTGTGGCTAAAGACGCCGCCGGGAAGGAGGGGAATAGCATAGACAGTGCAAAGGAAGGGGTCTGATGCTGTCCAAAAAGCGCTGCCGTCATACGGGCGTCGTGAATTTCTTCGCCGACGACCCGCATCTGCCCGTCGGATCGGCGATCAAAGTCGATCGGCGCGTGGGCTATCACTGGCGATGCTACACCGAGCCGTGCGCCGCCGCCGGCGCCGCGCGCAACTTGAAATCGGCCGAGCGCCAGATTGCCGTGCTGTGCCGCAAGGCCACCCGCTCAGGCCGCCGCCCACGCAGTTTCATCGCCCGCTGAGGTCGCTGCCTCGGCCGCCGTGGGGCCCACCTGGCTCGCATCCAACAGCGACCGAGGTGGGTCCGAAGGCGCCCTAGCCGCCGTCCCGCTCGGCCTCGAATTCGGCCTCGAGCTGCCGTTCCAGCCTGACCAAGGTGTCAGGCAGCGGCATGCCGTAGGCTTTAAGCTCGTTGAGCTTCTGTCGGATCTGCGCATAGAGCTCGTGGCGATCCTCGGGCTCGTTCTGCATGCGTGTCAGCAGCAGACCGAGTTCAGCCTCCTTGTCTTCAAAACTCATGGCAATTGCTCCACCTCTCACCCTTGAAAAACGTGAGCGTGAGCAGAGAGTTCCATGGGAACGCCGCCGCCCCACAGTACGTTTCATGCAGCACGCAGCCCCGGTCGGGTGGCCGCACCGGCCGACGCCGGAAGCGCCGACCCGGGCTGCCAGCGATGAACGAGGTCAACCATGCGTCATATCCTTGGCAGCGTTATAGGCATGGCCGTGCTGTTGGCGGCCAGTGTCGGGGCCGGCCTCGGCCAGACGACGCCATCGCCGGGGCCCACCAATCCGACGTCGCCGCCCTCCAGCAATCCGCAAGCTCAGTCCGGCGCCACCATCGTCATCAATCCGACGGTTGATGAGTGCCGCAAGGGCTGGGACAGCAGCATGAAATGGACCAAGGAGCAATTTGAGCGCTTCTGCACCACGCTCCAATCAAGCAAATAGCCGAACGGCGGGTAGGCGCACTAGCGGGCGAGGGCGGCCTCGATCGCGGCCACCACCTCTGGCGAAAGTGGCGGGATGCGGGTGTCAAAGGCGGCGATCAAGTGGCCATCGCGACCAACAAGATACTTGTGGAAGTTCCAACTTGGCGCCGCCCGGGCGCCGAGCCGGTCGCGCGCCCAGCGATAAAACGGGTGCGCCTGCCGACCCGACACCACCTCTTTGCGCGACAACGGGAAACTGACGTTGTAGGCACCCTTGCAGAAGCCAAGGATTTCCGCCTCCGACTTGGGCTCCTGGCCACCAAAATCGTTGGACGGCACCCCGAGCACGATCAGCCCCTGCGCTTGGTAGCGCTGCCACAGTGCCTGCAGACCTTCGTACTGCGGCGTGAACCCGCAGAAGGAGGCGGTGTTGACGATCAGCAGGACCTTGCCGCGCCAGGCGGCGAGCGGCATGGCGCCGCCTTCGATCGCCTCGAAGCTGAAATCGTAGGCCACGGGCTTGGCGCTGTCGGCAGCCACTGCCTGCGGGACGACCATGGCGCAGGCCACCGCCAGGGCAGCGGCGGCGATCAGATATGTGCGCATCCTGCCCTCGCCATCGTCGGATTGCCAATCCTGTTGCCGAGATACGGGCGCCGGCCGTGGTTGGATCTTTGGCCGGCGAACGAAGCTAGCCGCAGCGCGCCGCTCACGACAAGCGTTGCACTGCTTTTTTTGTTTATTTCTTCTCCACCTTGTCCTTGCCGGCGGTGGCCAGCAGGCTGACGCAATGCCGCTCGACGTAGCGATTGACCGACTTCAGCATGGCGTGATGGAAAAGGCCGATGCGGTCCTCAAGCGCGGCGGCGGCCGACAGCACGCTGGTAATGGCCAGCGGACCATCAATTTTCTGAAGATTGATGCGAATATTTTCGGCCTTGCCGTTCTTAAATTCGATCTTGGGGGCAAGCGTGGCCTTGATCGGCTTGGTGACGCCGTCCTCTTCGACCAGGCAATCGACGGTGTGGGCAGGGACCTTCAGCTTGTAGGCAGGTTGCGTCAGGGCGGCCACCAGCTCGGCACGGCGCATGTGCACCGCAACCGTGCAGCGCGCGTCGCCGAAGCCCCATTTTGTGGTCACCGTCTCGGCCGACTTGATGGTGGCTTTGCCCCAGGTCTTGGTCAGCGTGCAACGGAAGTCCTCGCCCACCGCCGTCTTGTCGACCAGCATGGCGCAGAGTTTGCGGTCGCAGGCCTCAAGCGCCTTCTTCTCGCCGGGCTGCTCATCGAGCGCGTGCGCCGCCGACTGGGCCGAGATGCCGCCGGCCAGGACGGCGAGCCGCAGCCACGCCCCGGGGTTGAGCAAAGAGGCCATGATCATGGGCTGGGCGCTCCCTCGTCCGCCGCCGGGTGGGCGGCGGAGAGCTAAGCCATCCCTAGGTCGGATTTGTGGCTAGCTGCAGCGGGTGGCGGCCTTTTTTGGCAACGGTGCATCGCTCGGCGGCCGGTCGGGCGGCGTTAACAGCGGTGCCGCCAAAGGGCCCCCAGACCTTAATCCCCGAGGCTGGCAGCGACCGGCAAAAAAGAGGCTCGACTGTCAACCGCCGTTCGCGCAGTCTAGCGGCGCCGACGCGCAAGAAGCGGCGAATAAACAGCATTGGGGGGCGGGGGCCGCGCGGCACCAGCCGGAAACGTCAGTGGAGGGAGACGCCGGCGGCATGCTGGATTTTATTCAGCAGCTGGTGAGCGGGATTGCGCTTGGCTGTGTCTACGGCCTGATCGCGCTCGGCTTCGTGTTGATCTACAAGGCCACCGAGGTCGTCAATTTTGCCCAGGGCGACCTGATGATGCTGGGCGGCTTTTTTGCCTACACCTTCATTTCGCAGTTGCAGTTCGGCTACTGGTCCGGATTTGCGTTGGCGGTCTTGACCATGGGCCTCGTCGGCATGCTGATCGAGCGCCTGCTGGTGCGGCCGATCCTGGGCTATCCGCAGTTTGCCGTGGTCATGGCGACGATCGGGCTCGGCTATTTCCTGCGCTCGGCCGCCGGCATGATTTGGGGCACCGACGACCTCAAGATCGACAATCCGTTCGCCGCCGGCGTGATCCGCATTGGCAACCTGGTGCTGGCCCACGACAAGCTGTCGGTGATCGTCGCCACCGTCTTGCTGTGCGCGGTGCTTTACCTCTTCTTCAACCGCACCCGGCTCGGCACCGCCATGCGAGCAACCTCGGAAAATATGCTGGCGGCCTACTACATGGGCATTCCCGTGAAGCGCGTCGTGTCGCTGATCTGGGCGATCAGCGCCATGGTCGCCGCCTGCGCCGGCGTGCTGCTGGCGCCAATCACCTTCATCCATAGCAACGTCGGTCTGGCGCTCGGCCTCAAGGCGTTCCCGGCCGCCGTGCTCGGCGGCTTCGGCTCGATTCCCGGCGCGCTCGCCGGCGGCGTCATCATTGGCGTGATCGAGACCATGGCCGGCTTCTATCTGGCGGCGGGCTGGAAGGACGTGGCGCCCTATATCGTGCTGCTCGGCGTGTTGTTGCTGCGACCGCAAGGGCTCATCGGCATGGTCGCACGCAAGAAGGTCTGAAGAGAACCGGATCGGTCATGCAATTTATCTTCAAGACCAACTACGACCAGGACATCAACTTGGTCCAGCACCGGGGCCAGGTGTGGTCCTATGGCCTATTGCTGGCGCTGTTGGGGGTGGCGCCGCTGCTGCTTGGCACCTACTTGCAGAGCCAGCTGGTGTTCGTGTTCATCTACGCCATCGTCGGCGTTTCCCTGATGATCCTCACGGGCTTCACCGGGCAGGGCTCGCTCGGCCATGCCGCCTTTCTCGCCATCGGCGCCTATACCACCGCCTACCTGCAGTCGAAGGGGGTCCCGTTCGCGGGCGCGGGTCTCGTTCAACTCGATCTCAACCTGCCATGGCTCGGCGCCAGCAAGCTATGGCTGCCCCACCTCGGCTATTTCGTGTGGGCCGGGGTGCTGACGGGGATCATCGGCGCCATCGTCGGCTTCCCGGCGCTGCGGCTGCACGGCATCTACCTGTTGATCGCCACCATTTCCTTCGCCTTCATCGTCGAGGAGATCCTGGCCCGCTGGGAGAGCGTCACCAACGGCAACGAGGGCCTGCGCGTGCGCAGCTTGCAGGCCTGGGGCATCGAGATTCCGACCAATCACGTGTCGTTCTATTACCTGTGCCTTGCGGTCCTTGCCGTCACCATCCTGGCAACCCTCAACCTGATGCGGTCGCCGACCGGGCGGGCATTCATCGCCATCCGCGACAGCGAGACGGCGGCCAAGAGCATGGGCATCGACATCGCCGCCTATAAGGTCAAGTCGTTTGCCATTTCCGCCGCCATTACCGGGCTCGCCGGCTCGCTCTATGCCCACAAGCTGTCGTTCATCAGCCCGGAAATGTTCACCCTGCTGCTGTCGATCGAATTCGTGATGGTGATCATCATCGGCGGCGCCATCGGCCTGCACGGCGCCGTGCTTGGTGCCGCCTTTATCGTCATGGTCGACCCGCTATTGACCTGGGTCAAGGATGACGTACCGCAGCTGGTGGCCGGCCTCGCCAGCATGCTCGGCGCCGGTGCGCGTCAGGCGCAGGCGCTGGAGCAGGCGCTCGGCAACATCGGCTCGGCGGCCGGCCTCAAGGGCGCCATCTACGGCGTCATCATCATGCTGTTCATCCTGTTCGAACCGATGGGGCTCTACGGCCGCTGGCTCAAGATCAAACTCTTCTTCCAACTGTTTCCGCTCTACAAGCGGGCCAGCTTCAAGCGCCAGAAGACCTATGTGAAGACGGAGCGCAACCGGTGAGCTTCTTCAAGGTCGAAGGCATCTCGCTGCAATTTGGTGGCCTTACCGCCGTCGACAACGTCTCCTTCGAGATCAAGCGGGGCGAAATCTTCACCATTATCGGGCCCAATGGCGCCGGTAAAACCTCGATCTTCAACCTGATCTCGCGGCTCTACGATCCGAGCCAGGGCCATGTCTATTTCGCCGATCGCGACATCACCGCCCTGCCGGCGCACAGTATCGCCAAGATGGGCATTGCACGCACCTTCCAGAACATCGAGCTGTTCGAGAACGCGACGCTGCTGGCCAATCTCCTGGTCGGGCGCCACTGCCATTCAGCCACCAGGCTATGGCAGGAGCTCATGTTTCTGCCGGGCGTGCGGGCGGCGGAGCGGGTGCATCGCGCCAAGGTCGAGGAGGTGATCGACCTGCTCGATCTTGAAGCCTACCGCGACAAGATCATCGCCGGCCTGCCCTATGGCGTGCGCAAGGTGGCCGAGCTCGCCCGCGCGCTGTGCTCGGAACCCAAGCTCATTCTGCTCGACGAGCCATCGTCCGGTCTCAATGTCGAGGAGACCGACGATATGTCGTTCTGGATCCGCGACATCAATCACGAGCTCGGCATCACCGTGCTGATGGTGGAGCACGACATGAGCCTCGTGAACCGCGTCTCCGATCGCGTGCTCGCGCTCAATTACGGGCGCGTTGTTGCCACCGGCACGCCGGCCGAGATTCAGAGCCATCCCGAGGTCGTCGCCGCCTATTTGGGAGCTTGACGGCAATGCCAGGCGATGCCAGCACCGCCGATGCGATCCTGAAGGTCGCCAACATCGAAAGCTATTACGGGCCGATCATGGCCATTCGCGGCGTCAGCCTCGAGGTGCCGCGCGGCAAGATCGTCACCGTGCTCGGCGCCAACGGCGCCGGCAAAACCACGGTACTCAAGACCATCTCCGGCGTGCTCGACCCGCAAAAGGGAAGCATCGAGCTGGACGGCAAGCCGATCGAGCGCCTGAACCCCGACCGCATCGTGCGCCTGGGCCTGAGCCACGTTCCCGAGGGCCGCGAGGTGTTTCCGTTTCTCACCGTCGCCGAAAACCTGAAGATGGGCGCCTACCTGCGCCACGACCGTGACGGCGTCGCCCAGGACCTGGAGCGCATCTATGACTATTTCCCGATCCTGAAGGCACGGCTCAATCAGGCCGCCGGGCATCTGTCGGGCGGGGAGCAGCAGATGCTGTCGATCTCGCGGGCGTTGATGAACCGGCCGAAACTGTTGCTGCTCGACGAGCCGTCACTCGGGCTGTCGCCGCTGCTGGTCAAGGAGATCTTCGCCATCATTCGGCGCATCAATGCCGACGAGGGCGTATCGATCCTGCTGGTCGAGCAGAATGCCAAGATGGCGCTCGAGGTTGCCGACTACGGTTATGTGCTGGAGGTCGGCCGCATCGTCATGGCCGATGCCTGCGAGCGTCTCATCAAATCACACGACGTGCAGGAATTCTATCTCGGAGCGAAACAGTCAGGCGCCCGCGGCGAGCGGCGCTGGAAGAAGAAGAAAACCTGGCGATAGGGGGCGACGAGGATGGCCCGGGCACAAACACTGACGATCGGCGACACCATCGCCAAGAGCTTCGTGCTGGCGGGCGAACAGCGTGCCACCCGCACGGCGCTGCGCGAGAAGCAGTTCGGCATCTGGAAGTCCGTGAGCTGGCGCCAATGGCTGGAAAAGTCCAAGGCCATCGCCTACGCGCTCGATGCCAGCGGCTTTCGGCCGGGTGATGTCGCCTCGATTCTGTCGAACACCAAGGCGGAGTGGGTCTACGCCGACATGGGGGTGCTGTGCGCCGGTGGCGTCGCCTGCGGCATCTATCCTACCGATGCCGCCAAGCAGGTCGAATACCTGCTGGTCGACAGCGGCAGCAAGGTGATCTTCGTCGAGGACGACGAGCAGCTCGACAAGGTCCTGATGGTGCGGAAACGCTGCCCGCAGCTGCAGGCGATTGTGGTCGACGACATGGAAGGCCTATCCGGCTTCAGCGATCCCATGGTCACCTCGCTTGCCAATTTCATCGCCCGCGGCCAGGAGCACATGGCCGGCCGCGAGCAGCTGTGGCAGCAGATGCTTGACGCGCGGCGCCTCGAAGATCTGGCCGTGCTGGTCTACACCTCCGGCACCACCGGCCCGCCCAAGGGGGCGATGCATGCCAACAAGAGCGTACTCGCCCAGATGCGTCACGCCGACGTGCTGTTTCCCATCACCGACGATGAGGAACGGCTGCTGTTCCTGCCGTTGTGCCATGTCGCCGAACGCATCGGCGGCTACTACTATTCGGTTGCCACCGGATCGGTGATGAACTTTGCGGAAAGTCCCGAGACCGTGCCCGACAATATCCGCGAGGTGCAGCCGACCGCATTCCTGGCGGTGCCGCGGATTTGGGAGAAGTTCTACTCCGCCACCATGATCGCCCTCAAGGACGCCACCCGGTTCGAGCAATGGGCCTACCGGACGGCGATCGGCATCGGCTATCGCATGGCCGAGCACCGGCTGGCGGGCACCTCGCCCGCGCCATTGCTGCGGCTGGCGAACATGCTGGCGTACTGGCTGGTGTTGCGCAACGTCCGCAAGATGCTGGGTGTCGACCGCTGCCGGATGCTCTACACCGGTGCGGCACCGATCTCGCCTGATCTCATCAAGTGGTATCTGGCGCTGGGACTGAACATGTACGAAGTCTACGGCCAGACCGAAAATTGCGGGGTCGCCACCTCGATGCGACCGGAGAGGATCAAGCTCGGCACCGTCGGCCAATCGGTACCATGGGGCGAGGTGAAGATCTCGCCGGCCGGCGAGATTCTCCTCAAGGGCGACTTCCTGCTCATGGGCTACCTCAACAAGCCGGAGCGGACCGCGGAAACGATCGATCAGGACGGATGGCTGCATACCGGCGACATCGGCAGCTTGGACGCCGAGGGGTTCCTGCGCGTTACCGACCGCATGCGGGACATCATCATCACCGCCGGCGGCAAGAACATCACGCCATCGGAGATCGAGAACCAGTTGAAGTTTTCGCCCTACATCTCCGATGCCATCGTGATCGGCGACCGGCGCCCCTATCTCACCTGTCTGGTGATGATCGATCAGGAGAACGTCGAGAAGTTCGCCCAGGACCACAGCGTACCCTTCACCAACTACGCCAGCCTGACGCGGGCCAAAGCCGTGCAGGACTTGATCTGGGGCGAAATCGAAAAGGTCAACGCCGACTTGGCGCGCGTCGAGGGCATCAAAAGATTTCATCTGATCGAGCAGCAACTGACGCCCGAGGACGAGGAGCTGACCCCGACCATGAAACTAAAACGCGCGTTCGTGAACCAGAAGTACGCCAATGAAATCGACATGATGTACCGCAATCGCGAGGCGGCATGAGGTAAGCACCGGGGCAGAGCGCCGGGCGCGGCTATCCTCGTCGGCCACGTTGGCCGACGCGCAAGGCGGCTCGAGCCGGATCGGCAGCAGATTGAAAGCAGATCGAAAAAGGAGGAAGCGCATGTGCAATCGACTATCGAAGGCAACTTTGGCGGCAGTGCTGCTGGCGTTCGCCGCAGCCCCGGCGTTGGCGCAAACCAAGGTCACCAACCAGGGGATCTCGGCTGACGAGATCACGATCGGTACCCACCAGGATCTGTCGGGACCCATCAAAGGCTGGGGCGTTCCCGTCAGCAACGGCATGAAGCTGGCGGTCGAGGATATCAACGCCGCCGGCGGCATTCACGGCCGCAAATTGAAGTTGATCGTGGAGGACAGCGGCTACGACCCGAAGAAGGCGGTGCTCGCCACCCAGAAGATGATCGAGAAGGACAAGATCTTCGTCAATCTCGGCTCGATGGGATCGCCGACCGTGCTGGCGGCACAGGACATCACGCTCGATGCCGGCGTGCTGCAGCTGTTCCCGCTGACCGCGGCCGAATTCACCTTCAAGTTCGATCCGGCCAAGCCGCAGGAGCGCCTGAAATTCAATAATCTGCTGCCCTACGTCGAGAGCACGCGGGCGGCGGTCAAGTACATGATCGAAGCGATGGGCGCCAAAAAGCCCTGCATCCTGCATCAGGACGACGAGTACGGCAAAAACGTGCTCGATGGCTTCACGCAGCAGCTCAAGGCCATGAAGATCGAGCCCGCGTCGGTGACCAGCTACAAGCGCGGCGCCTCGGACTTCAGCGCACAGATCGCCAAAATGAAGGCCGATGGTTGCGATCTGGTCGTGCTCGGCGGCATCATCCGTGAGCCGATCGGTGCCATGGGCGAAGCCAAGAAGCTCGGCTGGAATGTCACCTTCCTCGGCGCCACCCCGGTGAACGTGCTCGAAGTGCCCGCGCTCGGCAAAGACGTGGTGGAGGGGCTCTACTCGGCGGGCGGCTTCGAGATCCCGTACGAGGACACGGCCAAGGGTAAGATCAAGGAGTGGCTCGACGGCTATCGCAAGGCTTATAACGCGGCGGCCAACACGCAGGCGATCATCGGCTACAACGCCGTCATGACCTTGGCGCACTATGTCAAGCTTGCCGGCAAGGACCTGAGCGGCGAAAAGCTACTGGCGGCGCTCGAAAGCGGCGATGTCTACCAGGATATCTTCGGCTCGCCGCCGACCAAATTCTCAAAGACCGACCATCTCGCGACCACCATTACCACCGTGCAGCAGGTCAAGAACGGCCGCTGGGTCGTGGTCAAGGAGGGCTTGTCCTACTGAGATCGACAATTGGCCGCGGTGGGCGAGCCCGCCGCGGCCATCACCGCCGCAGCGCGCATGGGGTGGCGCAGCAAATGATCCCGGCGCCACAAAACACCACCCTTCGCGGCGGCGGTGCCGTGCCGGCCCGCTGAGCTCGGCCCGGCGATGCAACATGGTTCGAGCCTGACGGCGCGTGGAGTTAGCTCGGCGCTTGACCTATACTCACCGCACCACGAGTCGCTGCGGGACTTCGCTCGCTGCGACGGCGGTCGCCACGTAGGCTGGCAGTGAATGTGGCGAGAAAGCGGGCGGGGCGGACGGAGACGTTGGGCAACGGCGCGCGGCGCCAAGCGAGGCCGAGCATGCGCTGGGTTTACATTGCCGTTGCCGTGGCGCTCGCCACCGCGATCGCGATCTTTGCCGTCCAAAATCTCCAGCGTGTAACCATCTCGTTCCTGGGCCTGTCGATGAGCGCGCCGTTGGCGTTCCTGGTCATCATCATCTACCTCATCGGCATGGCCACCGGCGGCAGCCTCTGGGCCTTGGTGCGCTGGGCGTTCGAAGGCTCGCGGCGCAGCTAAGCCGCGGCCTAGGGAGCTGGCTCGCCGCAGGCGACTGCCGGCCGCGCCAGGCTCGCCGGCGGAGCGTTGGCGATACCGCATTGGCGCTGGCGAAGCGACCAGCCGGGCGCGGATCGGCGAGGTCAGTAGTGGATTGGACCCGGCACGCCGCCGCCTGCCGCAATCGCATCACCGTTGATGGCAGCGGCCCTGGACGAGGCCAGAAAGGCCACGACATCGGCCACCTCTTGCGCCGTGATGATCTTGCGCGCCAGGTTGCGGCCCGCCATGCGGGTTTCGATCTCGGCTTCGGACACGCCTTGCGCCTTGGCTTGCGCGGCGATTACCCCCGGGGTCTTTTCGGTGCGGGTCAGACCCGGGTGCACACAGATGACGGCGATCCCGTGCGGGCTCAATTCGTCGGCCATGTTCTTCGTCAGCGCCGCAACCGCCACGTTGCGCATCGAGCCGATGATGGTGCCGGTCGACCGCGCGGCCAGGCCACTGACATGAATGATCCGGCCGCCGCCGGCTTTGATCATGTGCGGGGCAACCTCGCGCGAGGTGCGCAGATAGCCCATCACCTTGATGTTCATGTCCGCCCAGAAATGCTCGTTGTTGATCTCGAGCAGCGCCGGCGGCTTGCCCTGGCCGCCGGGCTGAGCGGCGCAATTGACGAGGATGTCGATGCGGCCGAAGGCCGAGGCTACCTCTCCAACCATGCGCTTGACGGCGGCATCGTCGCCGGTGTCGGCGCTGAGGGCTGCGACCTTGGCACCGGTCGCCTTGGCGATGTCGGCGGCCGCCGCATCGAGCGTGGCTTGGTCGCGGGCGACGATGGCAACATTGGCCCCCTCCTTGGCCAGCGCCATCCCAATCGCTTTGCCGATGCCGCGACTGCCACCCGTGATGATGGCGGTCTTGCCTTTCAGATCGAGATCCATGTGCGTCCACCCATTCTTTGACCGTGGTGGCGATACTCCGAAGGGAGCGGCGGTGCTGTCAACAGCTGCGCAAGCGCCGTCCCCACGCCGGCTTGCCTGCACTTTGGCATGCGACGGCCGGGCTTCACCCCCGGGGCCACGTCAACCAACGCCAAGCGAGGTTGGTGTAAAGAGCCTGCTGCCGCCTGGAGGCCGCCCTGCCGGCGCCCAGGCAAAGGCGGGCTTCGCCGGCTGGCCGGCACTGGCTTTAACGGCGCGACCGCCGCTTTCCTTCGCCGGCGGGCATCAGATCACCTCGTTGCGAAGCGCGGTCTCGCCGTGCCACATGCGCTCCAGGTTGTCGAGCAGGATGTCGATGACGCCGTCCTCGTAAACTTGGGTTTCGCCGGCCGTATGCGGCGTGATCAGGACGTTGGGCATGGTCCACAGCGGCGACGTCGGCGGCAATGGCTCTTCGCGCGTGACGTCGAGGCCCGCCGCCGCCAGCCGCTGCCCGGCAAGCGCCGCGATCAAAGCCGCCTCGTCCACCACCCGCCCGCGCGCGACGTTGATCAGGATTGCCGACGGCCGCAGCAAGGCGATTGCCTTGGCGTCGATCAAATTCTCGGTTTGCGGCGTCAGCGGACAGGTGAGTGCCACGACATCGGCCTGCGGCAGCAATTCCGGCAAGCGATCGTGCGCATAGACCGCGTCGGCGCCCTGCGCACCGGCGCTGGGATCGCGGCGGGTGGCGATCACGCGCATCTCGAAGGCGCGGGCGAGCCGAGCCAGCGCCGAGCCGATGCGACCCAAGCCGACGATCAGCAAGGTCTTGCCGTTGAGCTGGTCCTCGCGCGCGGCAATGTCGGAGATCATGCCGCGCCACAGCTTGGCGGACTGATGGTCGCGGCCGCTATGGAGCTGCCGTTTCAGCGCCAGGATCAGCGCCATCGCATGCTGGGCAACGGCCTCGGCATTGACGCCGGCCGCGCTCGCCAGACGGATGTTGTGCCGGCGTAGCAGGTCGCGATCGTATTGATCAAGACCGGCGCTAATCGACTGAATGAACTGCAGGTTTTTGGCGATCGCGGCCAACTCATTGCGCCACATCATGGAGACGACCACGACGTGCGCCTCGACAACGCGCGCCTTGAACTCGTCGGGCGTCGTCACCTGAAAATGGGCGATGCCGGTGTTGCGCCGGGCGAATTGCTCGGCCATGCGATAGGCGGCGTGGGCAAAACAGATCTTCAGTTGGTCGCGGGGGACAAGCATAGAGGCTGATTTCCCGATCGTTGCGGGTGATAGGCTGGCACCGGCAGCTTGCTACAGAAGCGGGGCAAAGGCCACCGCTTTGCGCCGGGGGTGCTCGCCACTGGCGTCGCGTTCGAAGCCCTGCCGCGGCATCGCCGCGAGAGCGCTTGGCCGTAGCGGCGGCTAGTTGCGGCTGACGCTCGAGTGCCCCGCCAGCCGATCGAGCATGCGCCGAACGGCCTCGATTTGCGGGCCGTTGCGCGTGAGGTAGTCGCGCCCGGTGTAGCCCCACCAATCCCAACAGGCCTGTGGGTTGAGCGTGGTGGTGGTCACTTGCGGATAGAGCAGTACCAACCGATTGGCATCTGCCCAGTTGGCGAAACCGGCCTGCTTGATGAACACATCGCCAATCCGCTCCAGCTGCTGATTGCAGCCGTGGAAAATTACGTGCACTCGACAGCCCCGCATCGCCCGGCAATCGGGTGGGACGTAGGCGACACCACTGCTGCCGAGCCCGTGGCTTGCCAGGTCACGCGTGAACTCGCGCTGATCGAAGACGATAAACTCGCCACTGGGCGGGGTAACCTTCGGCTGCAGCGGCCCGTAGATCTGGCTCAAGAGCTCGCCCGCCTGGTCGTAGTTGCAGTTGCTGAGGTAGGGTTCGCCGGTACGGCCGCAGGCGATGCCGTAGTCGTCGGTCAGGAACGCATGGCCGGCAGGGAGATCGGTGACCAGCTTGATGTTGGTGCGCGGAACGCCAAGCTGTTCGTAGAGCTGCGCCGCCGCCTGCACGATGACCGGCAAGACCGTGCGGTCCTTGGTGCCACTGAACAGATAGACCCGATCCTGCGCCAGCCCCTCAACCGCGTCGATGCGCTCCTTCTGCGCCAAGCTGCGGGCCAGCTCGGCCAGCCGCACCGGGTCGGGGACCCCCCAGGATTGCATGGCATCAAGCATGCAGCCGTTGATCGCCTTTGACAGGTTCATGAAGGCGGCGCCAGGGCCCGGCATGGCGTCGGCGGTGGCGCTCTCGGCGCACCCATAGGGGCCACCGGCGATGATGCCGGCGCCGATCACCATGCGCGAATGGGCAACTTGGAACTGGCCCGCCATGTAGCCGCCGGCCGACAGGCCCGATACGGAAGTCTCAGTGAGGTCGGCGCCGAGGGTCGGCAACACTTGATCCTGGGAATCGCAGGCGACGAGATGCGGTATCGCCAAAAAGGCGATCGCGCCGAGCCAACGTGCGCCGCCGGATGCCATGCCGCATCAACCCTCAGCGGTACGGCCGATGTTTGGCGGCCGTCGCCGGGTCGTTCATTTTATGCGGATGGTAACACGATCGCCACGCCCTTTGGCATCGACCACTGAGACTGTGTAGAAGCCGCGGCCGCGCACCGCCACCTCTGCCTCGCGCCGGCCCGCGTCCGAGCCGATCGGCTGGCCGTCGAGCAACCAAACGAGGGGCAGGGCGCCGCCTTCGGCCTTGAGCGCGATGGTATTGTCCGCCTCGTCGACGGCAAGTTCGGCGCGGTCCGGGGGGAAAGCGATTTGAACCGGCGGGTCGAGGTAGCCGTCGGCGGCCTTCTCCGCGCTGCCGCCAAAGCGCCGCAAGGGCGGGGGCAGCGCGCCGCCGGCGGCTCTCAACACCCCGGGCGGCGCTGGCGGCAGCGGCGTGCGCTGCGGCGCCAAGCGGGCGAAGGCATCAAACAGCAGCGGGGCGGCGGCAGTGCGGCCGGCAAGGCCGGGTGTGGCGGCGCCATCGGGCCGGCCGACCCAGACGGCGACGGTGTGGCGGCCGTCGTAACCGATCGCCCAGGCGTCGCGAAAGCCATAGGACGTCCCCGTCTTATAGGCGATCTGACCGGAGCGCGCATGGGCTGGCGCCGGCGCGTGGCGAAGGATATCCGTGACATAGAAGGTGGCAAGCGGTGACAACAGGGCTGGCAGCGGGCTGGAAGCCTCACCTGTCCCCTCGCGCCGGTGTCTGAGCCGCACCGGCTCGCCGCCGCGGGCGAGCGCAGTATAGAGCGTGGCCAAGTCGGCCAGGCGCAGGCCCACGCCGCCGAGCGCAATGGCAAGCGACGGCTCGGCGCCGGCGGGCAAACTGGGCTCGGCTCCCATTTGTTGTAGGCGGCCGAAGAGCTTGGCAGGGCCCAGTTGCTCAAGCACCTTGACCGCCGGGATGTTCAAAGACTGTGCCAAGGCCGCGCGGATCGTGACCCAGCCGTGCCAATCCTGGTCGAAGTTCTTCGGGGCGTAGAGGCCGAACCTCACCGGTCGGTCTTCGATCAAGGTCTCCGGATGCGCGAGACCGGCCTCGAACGCCAAGCCGTAAATCAGGGGCTTCAAAGTGGAGCCCGGCGAACGTATCGCGCTTACCATGTCGACGGCGCCGAAATGCTCGACATCGAGATAGCCGGGCGAGCCGACCTCGGCGAGCACTTCGCCGCTGGCGTGATCGACCGCGATCAGCGCCGCCGATAGCCGTCCCGCCTGCGCCTCAACGTGCTCATGAACGAGCCGTTCGAGGTCGGCTTGCGCGGTGGCGTCGACCGTCAGCCGGTGCACGAGGCGGGTCGGGTTGGCGGCGACCTCGGCGTCGGCCAGGTGCGGGGCGAGCAGGGGAAATTCGCGGCGGCCCGTGGGCACCGGTTCGGCCATGGCGCGGCCGGCGTCCTCCGGCGCAATGATCCTGAGCGCAAGCGCCTGGGCGAGCACGCGATTGCGCGCCTGCCGCGCTGCCGCCGGAAAGCGATCCGGGCGGCGCAGGGCCGGCGACTGCGGCAGCGCCACCAGCAGCGCCGCTTCGGCCAGCGACAACCGTCGCGGTTCCTTGCCGAAATAGGCGAGCGCGGCCGCGCGCACGCCTTCGAGATTGCCGCCGAACGGGGCCAGCCGCAGATAAAGACGCAAGATGTCGTCTTTGCCGAGGCGGCGCTCGAGTTCGAGGGCGCGCCAGGCTTGCCGCAGCTTGCCGACGGCGCTCTTCTGGTGCTCGCCGATCAACAGGCGCGCGACCTGCATGGTCAAGGTCGAGGCGCCCGAAACGATGCGGCCATGACGGGCGAGCTGCCAGATGGCGCGGCCGACGGCTCGGGGATCGACGCCCCAATGGGCGCGGAAGCGCCGGTCCTCGAAGGCAATCAGCATCGCCAGATAGCGCCGATCGACCTCGGCCGGCTCCACCGGCAGACGCCAGCGCCCGTCGCTGGCAGTATAGGCGCGCAACAGGCGCTGGTTGCGGTCGAGAACGGTGACGGAGAGATCCTCCGCGCGCGCCAGCGACAGCGGGGAGATGTTGAGCGAAAAAAGGCCGGCCGCGACCAAGGTCAGCCCGACCACGGCAGCGGCGCCCGCCAGCCATCGCCGTCTTATTGTCCGCCCACCGCGCGATCGCGCCGCGGCGGCACCTTGGCCATGCCGGCGCTGCTGGCGAGGTCTGAAAAATCGACTAGCATGCCGCAGCGCCGCCAGCCAAAGGACCCCACCATGCCTGCCAAGAGAACGACGCATCGCAGCTCAAAGGGGACGAAGCTTTATGCCGTCCGCGACAAGAAAGGCCAATTCAAGGACATCCAAACCTATAAGCGCGCCCATAGCCAGGATCTCAAGCGCACGAGCCAGGCGGAACTGAAGAGCAAGAAGCGTTAAGCGGGGCGCGCACGCCAGCCCGCGGCTGCTGTCGATCAATGTTTAGTCGCATCGCCTTACTCCTTGGCCGACACCAGCAACCGGCCGCTGCCGGTGCGTGCGAAGCGATCGGGGCGATACATGTCCTCAACCGTCGCGGCCGGATGCACGAACGACCCCGGCGTCACCGCGCGCACCAGATAGGCGACGGTGGCACTCGATTCCGGCTCGCGATGGTCCTCGCCATCGTCGTGCCCGCCCCGGCGGCTGCCGCCGGAGCCAAAGAAGTCGAAGGCGGCAACCACGCGATCATCGCGAAAGTCGATGTGGTTGGGCTTGCCCGTGGTCTTGAGCCACGCCAGGGTTTTGACGTCGCCGGCATCGACCAGGCGCGGATTCTCGACCTCAAGGCCGGCCGGCAAGCGGTCGACCAGCAGGATGCGCCCGCCCTTCTGATCGGCCTCCACCTTGAGCACCACCACCAAGCGGTCGTTCTGCCTGAGCTGGCCGCGTCCGCCGTTGGCGCTGTCGAGCTCGACGCGATGGCCGTCGAGGTCATAGTAGGTGCGCTCGATGCGAAAGCCGCGGGAGATCGCGGGCTCGGGCGTCAGCGCCGCACCGACGATCGACACCACGGCGTCGACGGCGGCATCGCCGACATTGCTGATCACGACGCCATTGCCGTCGAGCTCGGGCGGCGCCAGGCCGCGCAGCAGGCTGCCTTGGTGCGGCTGGCCGTTGACGGTGAGGCGCATGCTGTTGGCGTCCTCGCCGAGGGCGTGCGCTGCCAGCAGCAGCCACGCCTGTTCCTGCGTCGAGGTATAGGCCTTGTTGGCGTAGGCCCGGGCCACAATGCTGATCAGGCGCGGCACGGCCGGCTTTCCTACCCCGGCCTCGGAGGCGAGCGTAATGACGGCGGCGCCGTCGCGGACGCCGGTGCCATAGTCGCGGCGGCTTTCGCCGTCGTCGGTCGCATCGATGCCCTTGAGTGCCGCCTCGAGTGCGCGCTGGGAGCGCGCCTTGTCGCCCAACATCGCCAGCGCGGCGCCGAGCTGCGCTTGCGCCAGCGGCGTGGCGAAGGCCTCGAGCTTGGTATCGACGTAGTAGCGTAACTCGCCGATCGGCGCGCGGCCGTTGCGGGCCAGCACGTAGAGGGCGTAGGCGCGGCCCTCGCCGCCCTTTTCGAAGTCCGGCGCGTAGCTGATGAAATTCTGCAGCCGTTCGAGCGCGCGATTGAAGGCTTGCTGGCGCACCGCGTAACCCGCCTCTTTGGCGCGGGTGAGAAAATCCGCAACATAGCTGGTGAGCCACATGTCGCCATCCGCCGGCCCCCAGATGCCGAAGGCGCCGGTGCTGTCCTGCAGTTCGAACACCCTGGCAATGGCGCCCTCGATGCGCTCGCGGATCGCCGCGTCACTGGCGAGCCCGAGCCGTTTTGAGAGCGCATTGACATAGAGCAATGGCAAGGCGCGCGAGGTGGTCTGCTCGGCGCAACCGTAGGGATAACGGTCGAGCGATGCCAACAGGCCCGGCACGTCGAAACCGGCGGTCGGGCCGACCGCGACGCTGATCCGGCTGCGCGCCGCAATCAAGTCCTGCAGCAGCGCGCTCGACAAGCTGATCTTGCCGCCGTTGGGCGCCAGCGAGCTGACGGTCAGGCGCCGGATGTCGCCGGCGGGCACCTTGACGTCGAAACTGAGGCGCCGGCGCACGTCGAGACCGTCCGGTCCGGTGAGGCGAAGGGCGAGCCGCGTCAAGCCGACCGCGGCCGGCGTGAGCGTGAAGGTCTCGCGCTTGCGCTCGCCGGCATCGAGCGTGAGGCTGCGCTGAAAGCCCGGCGCCGGCTGGCCGACGCCAGCGTCGGTCTCATACTCACCGGTAATGTTGTAGCTGCCTGCTGCACCGTCCACATTGTGGATCGCGAGCTCGAGCCGGGTCTCGTCGCCAAGCGTCAGGAAGCGGGGAGCGGACGCGGTCAAGGTCACGTTATCACGCACCACCACGTCGCTGGCCGCCGACCCGAGCTTGCTGCCGGTCCAGGCGACCGCCGAGATGCGCACGCTGCCGTTGAAGTCGGGCAACCGGAACTCGACCTTAGCGGTGCCGTCGGCGTCAACGCGGACGATGCCCGAAAACAAGGCCAAGGTTTCCTCCTGCGGCGGCGCGCCGGCAGCCGACAGTTGATCGGACCCGTCGCCGCCGGAGCGCAGCTTGCCCCGTTCGGCCCGCATGCCGTCGATCAGGCGCCCGTAAAGATCACGGATATCGGTGCCGAGGCGGCGCTGGCCAAAAAACCAGCCCTCGGGCTTGGGTGCCTCGAAGCGCGTCAGGTTGAGGATGCCGACATCGACGGCGGCGAGCGTGACATAGGCCGGCTCGCCGGCGGCAACGCCACCAACCTTCACCGGCACCGAGAGCAGCGCCCCCGACTTGACCTGTGGCGGCAGCTCGAGGCCGACGCTGAGGAGCCGCGGCGCCTGGTCGACGGCGAGCCAACGCACCCCGAGCGCCCGGCTCGGCATGCGCTTTGCCGTCTCATCGAGTGGGCGGTAGAGCATGACGGTGACATAGGCACCCGGTCCCCAGTCTTCGCCAACCCGCAAGGTTGCCTCGCCGCCGCCGGCCGCCAGCTCGACCTCCTGGGTGTCGAGCAGCCCAGAATTGAGGACGGTGATCAGGGCGCGGCCAGCGAGCCGCGATTGAATTTTGAGGCGCGCCGTGTCGCCCTTGCGATAGGACGGCTTGTCGAGGGCGACATCAAGGATCTCGGGGCTGTCGGCGGCTTCGTCCGCCCAGTAGCCGCTGGTGAACACCAGGCTCGACAAGGTGCCGTCGGGGGCGGTCACTTCCAGCCGGTAGCGGCCCCAAGCGAGGCTGGCTTCGATGGTGGCGGCCTGCGCCGGGCTGGTGTCGCCGGTTCCGGCCGCCACGCGGCGGGCGTTGACGATCGGCTCGTAGTTCCAGGCGCCATCGCGGCTATACCATTGCCAGCGTTGGTCGAGGCGCAACAGCTCCCACTTCAGTCCCGTGACCGCGGTCGGCTGATTGTCGCCATCGAGGACCACCACCTCGAAGCGGGCGAGGTCGCCGTCGCCGACCCCACCGCCACTGAAACGCGGCTTGATGCCGACGCGTGGCGCGTGCGTCGCAACGGGCAGCGTCAGGCTGCGCTCGACGGTCCGTCCGCCCCATTCGCGCAGCTTGATGATCACATCGGCCTCGAGCTGCCGACCGGTACGTGGCAGCGCCGGCAGCCGCAGTTCGACCACCGCCCGACCTTGCGCGTCGGTCTCGGGCAGCCGTTCCAGCGCCTTGCGCACGGGGCTGATCTGCTCATCGGCGACCCCGAACTTGAAGCCGGCGAAGCCCGGCACATCACGGTTGGAGGGCCTGACGACGACTTCACCTTCGATTGCCAGCGCCGCCGCCGGCGGACCGTAGAGGTAGCGACCGGCGAGGTTGATGGTGGCGGCCGCATCGGGCGAGACGGCCTTGGCCGCCGCCTCCAGTTTCAGGTCCAGCCGCTCGGGAACGAAGTCCTCGACCAGGAACGCCGCCTGCGCGATGGCGGCGGCCTTGGGTTCGCTGTAGAGCCGCACCCGCCAGGTGCCGGTCATGGCGGCGGCCGGCAGCGCCAGCTCGGTGCTGCGCGCGCCCAGCGCCTGATCGGCGAGCGTCAGGCGCCGATCCTCGACGCCATCGGGGCGCAACACCACCAAGGTCAGGGGAACCGAGACGGCATTGCCGATGCGATCGCGCGCCAGCGCGGTCAGGAACACGGTCTCGCCGGGGCGATAGACGCCGCGTTCGGTATAGGCGAAGGCATCGATCGGTCCCGGCGCGACCCGCCCCTTGACCCCGCGATCGGTCAGGTCGAAGGCCGCGGCAGCGACGTCAAGGAAGGCATAGTCGCCATCGGTGGTGTCGGCGGCAAGCACGGCGGGCGCCAGTCCACCTTCGCCGCGTTGCAAGCCGGCATCGAACCGGGCGTAGCCGCGACTATCGGTTTTGGCGGTCGCCAGCACCTCGTTGTTGCGCGCGATCAGGCGAAGGTTGGCATTGACGATCGGGATCGCCGTCGCCACGGACCGCACGAACACGTGCACGCCGTCATCGCCATTGATGCTGGTGAGGCCGAGGTCGGAAACGATGAACCATTGCACGGCCGGGGCGCGACGGCGGTCATCGTCGCGCTTGCCGGCCGCATTGGCGACCAACACGTAGACCCCCGGCAGCACCTTCGGCATCGCTTCGGCCACCGGAAAGGCGGTGGTGACATCCTCATTGAGCCGCGCCGCGACGGCAAGCTCGCCGGCGTAGACCTTGGCCCCGGTCCGCTGCTTCAGGGTCTCGATCTCGTAGGTCGAGATCTGTTTTTGGAAATCGCCGCTTTGCAGGGTCTGGGCCAGGCTGCGATCGCCGATGCGATAAACCTCGACCTCAATGCTCTCGGTATTGACGCTGACCAGCGGAATGCCCTGCTGACCGCGGTTCGGCAGCAGGTAGCCACGGCCGCCGGCGCGCACCGATGGCGCGCGATCCCTGACATAGACGGCGAGTTCGGCGGTCTTGCGCAGCTTCTCGCCGATCGCCGAAGGCAGGCCAGCGCGTACCTGGATCTCGTAGCGCTTGCCATGGCTCAGACCGTCGACACAGATCTGCCGCGCATCGGCGCTGACGCTTGCGGGATCGTGGCCATCAAGCTTGACAAACTCCGACCAATCGCTGCGGCCGGGCGCCAGCCGTTCCGAGAACTCGACGCAGACGCGGGGCGGGTTGGCGTCGGCGTCAACCTTGTATTCCAGGATGCGGAAGCCGTGCTCGGCCAGCAACTTTTCGTAGGCCTCGCGGGTCTCAGGCTTGTCGGCAAACGCCAGGCTGGCGGCGAGCGCATCGAGGGCCGGCCGCCAGAACGAGCGCCGCTTGAGGGCGTCGGCGAGCACGTCGAGCGCGGCGGCCCTCTCCGCCGGCGCCGTCGCCCGCTCGTAGGCGGTATAGGCGGCTCCCGAGGCGTAAACCGGCAGATCGTAACGCTCGCCGCCCCGATCGGCTTTGATCGCCAGCAGGGCCTTGGCGAGCCCGAGCCAGGCCGCGGCATCGTTGGCATTGGCGACCACCGCCTGGGCGTAGCCGAGCGAGGCGCCGCGCGCATCGCCGGCCGCCAGCAGGCGCTCGGGCTCAGCCCGTGGCTCGCCGGCGCGGATTTTCAATTGCCCGTCGGACTTGAGAAAGGTCTCATAGCGCCTGGCGTCGGCCTGGAGGCCGGCGTGGCTGAACGGCAAATCCTCGGCCGCGGCGGCAAGCGCCCAGCACAGCATGAGGCTCGCAACGAGACTTTGAAGGAGCACGCGCAGTTGAATTGCCATGGCGCCAATCCCGCACGGGTGTCGGGCGGTTCGCCGCCCGATCGGACCTGATGGCCGATGAGGGCCAAGGGGAGCAGCACGCGGTGGCTGAACCGTGGCGGCATGGCGCTGCTTGTCCCCGCTTGCGACAGCTTGCGCCAACTTCCGGGTAAATGCCGCCGACCGCCTGGCTCGAGGCCAGTTGCGAGGCGCGCCCTAGTTGCGAGGCGCGCCCTAATGCCGGCCCGGCAGCCCCTCCAGCCGCGGCCGTTCGCTGGCCAACATGGCGGCATCGGCGGCGGTGGTGGGAGCATTGAGCGGGGCGCTGGCAAACCACAGTCGTTCGAACGATACCGAAGCACAGCCGGCGGCCTCGCCGCAGCCTTCCACATAGTTCTCGAAGGCGTCGCACTTGGCGGGATCCCGGCGCATGGCATCACCGATCCAGCAGGTGCTGGGACCCAGCACCAGCTGCTCGTGCGCCTCGATCAGCCGGGGATGTCGGGCCCAGCGGATCGCGTGCTTGCAACTGAGGACATTGCCCGCCGCGCACTGACCCTCGTCATCGACCTGGGCCAGGATCAGGCGCACCGTGCCGCCGGCCGCCGCGATCGCTTGATCGAGGCCGGCGATGGCCTTCACCACGGGACTGTCGAGCGAGCGCGCAACGACCATGACTTCGCCGATGCGATCGCCGGCGCGGGCGATGTGATGCTCAACAAATTGCCTGAGCCTTTGCTCCTTCTCCTCGTGCCGTGAAACGCTAGCGCAAAGCGGAGGCCGGAAAGGCATGAACGTTCTCTCTTGGCTCTGAATTGGGGCAATAAGCGGCCCGGCGCTCGTCCCATCGTCACTATTTGCGGGCATTACGGTTAAATAATGATGAGCAGCGCCGCGCCGGCACGTGTCGGCGCCGGTCATCGGCGGGCCACCAGGGCTCTGCCGCACGCCTAAAGTGCTGTGCCTTCAAGCGTTTGTTCGACCGTTTGGCAATGCCGTGCCAAGCCGCGGCCGACCGTCTTCGGCGCCGCGAAATCAACAGTCAACTACGCACAGTTTTTTTAGTCAGAAAACGGATCAACGGGTCGCGGGCGCGCTTCGCAAGCCGAGATGTCATGCCCCATCTGGGCCATCGGTGAGGGCTCGCATGCCGCCGCCAGCTTAGGTGATGCCGGCCAGGGCTGTGTCGAGCGACAACACCAGGCACCAGTGCGGCTCGAAGTCGGCGCCGAGCGGCCACACATTGGCCCGATAGGCCTCGAGCAACTCTTGTTCGTAGCGCTTGAACCAGTCCGTGTGGCACAGCACGAACTTGGTCGCGGCCACCACGCTCTCGCGGTCGATGATGCACAGGACGCACATTTCCGGATGGCGGCCAAGGTAGTCGTGCACGGCCACCATCAAGGTGGGATAGCCGGGGTGCAACATGTCGTCGAGCACAATGACCCCACCGGGCGCCAGCACTGCGGTTGCCAATTCGAGGTCCTTGCCGAGCGTTGCACGCGAATGCTCACCGTCGATGTGGAAAAAGCGCACCCGCCGGTCGCCGAGTTTGGCCACCAATGCCGCCGGGGCGATGCTACGGCTGTCCTGCTTCCAGGTGATGCGTCGCTCGGGCGCGATGCCGTGCAAGACGCAATTGGCCTCGAACCGATCGGCGACCTCGGGGTTCGGCCAATCGAATAGATCAATGGCAAGCGCCTGTTCGCCCGGGGCAAGGGCGTGGGCCAGTGCAATGAAGAAACGGCCTTCGAACGGACCGATTTCGGCGATCGGGCCGGCAACACCCAGCGCCGACTGAATGCGCATCAGGCCGCAGCACACCGCGGCGGCAAAGCGCGAGGACATTCCCGGCACCTTGGCATAGCCACGATCGAGGTAGTGATCGACCGCGGCGATACCGGACCGGATCTGGTCGCTCGTGAGCGGGGTCGATTGCGGCATTTGCGACATGGGCTAGGTCCCCAAAAGTGCGTGACAGGGGACCATGTCGGAGGCTTTTGGCTTTCGCAAGCGGATTAGGCTAGATGATAGCCTCAACGCTATCAGCGTTGCGGACCTGAGGGTGGCGCCAGCTCGCCGCCGCCAGTGCCCGACCGATTAGCTCGCGGCCGCTCAATGCGCATCGAATACCACCGCACTTTGCTGGCCGACCGGGTGCGCAACGCCGCCTTTCACGCCGCCTTGCAGCAGGTGATCGTGCCCGGCAAGACGACGGTGGCGGACATTGGGGCCGGCACCGGCCTCATCGGCTTTTTGGCGGCCAAGCTCGGAGCCGCCCGGGTCGATCTTTACGAAAGCGCCGAGGTTGCCGTACTGGCACGGCGGCTGCTGAGGCTCAATCGCGTGCCCAAGACGCGCATCGCGCAAGTGCACTCGACCGAAGTCGACGCCCCGGACCGCGTCGACGTGGTGGTGTCCGAGACGCTCGGCAACTATCCCTTCGAAGAGAATATCATTGCCACCTTCAATCATGCGCGGGCGCGGTTCCTGGCGCCGGGCGGCGTGCTCATTCCGCGTCGGGTGCAACAGTTCGTCTGCCCGGTGGTCGGCGAGCGCTTCCATCGCGAGCTCACGATCTGGGACGAGGTTGGCTACGGCCTCAATTTTGCGCCGGCCAAGGTGATGGGCCTCAACAATATCTACGTGCGCTGGTTTGAGCCCGGCGATCTGCTCGACGCCGGCTCGGCGGCGGTCGCTTGGGACACCGTCAGCTTCGACAAGCACAACCGAACGACGCGGGCGGGAGAGGCGGAATGGCGGCCAACCAAGGCGGTGACGATCTACGGCCTGGCGTTGTGGTGGGCGGCCGAACTGGTCGAGGGGGTTAGCCTCGAAACCGGACCGCTCGCCCCTCGCACCCATTGGGAACAGCTCTACCTGCCGGCGCTGTCGCCGATCGCGCTCACGCCAGGGCAAGCGTGTGCCGCCCGCTTGCGCTCAACCACGTCGTTCGAACGCGGCACCAATGTCACCTGGACCCTGCTCGCGCACGACGCGGCCGGCCGCCAGCTGGTCAAGCAGGAGCTCGATCTGGAAAAGGGCTTTTTGCCCTAGCCGGGCACGGCGGGACGCCGACCCGGCGGTGACGTAGCCGCTAATCGTGAATGCGCATCACCGCCTCGATCTCGACGGTGATCTGCAGGGGCAGCGAGCCCATGCCAACGGCCGAGCGGGCATGGCGGCCGCGCTCGCCGAGCACGGCGACGAACAGGTCGGAGCAACCATTGATCACCTTGGGCTGATCCTTGAACTCGGGTTCAGCGTTGACCATGCCGAGCACCTTCAGCACCTCAATGCGGGACAGCTCGCCGGCCGCGGCCTTGGCCGCCGCCAGGAGCCCGAGCCCCACCAGCTTGGCATGCTCGTAGGCCTCTTCGGCGCTCACATCCCGGCCGACCTTGCCAACCATCATGCTGCCATCGCTCCGGCGCGGACCCTGGCCCGAGAGGTAGAGGACATCGTGGCAAATCTTGAATGGGACATAATTGGCCAGCGGCGATGGCAAATCTGGCAACGTCAACCCCATGGCGGCGAGTTTCGCTTCCGGTGTCATGGCTATCTCCCTATCTGCGTTCCACTCCCGCATTGTCATAGTCGAGGAAACGTCGCATGTCCTTTCCGGTAGCTGAGCCGGCAAGCATCGGCCGGGCGTGGCGCCGTTGTCGCGCGGCGGCCATCGTCGCAATTCAAGTGAGGCCCCATGAGCATTAAAGGCAAGACCGCAGTGATTACCGGCTCGACCTCCGGCATCGGCCTTGGCATCGCCCAAGCGCTCGCCAGGGAAGGCAGCAACGTGGTGTTGAACGGCCTCGGCACCGACAAGGACAACGCCAAGGCCATCCGTGAGGTCGCCGCCCACGGCACGCGCGTGATCTTCGATCCAGCCAATATGCTCCGCCACAATCAAATCAGCGAAATGATCGCCAGGGCGGAGCGCGAATTGGGCGCGGTCGACATCCTGGTGAACAATGCCGGCATTCAACACGTGGCGCCGGTCGAGGACTTTCCGATCGAGCAGTGGGACGCCATCATTGCCATCAATCTGAGCGCAGCGTTTCATAGCGTGCGCGCCGCGGTGCCGGGCATGAAAAAGCGCAACTGGGGGCGGATCATCAACATCTGCTCGGCCCACTCGCTGCGCGCCTCGCCCTTTAAGTGCGCCTACGTGTCGGCCAAGCACGGGCTGGCCGGCTTCACCAAGACGGTCGCACTGGAACTCGCCGAACAGGGCATCACCTCCAATGCCATTTCACCCGGCTTCGTGTGGACGCCGCTGGTCGAGCGGCAGCTCCCGGACCTGGCGAAATCGGAAAACGTCTCGCTGGAAGAGGCCAAACGGCAAGCGCTCGCACGCCAGCCGACCAAGCGCTTTGTCACGGTGGAGGAAGTGGCAGCGCTTGCCGCCTTCCTCGCTGGCGATGCCGCGGCGTCGATCACGGGCGCCAACTACACCATCGATGGCGGTTGGACGGCGCAGTAGACCTCGACGGGGCGGACGCGTTGCCGGGACCTTGAAGCGCCGAAGCTGCGGTCCGGCCATGGTGCTTTCGGGTGGTGCTTCCCCGGGTGTTTCTTGGCCTGCCGGCGGCGGGCGAGGCTGGCATGCCAGACCGTGCCTCACTCTGCGGACGCTGCGAGGAGCGCTGACCCCGCCAGTACCCCGTTATCAACTGCATCAACTGCGCCTGGCAGCAGAGACCTGCGTGCGCGCGGCTATTACGAATGCCGGACCAGCGGCAAAACTGTTATTTGCGTAGCTGCAAAACTGTTTGCGTGCCAGCGGCAAAAACCAGCGGCAAACCTACTGTTTGCGTGCCAGCGGCAAGCCTACTGTTTGCGTGCCAGCGGCACGACTACTGTTTGCGTGCCAGCGGCACGACCCCTTGATTGGCCCCGTCCCCTCGCCACAACGCGACGGTGATCACCGTCACCGCCGCGATG
>DATFXD010000284.1:0-14975 GCA_035258605.1 Hyphomicrobiaceae bacterium | reverse complement strand
CCGGACAGCGGCATCGGAGAATGGTATGCCTTGCATGTTGCGACCAGCTTGGGTCACGACCGCTTCGCTTCACCATGTTGTGAAATTTGTCCGCCGCGAGTTGTGCGACTGATCGACCGCATTGGCTTCAGTCGATGGAGGCTCTCCATGCACCGTGTGCTGTTTGCGACTGTGTCCGCCTGGCTGCTCTTTTGCCTCGCCGCTGCAGCACAGGAATCGAAATACTACGAGCTGGCGAAGGGCGACTATCCGCACGACGTGGCCGTCGGCCCCGCCGGAGAGGTGTGGTTTGCCGGTCAGAAGGCCGGCATCGCCGGACGGCTTGATCCGGCCACCGGCCAGGTTGAGCGCATTCCACTCGGCAAAGACTCCGCCCCGCATGGCGTGATTGTTGGGCCGGACGGGGCACCTTGGTTTACCGATGGTGGCCAGAATGCGATCGTCCGTGTCGATCCCACAAGCAAAGAGGTCAAGGTCTGGCCGCTGCCGGCCGAGCGCTCGCCCTACACCAATCTCAACACCGCGGCTTTCGACGGCAAGGGCCGCATCTGGTTCACCGGCCAGAACGGCATCTATGGCCGGCTTGATCCGACCTCGGGCGAGATCAAGGTGTGGGATGCCCCCAAGGGTCGTGGCCCCTATGGTATTACCGGCACGCCGAAGGGCGATATCTGGTTCGTATCGCTGGCCGGCAGCTATCTTGCCAACCTCGATTTGGAAAGCGGTCGAGCCACCGTCTACGAGCCGCCGACCAAGGACCAGGGCGCCCGCCGCGTGTGGTCGGATTCCACGGGTCGGCTGTGGATCAGCGAATGGAACTCCGGCAACGTCAGCGTCTACGATCCGGCCAGCAAGGGCTGGAAGCAGTGGAAACTGCCGGGGGACAAGCCGCACACTTACGCCGTCTGGGTCGACCCCGACGACAAGGTGTGGCTCAGCGAGTGGACCGCCAACGCCGTCGTGCGGTTTGACCCGGCGACGGAAAAGTTCGCAAGCTTTCCGAGCGATCGCCCGAATGCCAATGTGCGCCAGATGCTCGGGCGCCGGGGCGAGGCCTGGATCGCCGAGTCGGGCACCGAACGCATCCGCGTGATCCGCTACCCGGCGAAGACGAACTGAGGACCAAGCAGCCGGTGTTGCAGCGCCTGCCAGCGCTTGTTGTTGGGCTGATAACCGCGCTTGCTGGCGCGGCTGCCGGTGCCGCCGATGGCGACGCCGCCCGCGGCGAGCGCCAGTTCCAGCGCTGCTATGCCTGCCACTCCCTCGACCCCAATGAGACGGCGACCTTGCAGGGGCCAACTCTCTTCCAAATCTTCAACCGCCCCGCCGCTACCGTCACCGGCTATGAGTATTCGGAGGCTATGCGGGCGCAGGCCGCGATGGGACTGACCTGGGATGCAGCAACCCTCGACCGTTATATGGCCGATCCTGACGCCGTGGTTCCCGGCACGCGGATGAGCGTGCCGCCGGTGCGCAACGCGCAGGACCGCGCCGATCTCCTCGCCTATCTTGCGCGTTCGGGGTCCTACCAGCGCTGAAGCGCGGCTTGGTCGGCTCGCGGTAGCGAGGGGGCGGCACAGGACGCTTGCCAGAAGGCGCTGCGGGTGCCGCCGCAACAAGGCATTGGGTTTGTAGCAGGAGAGGTCGGGCGCATATGACGGTCGAGATCAATGCCGAGGGCAAGGCCGGACGTGCGAGCCCGTTTGCGGTTTTTCTCGTCTTCTTGCGCCTGGGCCTGACGTCGTTTGGCGGCCCGGTGGCGCATCTTGGCTATTTCCGCGAGGAGTTCGTCGCTCGCCGCCGCTGGCTCGATGAACGCAGTTACGCCGACCTGGTGGCCCTCTGCCAGTTCCTTCCTGGTCCGGCGAGCAGCCAGGTCGGGCTCGCGATCGGACTGTCGCGCGCCGGCTATGTTGGCGCACTCGCCGCCTGGACCGGCTTCACCCTGCCCTCAGCCATCCTACTCGTGGTATTTGCCTATGGCGTGGCGGCCCTCGGCAGCACCCCCAACAGCCCCTGGCTCCACGGCCTCAAGGTGGCGGCGGTGGCGGTGGTCGCGCAAGCCGTGCTTGGCATGATGCGCTCTCTGGCGCCCGATCGCGAGCGGGCCACCTTGGCGGTTGCGGCGAGCGTTATCGCACTCGCATTTCCCTCCGCCTGGGGCCAGGTGAGCGCGATCGCGGTCGGCGCCATCGGGGGCATCGCACTGGGGCGCGACGTACCCCCGTCAGGGTATGTCTCGCTACCGCTGACGGTGAGCCGCACGGCCGGCGCGCTGGCCTTGGTCCTGTTCTTTGCGTTGCTTGTCGGATTGCCGTTATTGGCTGCGCAGACCACGGAACGGGGTATTGACCTCGTCGATGCCTTCTATCGCGCCGGGTCGCTGGTGTTCGGCGGCGGCCACGTCGTGCTGCCGCTGTTGCAGGCGGAGGTGGTGCCGCGAGGATGGGTGTCGAATGATGCCTTTCTCGCCGGGTACGGTGCGGCCCAGGCCGTCCCCGGCCCGCTGTTTACCTTTGCCGCCTACCTCGGCGCCGTGATCGGGGGCCCGGGCACTGCGGCCCTGTGTCTGGTGGCCGTGTTCCTGCCGTCATTCTTGCTTGTGATCGGGGCGCTGCCGTTTTGGAACGAGATCCGCAGCAAGGCCAAGGCGCAAGCCGCATTGCAAGGCGTCAATGCCGCCGTTGTCGGCCTCCTTCTCGCCGCGCTTTACCATCCCGTGTGGACCGCGGGTATTACCAGCGCCAAGGACTTCGCGCTCGCCAGCGTGGCGTTCCTCTTGCTCTATGTCTGGCACACGACCCCTTGGCTGGTGGTGGTCCTGAGCGCGGTCGGGGCCAGCATGCTGGCGTGGTTGCCGAGCTCAATGTTCTGAGTTTCGCCGGCGCAGCCGGAGAGCACGAGCGGCGATGCCTAGGCAAGCGCCAAGGCGGGCGCCTCGGCCAGCCCCGCGCAGGCTTCAGCCCTGATCGCGACCACCGGCCAACCCCTAAACTCCGGCCTCGATCGGCAGGCCTGCCGCCTTCCATTCCGGCAGGCCGTCCTCCAACCGGCGTGCCTTGAAGCCACGTTCACGCAGCGTGGCGACGGCCTCGAACGACATCACGCAATAGGGGCCGCGGCAATAGGCAACGATCTCCGCGCTACGGTCGAACTTGGCGAGCTGGCGTTTCAATTGGCTCAATGGCACGTTGCGGGCACCGGCGATGTGCGCCAGCGCGAACTCGTCGGCCGGGCGCACGTCCAATACCACGATGTTCTTGCTTTTGATCCGACGCAGCAGCTCGGCGCGCGACACCGGCTCCAGCGTATCGCGTTGCTTGAAGTAGCTGCGCAGGATCCGATCGACCTCATTGGCATTGCGCTCGGCCACGCCGCGCAGGGCGGCTAACAACTGCAGAACGCCAGTATCGGCAAGACTGTAGAAAACGAACTTTGCCTGCCGCCGTGCGACGACAAGGCCGGCGCGGCGCAGGTGCTGGAGGTGTTGTGAGACGTTGGCGATTGACAGGCCGGTGTAGTCCGCCAGGCGCTCGACCGTGCGTTCGCCCTGAGCCACAAGCTCCAGCAACTCCAGTCGATGCTCGTGCCCGATGGCTTTGGCGACGGCCGCGAACGCCGCATACATTTCGCGCTTCGGGTTTGTTGACATCCTGGTCTTCTCATCATTCAAATGATTGATTGATTGATCTACCAATAGCGGTCGCGCGCATGGAGGGTAGAAATGAGCGATCCCATAGCTGTCGATTCTGCCGTGCTTCGCGAATAGGTCAAAACCAAATATCGCGACGTGGCCAACAAGCCCAACGATAAATACCCACTTTCACACCGGACGGCCACTAGCCGCCCGATTGGGCTATGACCGCAATATCGTCGAGGCTTTGCCGGACGCGGCGGTCGAATCCATCCCCGGCGTGGTCAACCCGCTGTCGCTGCGCGATCTAGCTGCCGGTGAGCGGGCGGTCGACCTCGGATCGGAGCCGGCTTCGACTGGTTCATTGCCGCCGGCACGGTCGGTGCCAGCGGACGCGTGGTCGGGGTCGACATGACCGAGGCGACGTTCGAGACGTCCCGCCGCACCGCGCAGTCGATGCGCCTCGGCAATGTCGAATTCCGCGAGGGCATCCTGGAAGCGTTGCCGGTCGAGGACGGCTGGGCCGATGTCGTGATGGCCAATGGCGGTGGTCTGCCGTGTGCAGCCTGGCAAAAGATGATCGAGGACAGGGGCTTCGTCGACGTAGCTATCGGCCCACAGGTCGACACCTTTGCCGGCGCAGGAGGCGAGCGGAACGCGCGACGGTTCGAAGTCTTTGGCTATGCGCTGATCGCCCGCGAGCCTGGCTGACACGCGTGCTTCGATCAAACGACCAAGCAACGGGCCGCGTCGCAACCGGCGCGGCCCTTCGAGCTTTCGCTAGCTCAGCTGTGCCAGCGGAACTGCTGCGGCTTGCGGGCGGAGCCCTGCGAGATCATGACGTTGACGAGGGCGGGGCCGCGGAAGTTCATCGCCTCGTCGAGCACGCCGCGCAAATTTCTCGGGTCTTCGACAAAGAAGCCCCGGCCGCCGAACGCGTCCATGATCCGGTCGTAGCGTGCGCCATAGATCAACGCGTTGGGCTTCAGGTTGAACATCGGGTTTTCCGGGATCTCTGGCATACCGGGGCCGATGCCACCATTGTTCAACACAACGATCTTGGCAGGGAGGTTGTAGCGAACCAGCGTCTCCATCTCCATGCCCGAAAACCCAATCGCCGAATCGCCTGAAAGGTGGATGACCGGCCGGTCGGGATGCACGACGCAGGCGGCAATGGCGTGACCGAGGCCGACCCCCATGGTGCCATAGGTGCCGGCGTTGAGACAGGCGCGGGCATCGAAGCTCGGCAGCTGGGTGAGGCCGATGTCCATGGTGCCGGCGCCCTCGGCGCTGAGGATCGCATTTTTCGGCATCCACGCGGCGACGTCGCGCAACGCCCGGAAGTAGTTGGCCGGGGCCTCGTCGTCATCGACCTGCGGCCGGATCTGGGCCGCGTTGTCGGTCGCCTTCTGGGTGATCATCTGCCGCCAGGCTGTGTCCTTCGGGTGGAACCACTGGCGATGTGCGAGCGCCTGGTTGAGCTGGCTGATGATCGCCTTGCCATCGCCGACCAGCGCCACTTCCGTCGCTTTGTTGTGGCCGATCTCCTCGGCCGCAATGTCGAGCTGAATGACCTTGACGTCCTTAGCAAAGCGCGGCGGCTGGCCGAAATGAAAGATCCAGTTGAACCGGGCACCCATCAGGAAGACGACGTCGGCTTTCTGCAGCGCCAGCGTGCGCGCTGCTGCGACCGACAGCGGATGATCATCCGGCATCACACCCTTGCCCATCGGCGAACGCAGGAAGGGCAGTTGCGTGCGTTCGATAAAGGCGCGGACCTCGTCTTCGGCCCGTGACCAGGCCATGCCCTTGCCGACCAGCACCAGCGGCCGCTCGGCACGCTCCAGCAGATTAAGCGCGGCCTCGATGTTCTCCATCGGCGCCACCATGCGCGGTGGCTCGGGCGCGCGTTCGACCTGGACCACCTGGTCGAGGTTGCATTTGCCGGTAATGATGTCGTCGGGCACATCGAGATAGGTAGCCCCGGGACGGCCATAGGTGGCGTGCCGTGTTGCCATCTCGACATAGTAGGGGATGCGCTGCACGCTCTCGATGCCATGCGCGAATTTGCAGAACGGCGAGGCGATCAACACCTGGCGCTCTTCCTGGAAAGCGCCCATGCCGCCGCGATAGGTCTCGGAGGCGCCACCAATCAGGATCATTGGCCAGCAATTCTGCTGGGCATTGGCAAGACCGGCGAGGCCGTGCACGACGCCTGGACCGGTCACCACAATGCAGGCGCCCGGGCGCCCGGTCATATAGCCATAAGCCTGCGCTGCGTAGGAGGCGGCCTGCTCGTTGCGCATGCCGATGTAGGCGACGCCTTCCTGTTGCGCGGCGACAGCGATCGGGGTAACCGGAAATCCGACGACCCCGAAGAGGTGATTGATGCCCTGCTGTTTGAGGCTCCTCGCCAGCAGGGTAGCGCCGTCAACTTCGCTCATAGTTTCCTCCTCGTGACCGACCGATTTCAGCGGCAAGATTACGCATTGATGGCCGCATCGCGAAAGGGGGGTTGGTAAAGAGAAAAGGCGGTTCATCCCCCGCGCCGCCGAGGCTGGCTCGGCGGCGTCGCCAATCACAGCGGCTTGCTGCCGCGACGCGGCCTTGCTCTTTTGCCCGCCTTATGCTGGCCGCGCTAGGTGCGGGGCCGCGGCCAGCGCTGGGCTCGGTTGCGCTTAAAAGGGGGCAAAACCGAGCTGTGGTTGCGCTAAATTGCGTCGTATGGCGGCTTCGCGCCGAGGTGTTGTTGGCGCCAAGGCAAGACCGCCTTCAGCGCTGGACCGGCGCCAACGCCAAAAAGCGCTGCAACCGGGCGGCAGCGGCCATGCGCCGTCACGGCGGCGCCGCGAGGCCATGAAATTTCCGGAGATCAGCCTTGCTGTCCCAGGTCCCAAGGTGCACTCTCGGGGCACACGACAGCAGGAGGGCAACGTCTATGCCCAAGATGACGGATTCCCGCCGCAAGAAGATACAAGCCCGACAGCGGCGGGCACGCGCGGCGTTGCGACGGGAAAAAAAAGCAGCCCGGCGAGGGCAAGGGGCTGGGAACAAGGCTGCACCTGCGACCGTAGCGGCCGCGCCCGAGCCCGGCCCATGAACTGGTGCTGATGCATCGGACCAATGTCGAATTGAGGTTCGGCGACTGCCGATGTCGCGCCCCAGCGCAGGGAGAACTGGTGCGATCTCGTGATTTGCCAGCACCGGCCTGATCCCGTCCCTGTTTGCCAAAGCACGGGATAGGCTTCTCGGTCCCAAGCTGTCGAGACGGCTCACACCGTCAGGTAGCGAGAGCGTACCTGGTCCGCCTCGGCCCGAAACCGCTGCGGGTCGGCCGAGTAGACGATCCGTCCCTTGGCCATGATGTGCAGCTCGTCGGCAATCACCTCGGCGAGCTTGAGGTTCTGCTCAATCAAGAGGATGGTGACGCCGGCGTCCCGCAAGAGGCGGATGATGCGGGCAAGCTCGCGCACGACCAGGGGCGCCAGGCCCTGGCTCGGCTCGTCGAGCAGGAGCAGCTTGGGATCGCTGATCAGGGCACGCGCGATCGCCAGCATCTGCTGCTCCCCACCCGAAAGCTGCGAGCCGCGATGGTGCTGACGGTCGCGGAGCGAGGGAAAGAGCTGCAGCAAACGCTCGAGCGGCCAGTGCTTTGCCGGCCTTCTTTCGGCCACGCGCATGTTCTCGACCACCGTGAGGTCGGGGAAGATCAGCCGCCCCTCCGGCACGTACGCCACCCCCGCCCGCGCCACACGGTGCGGCGCCCAGGCGGTGATTGGACGCCCCTCCAGCTCCACCACTCCGGCGCTTGGCCGCACAAAACCGATGATGGTCTTTACTGTGGTGGTCTTGCCAACGCCGTTGCGTCCGAGCACCGCGGCAATGCGGCCGCGGGCCAGCTCGAGATCGACCCCTTGCAGGATGTGACTGGCGCCGTAGTGGGTGTTGAGGTCGCTGAGACGGAGCATCAGCCGATGCCTCCGAGATAGGCGTCTTGCACGCGCGCATCGGCCTTGACCGCGGTCGGAGCGCCGTCGGCAATAACGGCGCCACGGTGCAGTACGGTTATCTTGTGAGCTAGTCGGAACACCACCTCCATGTCGTGCTCGACCAGCAGCGCCGTAACGCGCGACCTTTCCAGGAACCGGGCCAAGGTCTCGACAGCCTGGGCCGTCTCCTCGACCGAGAGGCCCTGCGTCGGCTCGTCGAGCAACAGCACCATCGGCTGCTGTGCCATCGCCATCGCCACCTCAAGAAGCCTCTGGTCGCCGTGACTGAGGAGGCCGGCGGCACGCTCGGCAACGGCGGTGAGACCCAACAGCTCGAGCGCCGCGTCGCCGGCACCTTGCGCCTCCTTGAACACGCTCGCCCCCCCGAACGGGAGCCACCGCCGCCGGTTGCGCGCCTGCGCCGCCAGCCGGACATTCTCGCGTGCCGTCATCTCAGGGAACAACGAGGTCAGCTGAAACGTCCGCGATAGGCCGCGCTGGCAGATGCTGTAGGCGGCTTGCCCGGTGATGTCCTCACCGGCGAACCGCACCCGGCCGGCGGTCGGCCGCACCATCCCCGTGATCAAATGGAACAGCGTCGTCTTGCCCGCGCCGTTTGGCCCAATGATGGCCCGGGTCTCGCCGCCGGCAACCTGCATGTTGACGTTGTCGACGGCGACCAGTGCACCGTAGCGCCGGGTTAGGCCAGTAAGCTCAATCAGTGGCGGCGACGACGGGCGCTCGTCACTATGTGCCATGCCGGCGCCCCTTCTCCAGGCGCATCCAATCGCGCTTAAACCATGCCGTCAACAGCCCCCAGATGCCCTGCGGGGCAAACAGGATGAAGCCGATGAAGACCAGACCAAAGAACAGCGCCCATGCCTCGGTATAGGAGGAGAGCTGGTGCTCGAGCAGCAGAAAGAAAGCAGCGCCGAGGATTGGACCGATCAGCGTTCCCGAACCACCGACGATCACCATGATCAGCACCTGACCGGAAAGCAGCCAGAACAGCAGCTCGGTGTTGGCGAAGCCGGCAAACGGCGCATAGAGTGCGCCCGCGAGCCCGCCCAAGGCATACGAGATGGCAACCACGGCGATCTTGTAGAGGCGAGTATTGTAACCGAGCGTCAGGGTCTTTGTCTCATTTTCACGAATGCCGCGCAGCACCGCGCCGAACGGCGAGGCGACCAGCTGCCGGCACAGCAGGTAGGATCCCACCAGGGCGGCGAGCGCGAAGTAGTAAAAGCCGGTCTTGGTGGTGAGCACGGTCAGCCCCATCGGTCCGGCCCGGCGCGGAATGCCGGCAAGTCCGTCCGACCCGCCCGTTACCGACGTCCATTTGAAGGCGATGGCATAAAGCAGCTGCGCGAACGCCAAGGTCAGCATCGAGAACGAGACGCCGGTGGCAAGGGTGCATACCCAGCCGACGCCGATCGCGACCGTGCCGGTCATCACTGCCGCGAGTAGGACTGCGAACGGCAGCGGCAGCGACGTATTGAGCAGCAGGTAGCCGCAAGCGTAGGCACCAAGCCCATAGGCCGCCACATGGCCGAACGAAACAAGTCGCGTGTAGCCCACCATCAGGTCGAGGCTCATGGCAAACAGGCCGAGGATCACGAGCTCGGTCAACAGCGTCATCGCAAAGGCGGGGAGGCCGAGGGGGGCTGCTATCAGCACGGCGACGACGGCAAGACCGAGCAGGCTCGACCAGCGCATCGCCTCATGCCTCCTTGCCGAGCAAGCCACCGGGCCGTACCACCAGCACCAGCAGCATGACGAGGTACATAAAGGCAAGCGCGAAGTCGGGGAGGTAGTAGTTGCCGAACACCTGGACAAAAGCGATCAGCAGCGCGCCGATCAGCGAGCCGAGGAAGCTGCCCATGCCGCCGATGATGACGATGACAAAGGCATCAATGATGACGGTTGCGGCCATGGCGTGCGAGGCGGTCACCAGCGGCGCCGCCAGCACGCCGCCGAGCGCCGCCAACCCGCAACCGATCCCAAACACTGCCGAGCGCACCAGCCCGACATCGATACCGAGCGCATGCACCATTTCCGCATTCTGCGACGTTGCGCGGATCAGCAAGCCGAGACGCGTGCGCTCGAGCAGCTGCCAAATCGCGATCGCCATCACCGCGCCGGCGCCGGCAAGAAACAGGCGATAGGTCGGAAACGGCTCGCCCAGCAGGAAGACGACGCCGGAAAACAGCCGCGGCGGCGGCACCTGCAGCGCGTCGGGGCCCCAGATCAATCGCACCGCCTCGGTGACAACCAGCGCTAACCCGAACGTCACCATCAAGAAGGCGTGCGCGTCGCGCCGATAGAGCCGGCGTAGGATGACGAGCTCAAATGCGGTGCCGAGCAATGCCACCAGGATCGGGGCCAAAACCAGCGCCAACCAGAAACTCCCGGTCCAGCGCACCAACGAGTAGCCGATGAAGGCGCCGAGCATGTAGAGCGCACCATGCGCAAAATTGACAATGCGCATGATGCCGAAGATCAAGGTCAGCCCGACCCCCAGAAAGAACAGCAATGCCGCCTGCGACAGCGCGTTGACGCTCTGGGTGAGGAAGAAAGCGAGCGTACTCATGGCCTGTCGGGCGATCCGGTGGCGGTACTCGATGCTGCCTTGGCTGGCCCGCCCCAGCAGGCAACGCTCACTTGTCGCGACCGGGATCAGTCGTCGTACGTCATCTTATTGCACGGCGGCGTGGTCCGATCCTCGGGCAGGACAGCGAGGACTTCGGGGATCGGATGATCAAAACCGTCCCGCTTGACGACTTTTACCATGAAGCCTTGCTGCACGCCCTGGTGGTCGCATTTGCGTATCAGGACCTTGCCCTTGACGCTCTCGATGGTGAGATCCTCAAGCGCCGGACGCAGCTTGTCTGCCTCGATGCCGCCGGCCTTGATAATGCCGGCCTCGAATACCTTCATGCACTGCCACTGCTCGCCCTCGAAGGTATCGGGAACGTTGTTGTGCTCGGCCTTCCACAGCGCGACAAACTCCTTGTTCGCCGGTGTATCGAAGGTGAAGGCATAGCGGGCCGAGCCGATCAGCCCCAGTGAGGCATCGCCAACGGCGCGCAGTGCGACCAGCTCGATCTGCTCGGTCAGCAAGGCCATCTTGGACGACAGCTGGTACTGCGCCGCTTGGGCCAGGAAGGCATTATTGTCGTCGCCGGCCAGCACCAGGTAGACGCCGTCGGCGCCCGATTGGCGGATTTTGGCAATATAGGTGGAGTAGTCCTTGGTTCCGGTCGGGGCGAACACCTTGCCGATGAAGTTGATCTTCAGACGCTGCATCTCGTTCTCGAACACCTGCACGCTGTTGTGCCCCCAGGCGTAGTCCATGCCCAGCGCATAGAAGCTCTTGAGCTCGGCGCCCTTGATGTAAAGCGACACCGCGCGCGCGCCCATCGGGCCGGAGGTGTTGGCACGAAAGAAGTTCGGCACGAAACTCTCGGCGGTGAGGCGGCCATCACCGTTGTCGGAGGAGATGAAGATCGAGTTCCACTCGGCGAGCTTGGGCACGATGGCGAGTGCCTCGGATGACAGCGTGATGCCGGTGAAGAGCCGGCAATCGTAGCGCTCGACCATCTCCTGCGCCTTGCGCACGCAGGTGGCAGGATTGCCGGCGGTATCCTCGATCAACAGCTCAATCTTGCGCCCGAGAATGCCACCCTTCGCATTTTGTAGCTTGGCGTAGAGCTCGGCGCCGCGCTTCTGCTGTTGGCCCACCGAGCCGAGCGGACCGGTCAAAGCAAGTGGCATGCCGATCTTGATGGCGCCGGCGGCCTGCGCCTGCGCGCTGGTAAAGATGTAGGGAGAAGCGATGGTGGCCCCCGCACCGGCAAGCACGGCGCGACGCGTGTAGCGTGGCTTGAAAGTCATGGCGGTTCACTCCCTGGAGGTGCCGCATTTGTGCACGCGGCTGCGAGACTTCAGGCTAGCGGTGCCGGCAACGGGACGCAACCGATCTTGGGTCATGGCACCGTCGGGCGAAAGCGCGCAACCTGCCCGCCGCCTCGGCTGTTAGCCGTCGCCCACCTCACCCTTGGCCACCCGCTCGGCGAGGACGTGCCGGCGCAGCTTGGCGGTGGCGGTGAACGGCAACTCGGCGACGATGTGCATCTCCTCGGGCAGCTTATAGTCGGCCACCTGCCCCTTGAGGTGGGCGACCAGCTCGGCCAAGGTCACCACCTGCCCGGGCTTGGGAATGACGATCAGGCAGTTGCGCTCGCCGAGGCGCCGGTCGGCAACGCCGACCATGGCCGCGTGCATGATCTTGGGATGCGTGTAGAGGATTTCCTCGACTTCGCGCGGAAAGAACTTCTTGCCGCCGCGGTTGATGATCTCCTTGCGTCGACCGACGATCTCGACGTTACCCGCCCCGTCGACCATGCGGCCGAGGTCGCCGGTGCGGAACCAGCCAAGGTCGGTGAAGGCCTCGGTGTTGGCCGCGGCGTTGGCGTGATAACCGAGATGTACGCTGGGTCCCAGGGCCGCGATCTCGCCGACCTCGCCGGGCCCCACCTCCCGACCCGCCTCGTCCAGAATCTTGAGCTCCATGCTGGCGACCACCCGTCCGATCGTGCCGTTGACCTTGGCGGGGTCGTCGCTGAAGCGGGTGTAGGTGTGAAACCCGGTCTCCAGCATGCCGTAGAGCTCGATCAGGTGGCCCGGCATCCGCGCCTGATAGTCACGAATGGTCTCGATCGCGGCAGAAGCTCCCCCGGTTATGACGACCCGCAGCGAGCCCACATCGTAGGCGGAGAGCCCCGGCTCGTTGAGCATGGCGACGATCGAGGCCGGAGCCGTGGCAATGTAGGTGACGCGCTCGCGCGCGATCAGCTCGAGAGCCGCCGGGGCTGAGAACCGCTCGAGCAGCACGGCGCGGCTTCCCGACAGGATCGCCTGCAACAGGCACAGGTAGCCCCAGTTGAGACAGACCGGGAGAAACACGAGCTGCACCTCGCGATCGGTCACGCCCATGTCGGTGTTGATCTGGCGCACGGCGGGCAGCGTGGTGTTGAAGGAGTGGAGCACGCATTTTGGGTTGCCGGTGGTGCCGGACGTGAAGGCCATGCGGTAGACCTGGTCGGCGCTCATCCGCACCCGATCGGCGGGCGCCAGCGGCTGGCTATCGGCGATGCCTTGCTCCAGGTTCAATTCGCCGTCGGCGCCGCTGCCCGCCACGATGACATGCGCCAGCTCGGGAATTGCCACTCGCAGCTGGCGCGCCATCGCCACGTAGTCGAAGCCTTTGAAGGTGGCGGGACAGATTAACGCGCGACTGCCCGAGAAGCGCAGGATGTAGTCGAGCTCGCGCACGCGAAAGTCGGGGTTGACCTTGTTGGCGATGGCGCCAATCAACTCGAGCGAGAAGAAGACGACCGGAAACGCAATACGGTTCGGCAGCTGGATGGTGACGACGTCGCCGCGCCTGATGCCCACCCGGCGAAGGAAGGCGGCACAGCGCTCAACCTTGTCCTTGAGCCCGGCGTAGGTGATGCGCTGTTGTCCATCGACGAACACCTCGCGGTCCGGGTGCAGCGCTGTTCGGCGCGCCAGAACATCGAAGAATGTCTCGCTGCCCCACTGCCCGGCTTCGCGCCAGCGCTCGGCGAGCTCGGGCTTGACGATGGTGGTGAAATCCATGTCGGTGCGCTCCTCAGCGAACGGCGCGCAACAGGCCACCGTCGACCTGAATTGCCGTGCCGGTGATGTAGCGGCCGCGGGGCGAGACCAGCAGGGCGACGATGCCGGCAATATCTTGAACGGTGCCGATGCGCCCCATCGGCACCTCAGCCTCGAGCTTGCGGCGCACGGCCCGTGGTTCCTCTCCGCCCGCAGCGAATACCTTCTCCAGTCGCTGTGTCTCGATGTAGCCGGGACAGATGGTGTTGACGTTGATGTTCTGCGCGGCAACTTCGAGCGACAGCGTTTTGGCAAAACCGATGACGCCGCCCCAGGTCGCGACCGAGAGGCCGAAGCCCGGGATCGGCTGGATGGCGGAGATGGCGGTGATGTTGACGATGCCGCCGCCACCGCGCGCCGCAATCTGCGGCACGACGGCGCGAGCCATGCGCACCACATACATCAGGTTCTGCTCGACGGCCCTGGCCCAAGCCGCATCGTCGAAGCTTGCCAGCTCGCCGAGCGGTGGCGCGCCATCGTTGTTGACAAGGCCATCGATGCCGCCGAAGTGGGCGAGCGTCGCCTCGACAACACGCGCACAGTCCTCGGCGCGGCGGCAATCGGCGAGGATCGGCAGCACCTCGGCACCGGTCTCGACGCGGATCCTGTCCGCCGCCGCCGACAGTCCAGGATCGCGGCGCGCGGTGATGGCAAGCTTTGCGCCTTCGGCAGCGAACTGGTGGGCGATGCCGTAACCGATCCCCATGCTGGCGCCGCCGACAATAACGACCTTTCCGCGAAGGCCGAGGTCCATGATCAGATCCGCCCCTTGAACCCGCTCGCGGCCAGGAAGCGCTCGGCATTACGGTAAAACACCTGCTCGAGAACTGGCGGCGGGTAACCCTCGGCATACCAGTCTTTGATGAGACGCTCGTAGGAAAAGAGCGGGTAGTCACCGCCGAATAGGATGCGGTCCTTGAGCCGGCGCGGGATCTCGTGTTTGAGGTCGGCAGTGTGATACTTCGGTGACCAGCCGTGCAGTTCATACCAGATATTGCGTTTGTGCATCAGCACGGCGATCACCTCGGCCTGCCAGGGCCAGCCTGGGCGCGCTGCGACGATCTTGAGCTCGGGATTGCGGGCGGCAACGCGATCGAGATGGCGCGGGTGGCAGTCGTCGAGGATGACGCCGTCGCCGCCGGGCAGCCCGGCGCCGAGCCCGGTGGTGCCGACGAAGATCAAAACGGGGATGCCGGCCTCGATGCAGAGGTCGTAATAGGGCTTGTAGTCGGGCTCGCTGGCCGGCGGCGACAGCGACGCGGAGACCGCGTAACCGAGGAAACCAATCTTCTTGTCGATGCAGCGCCTCAGTTCGCTCACCCCATCCCGGCCCGCACGCTGCGGATCGATGTGGATCCAATGCCCGAGAATAACGTCGGGATGCGCCGCTTCTGTTTCGAACGCGTAGTCATGTAGCGCACGCATGTCCGCCAGCGGGCGGAACTTGGCGTAGCCCAAATCGAGGATGGCGCGGACGCCGCTGTCGCGGAAGTAGGCCGCCATTTCGGCTTCGGTGTGGTAGCGCGGCTCCGAGTTCCAGGTCGCCCGCTGCTGCGCCAGTTCCTTTTCGGTCTGCAGCGGATAGCCGCGCCGCGTCCCCCAGTGTGAATGGACGTCAATGACCCGCATAGGCCCTCACTCAGTAATGGCGG
>DATFXD010000283.1:0-9518 GCA_035258605.1 Hyphomicrobiaceae bacterium | reverse complement strand
CGCCGGTATCGTTTTGCGTCACCCAAGGCATCCAGCCGCCGTATCCGAAGCGAACGATCAAAGTCGTGCGCATCGGCACCGCGCCGCGTTTGCCGACCACCAAGCGGATCAGATGCGAGGCGACCCGACCTTGGCGTAACGGCATGAAGTCGATGAGCACGACGGCACTCCCGTCGGCGGTGACGAATTCGGTTTCGAGGATCAGCGTGTCGTGGACGTAGCGGCGCTCAACACGCATCGTCGCGGATGTCCCCGACGCGATTGGCGCGATCTGCCAGTGCCCGTTATTGGCGTCGCCGAGCAGGGCCGCGAAGCACGCCGCGGAGTCAAAGCGCGGCCAGCACAGCCAGTCGACGGAGCCGTCGCGGGAGACGAGCGCGGCCGTCTCACAATCACCGATCAGCGCGTAGTCCTCGATCCGGCTAGCCATGCCTCATCAGCTCTCCCAATGCCCGCTCTCCGGTGGGCCTGTCGACCCTGATCAACGATGCTGACGCGGCTGCCGAAACGACGGTAAGCCTCGACGAGTTCGGGACCCACATAGCCGGCCCCAAGCAGGTGCCGGCGCCAAGCGCGACAGGGGCGACGGCAGGTCGTCCCCGCGGCTCGCTGCCCCGAACCTGCAAGATGCAAGCGAGCCGTTTCCTCCCCTGTCCGCTGCCGAGGGCCACGCCCTCGTACCACTCGGCGTGTGGCATGGCGTCCTCCTGCTCGAGTAGTGGCCAAGCAGGCACAGCGCGCGCAAGGTGGCTTTAGCTGTCTTGCTCCGATCCATGCGTTATTGCGGCAAACTCGCAAAAGGATGGATTGCTACGGCAACGCCAACGCTGGAGTGGCATTACAACCGCTTTCGATCATCTCGATCCCGTGGCAGCCGGCGCCGCAAGTGCGTAATCTGGACCAAGCCGGCGAACAAATGACGGCCCGGCGCCTTGCGCTGCTCCGAGCTCGCGCACATGCAATCAGGTGAGTTGCCGGCCGCATGGTCCCAAGGCTCTTGCCTGGGGCCTCGACGCGGCAGCGCTGGGTCGGCGATCCTGATCCTTCCGTCTTGGTCGCACCGGCATAAAGCGAGCCCCGAGCTGACCGGGGCGGGTGGCGACAAAGGTCGGGTCGCCGATCACCTCAATCGCCCCCTGGGCGAAGCGGAGTTGTGTGCTATTTCCGAGCTTGCCGAGCACGCTTGCGATGGGCGGCCTGCTTGGCACGATTGCCGCATGCCCCCATGCTGCACCAGCGACGCGCACTGCCTCGGGTTCGATCCAGGAAAAGCAGGGTACAGGTCGGTCCCTGGCACGCCTTGAGCAAGGTAAAATTCTCGGTGCAGACAAGGTCGGCTAATGCGCGCGCTAGCGGCAGCAGCAGTGATCCAGGTGTGCGCCAGCGCCGCTGCGGGCACCAGTCAAGACGGGCCGCAGCCTTTTTGTTGTGGCGGTTATGCCTGTCCTCTCTCGGCCGACCACGCACCACGATCTGACCGAACTCTTCGTCTCGCGCCAGCAACTGGTTGAGTGGATCGAGCTCACGCACCGCATTCGGCTCAAGCGGTCTACCCATATGTTTAGTGACAAACGCCTTGAACCAATCCCGGAGCGCGCGCGCTTGCGCGGCGACCGCATCCAATTCCCCGGGACCGGCGCTGTTGCGCAAACCCTCCAGCACAGCGTCGGGCACCAGCTCTGCCTGCTTGAGCCACGCCAGAAGGTCTTCGCCCGAGGCAATCCACTCGACCTCGGTATCGACCGGGACGGCGATCGAGTTGAGAAAGTTCAATCCCGGGTTGTCGGCAATCAAAAATGCTGGCGGGCGCTTGGCTGCCATCGATGTTCGAGGACTGTGAGCAAACGCGGCGAGCAAAATAGATAACCAGTATGATCACTGTTGGCAAGTTATGGTCTATAACCCACTGACCACAATTGAAAGGGTTATTACAAAATGAATTCGCGAATTTGCGCTGGCCAGCGATCGCGATCAGCCACGAAGCGAGGCCGGCATATGGCTGGGACCGAGCACGCCCTTCAACGCGAACCATTGCAGCGCGTGCCATGAGCTTGGCTCACTTGGCGAGCCAAGGCGACATGAGCTTTTTCCCCGCTCGCGACCAGGTTGGCGACCGATTGCGATCACCTGCCGCGGCCTCAGCGCAATGGCTTCTTGCTCCGCCCAGCCCGTTTCCGGCGCCCGGTCGAGAGCGCCGGAGGCAATCGCAGGCCGTCGATAAACACATCGAGCAAACGCAGCACAGTGGCTTGCCACCCCGATTGATCATTGACGTAGCACATGCCGACCAGGGCGCGAATGAGCTCCTCGGCGCTGATATCAGAGCGGATTTCCTTGGCGGCAATCGCCCGATCCAGCAGTCCACCAGCCGCCTTGCTCAGGCGCTGCAACGAGTAGCTCTTAAGCGCCGGAGAGCCCTGTGCGGCAAGCGCGAGCGCCGCCGACATGCCTTTTTTGGTGGCAACGAACTCGACATTCGAGCGCAGCCAGCGCCGTAGCGCGTTGACCGGGCTCGGCTCATCTCTCAGCTGCTCGGCCAGCTCGGCCAGCTGCTCGACCTCGCGCCGGTAGACCGCCTCATACAAGGCTTCGCGGGTCGGAAAATGGCGATAGAGCGTGCCAATACCGACGCCGGCGCGCCGTGCGACAGCTTCAAGACTGGCCTCGGCTCCGCCGGCGCTGAACACGGCCTTTGCCGCCTCCAGCACGCGCTCGCGGTTACGGAGCGCATCGGCGCGGGGCCTGCGTGCGTTTCCCGCCAAGGATTGCGTCATTTCACTTATTCGTGTTCCTCTTGCAACCGGAGGCATCCTCCGTATATTTCGCAAAACCGGAGGATACCTCCACCTATGCCCTTTCCGCAACACGTGCGGCGTGTCCTTCGACCCTCGCCTGACCGGAGCCTTTGCATGCACCCCTGCATCAGCCTCACCATCAATGGCGTGCAACGCGTTATCGAGCTTGCCGACCCGCGGGTGACGCTGCTCGATCTGCTGCGCGAGCGGCTGCATCTGACTGGAACAAAAAAGGGCTGCGATCGCGGCCAGTGCGGCGCCTGTACCATTCTGGTCGACGGGCGTCGCATCAATTCGTGCCTCGCTTTGGCAGTGAGCCACGATGGTGCCGACATCACGACCATCGAAGGCATTGCCCGTGGCGAGGAGCTGCATCCGTTGCAGGCCGCCTTCATCGCCCATGACGGATTTCAATGCGGCTTCTGTACCCCGGGCCAGATCATGAGTGCCCTCGGCCTGATCAATGAGGGGCAGGCGGGTGGCGATGCCGAACGAATTCGCGAAGGCATGAGCGGCAATCTGTGCCGCTGCGGCGCCTATGCCGGGATCACCGAAGCGGTCCTGGAGCAGCACAACAAGCTTACCGAAGCCAAGGAGAAACGAGTGGCATGAAGAGCTTCGAGTATGTCAGGCCGGCGAGCGTTGCCGAGGCCATTATTGCCGCAAGCCAGCCGGGTGCCGCCTATCTTGCGGCCGGCACCAACCTGTTGGACCTAATGAAGGCAGGCGTGTGCCGCCCGCACCGGCTCGTCGATGTGACACGACTGCCCGGTCTCGATCGGATCGAGCCACTCGCGGATGGTGGAGTTCGAATCGGTGCTCTGGTACGCAATGCCGATCTGGCGCACGATACCGCATTTGCCAGAGCCTATCCGGCCGTGGCCGAAGCCCTACTGTCGGGCGCATCGGCGCAATTGCGCAACGCGGCAACGGTTGGTGGCAACGTGCTGCAGCGGACGCGCTGCGCCTATTTTTACGACGTCGCCTCCCCCTGCAACAAGCGCGAGCCCGGCATCGGCTGCGGCGCACGCCACGGCGAAAATCGTCTGCACGCTGTGCTCGGCTGGAGTGATGCCTGCATTGCGACCCATCCGTCGGATTTCTGCGTGCCGCTGGTGGCGCTTGATGCCGTCGTCGAGATCGAGGGAGCGGGCGGCCGGCGCGAGGTGCGGCTCGAAGATCTGCACCTGCTTCCCGGCGCGGCGCCCGCCGTGGAGACCGTGCTGGCGCCCGGTGATTTGCTGACAGCGGTCAGGTTGCCCGCCGGTGCCAACAGCTTGAGCCGGCATGCGCGCTATCTCAAGGTGCGCGAACGCACATCCTATGCCTTCGCCGTCGTCTCCGCCGCGGCCTGCCTCAGCATCGATCGCGGCAGGATCGTAGAGGCGCGCCTCGCGCTGGGTGGCGTGGCGGCCAAGCCTTGGCGTGCGCGTGATGCCGAAGCCATGCTGGCCGGGGGCGCACCCAATAGCGCTAACTTCCGCCGGGCGGCTGATGCGGCACTCGCCGACGCAAAGGCCTCCGGTGACAATGAATTCAAGATCGAGCTGGCGCGGCGCATCATGGTAAGGGCGCTGGCGCTTGCCGCAGCCGGTACACCGGAACGGATTCCGGCTTTGCCGGCATCTCCATTCGCCACCCAGTCCGGAGCTTTGCTCGATGCCTGAGATCAGCCTTAGCCAAGCGCCCAGCCAGCTTCGGCATGGGTCGAATATCGGTCAACCGCTCACGCGCCGAGATGGCCTGTTGAAAGTCACCGGCAAGGCTTGCTACGCTGCCGATCAGCATCCGGACAACATGCTGTTTGCGGTGCTGGCGGTGAGCAGCATCGCGCGCGGTCGCGTGAGCTTGCTCGACGTTGCCGCCGCCAAGCGCCACCCTGGCGTGGTCGACGTGATGACGACCGCCAACAAGCCGCGTCTGGCGCTAGACCCGGACACCAAGACCGACCCGTTCATGTTCCGCATGGATCTGTTGCAGGGCGACGTCGTGCGCTATGCGAACCAGCCGATCGCGGTGGTGATTGCCGAGACACTGGAGGCGGCCGCCGAAGGCGCCACCCTGCTGGCGCCGCAATACGAGAGCCAGGTCCCGCGCATCGGCCTCGACGCGGGCCAAAGCTTTGTCCCGGCCGCCGTCGGCGTCGGCAGTCCGGCGATCGTCGAGCACGGTGATGTGGAGGCGGGCCTGGCTGCCGCCGCGAAGGCGATCGAGGCCACCTACGAGACGCCAACGCAATTCCACAATCCGATCGAGCCGCACGCGATCGTCGCCGCCTGGAACGGCGACAAGCTCACCATCGACACGCCAAGTCAGGGCCTCGCTCTGGCGCAGGCGCGGATTGCTGGCCTGTTCGGAATTCCGGCCGATCATATTCATATCCGCAGCCCGTTCCTCGGCGGCGGCTTCGGAGGCAAGGGCCTGATCTCGGGACCGCAGGTGTTGGGCATCATGGCGGCGCGCTTGGTCAACCGGCCCGTTAAGCTCGTGCTCCGCCGCGAGCAGATGTATGGTCCCGTCGGCCATCGCGCCCCGACGCGCCAACGTCTGCGCCTCGGCGTCGATAGCACCGGTCGCCTGACGGCGCTGGAGCACCTCGCCAAAACCAGTTCGAGCACATTCGACGACTTCTTCGAGCCGGCCGCCGACGCTTCGCATACGCTCTATGCGAGCCCCGCCATCAGGACCGCACACGAGGCCGTTCGTGTCGACACCGGCACGCCATTGTTCATGCGAGCGCCCGGCGAAGCCACGGGATCGATTGCCTTGGAGAGCGCCATCGACGAGATCGCCTGGGCGAGCGGGTTGGATCCGCTGCAGTTCCGCATCCGGAACTACGCGGAACTGGAGCCGATTTCCGGTAAGCCGTTTTCCTCAAAGGCCCTACGCGCGTGCTATGCCCAAGGTGCAGCACGCTTTGGGTGGGCTGGGCGTCCCCTGCCGCCGCGACAGATGCGCGATGATGCCGGCTTGCTGGTGGGGTGGGGCGTCGGCACCGCGACATTCCCAGCGTTGATGTTTGAGGGCACCGCGCGCGCGGTGCTGCGCGCCGACGGACAGGGCGTCATGGAGATCGGGGCGCACGACATGGGACAGGGCGCGTGGACGGCGCTCGCGCAGATCGCGGCCGATGGCCTCGGCCTCGATTTGAACCGCCTCGAATTTCGCTCCGGCAGCTCCGATCTGCCCGACGCCGGCATTGCCGGAGGCTCCGCCCATACCGCCACCGCCGGACTTGCCATTCACAATGCCGGCGCAGCAGTCATCGCCAAGCTCGCCGATTTAGCCACCCGTGACGATCGCTCGCCCCTGTTTGGCGCCGGCAATGCCGGCGTGATCGCCCGCCAAGGCCGCTTGTTCCGTCGCGACGACGAGACCCGTAGCGATGGCTATGCCGACATCCTCGCGCGAGCCGGCGTTGCCGAGATCGAAGCCAGCGGCACCGCCGCCGCGAACCCGGCGGCGCAGGCGGAGTATGCGATGCATGCCCACGGCGCCGTCTTTGCCGAGGTGAAGGTTGACCCCGATCTCATGCAGATCCGTGTGAGCCGCATGGTGGGCGCGTTCGCGGCTGGTCGCATCATCAACCCGCGGCTGGTCCGCAGCCAACTGCTCGGCGGCATGATCTGGGGCGTGTCCTTCGCGCTCTACGAGGCAGCCGTGCTCGACCGTCACTCGGGCCGCGTGATGAATGCCAATCTTGCCGATTATCACGTGCCGGTCAACGCGGACCTGCCATCCATTGAAGCCCTGACCGTCGAGGAGGAGGACCCGCACGTCAACGCGCTCGGCATCAAGGGGGTCGGGGAGATCGGAATAACCGGCAGCGCCGGCGCCGTCGCCAATGCGGTTTGGCACGCCACGGGAATGCGCGTGCGTCGGTTCCCGATCCAGATCGAAGACCTGCTCACGCCCTTGGCGTGAGCCGCTACGAGTTTGTGTCGGCGATGGCGGTCTATTTGGTGGTCGGACCGGGCCCGGGTGTCGGAGGGCCATGCTGGATCTGTCAATGATGAGATGCTCCCCGGTGATACGGCTGGTGTTGCGCATTGGCGGCGGCCTGCTTGTCGCAGCCGCGATCGACCTTGCCCTGACGATGCCCGCACCTGCCTCCGGCGAACGGCTCGGCAACTCGGTTGATGGGGTGCCGCTCGAGGCCGTAAACCTTCAATGTGGCGCGATCTCGCCCCGACAACCGTGGATAGATCGGCAAAGCCGACAAACGCCTTGGCTCGGAGAACGACCGGGCTTCCGGTGACAAGTGGTAATGCGGAATTTTATCGCGCGATGGCTTTCAAATCGTGGCGCATGATCGGCCGAGCCGAAGCGCGGCGCGCGACAACCTTGAAGCCCGCGCGCGAGAACGTTGCTGCCGTGCCAACAAAGATGTTGGATGAGCTCTTGGGTGCGTCGGTGTCGATGGGATAAGCCTCGAGCGCGGGGGCCTTCGCACGCTTGGCGGCCTTTAGAGCCGCCGCGATAAGCTGCGTCATCACCCCCTGTCGGCGATAACCTTTGCGCACGAAGAAGCAGGAAATCGACCAGACCGGCACATCGTCCACACGCTGGAACCACCACATGCGATCAAGCCAACGCAGCGCATCGCGCGGGGTGAGTTGACACCAGCCAACCGGCAATTCGCCGTCGAAAGCGAGCAACCCGGGCTGAGAACCATGCTGTACAAGCTGTCGTAGTGCCTCTTTGTTAGCCCCGCGGGCCGTGTCCCGATAGGCGCCTCCGAGCCGCCAATACATGCACCAGCAGCCGTTGCTGGCACCGGACTTGCCAAACAGATTATCAAGCTGAGGCCACAGATCCGGCGTGACCGACAGGATGGTGAGCTTCGAGTTGTCTTGCTTCTTTGTCATATCGGCGGGGTTGCGAGGCCCATCGCTGATTACCATTCTGCTGCTCCTGAACTCTCGCGCGCCGGCACCACATAACCTTCAAGACCCTATTTTACAGGTTAAGGTGAGCAGCGCATGATGTGTCGCTACCACCGTGTGGCGATCGCCTCTGTTGCAGCAAAGTGCCGGCGAAGGTCGTGCGTGAAGGAGATTTCCCCAACACCAAGGCTTATGAGGGGCATGGCTAGACGCTGGCGCTTGCCGAGCCTGGGACCCTGCGGGAAATGGCGTCACGCAAGCCAGGCGCGATCAAGGGCAAGTCCACCTAGCCGAAGACCTCTAAACCGTGCGGGCGGAAAAACCGCGTGGTCCGAGGTGATCGGCGGTTGTGCGCCGGTCGCAAACGACTCCCCACGTCGATGTTAGGCTTCTTGCGCCTTTAACGCCCGCGGCCTTGAATGATTGGCCACCAGCCGACGTCGGACAGCCGCATGCGCCAGCATCGACAGCGCGGCGTTGATGTGGCTATGGCCTGCTGCGGCGTGTCTTGGTGGCCGCATGCCGGAAGCAGACGGAAATCTAAAACCGGGCAACCGGCGTCATCCACGGTCGCGATGTCTGGTACCGTGCCGAGGCGGGTCGTGGCGGGCGATAACCACGGCGCCCCTGGCATTGGTTGCCAAGCGGGTTGCTGAAGCGTCGTTCGTCGCCAGCCGAGACCCTGAAAAAAGCTGCGACGTCCAGCGGCCAGCAACCGCCTTTCAGATTGTTCCAGCAGCCGCGGTTGCTGCTCGAAGTGCGGGAGTACCGTCAGCGCGTCCCAGCGCACATGAGCACGGGTTCGGGCTGTTCGATGTGGGTTCGGCCCCCAAGTCCGTTACATTGCGTCTCGCCCGCCAGGTAAATGCTGCAAGATTCCGGCTTTTGAACCGTTATCCTTAAGACCTTGCGCTGAACGCGTGCACTGCGGCATTGACACGGGCGCATGGCTGCCGCCCGCAGGCCGCGGACATTCTACGCCTGGCGAGGGACTATTGGACACGTGCGGGCTTGGCCATAGGCCGGCATCGGCGCGCTTCTAGCTGGGCAACATCGCATCCGACCCGCCACCCGCACCGATTTTTCCCCACGCGCGGCATCCGTCGATGGGAGTGATGGCCGCCCATTCTCCCCACACCTCAGATATTGACAGCAAGGAGAAAAGAGCAACACAGTAATTGGCGATTACCGGTCACCAGTGGACGCGCGATGCCCCCGAGTTCCTGCCACACCCAACGGCGGGCCGGGCGCACTGATCAATCAGTGCGATCGATAGCCGTTGTCAGCGCTCACCCAGCATTTCCAATGGCCCCCTGTTCGGCGTCTGCCCACCGGGCCGCAGCCCCGACCGCTGCAACGAATGCGTTCATATTGCAGGGAAAATGCGCTCCCCGCGTTGACCGGTATGGGCGTTCCAAAGACCCTCGTTTGCCAACCTCCGCGCCGCCATTGGGCTTGGCTGGCGATGGGGTACACGACTTTCGTTGCTCGACTGTGGCTCGCTACACATAAAGGGATCTCCGACCATGGCTCACCAAGACGACATAGCTTTGATGGCGCATCTGATGCGGCGCGCCGGGTTTGGCGCCAGTCGCGATGAACTCGAAGCACGGGTCGCCAAGGGCTACGACGCCACCGTCGAGGAATTGCTGCATCCGGAGGCGCAGCCGCCGGTCGACCCCTACACCTTGCTTCGCTACCAGCCTTCGGCGCTGTTGCCAGGCGGCGTGCCACCGATGGGTAATGTCAATTACATGTATTACTTGGTGACCACACAGCGCCCACTGGAAGAGAAGATGGCGCTGTTCTGGCACCATGTGTTCGCCACCGGCAACTC
>DATFXD010000282.1:0-6487 GCA_035258605.1 Hyphomicrobiaceae bacterium | reverse complement strand
CAAACCGCCCGCTTCCTCAAGGTCTACGAGGAATACAAGAAGGCGCCCGACGTCACCCGCAAGCGCATGTATCTGGAAACCATGGAGCGGGTGCTGGGCGGCACCGACAAGATCATTCTCGACAGCAAGGCCGGGCAGGGGGTGGTCCCGTTCCTGCCGCTCGACCCGGCGCAAAAGCGCAAGGACAAGGAAAAGGATAAGGAGTAGCCGCAAATGCTGCGAGCGCTGGCTGCCTTCTTGGTTGTGGTCCTCGGCTTTGCCGCGGTCGTGGCCTACTTCGCGTTCTTCGTCGTGCACGTCAACGAGCAGGCGATCGTGCTGGAATTCGGCAAACCGGTACGCATCATCAACGAGCCTGGTCTGTTCTTCAAGATTCCCTTCGTGCAGACCGTCGACTACTTCGATAAGCGCATCCTCGACATCGACACCGCCCCGCAGGAAGTGACGGCGTCCGATCAAAAGCGCATCGTCGTCGACACCTTCGCCCGTTACCGCATCACCGACCCGCTGCTGTTCTATCAAACCATTCGCGATGAGCGAAATGTGCGCTCGCGGCTGGGGCCGATCACGGAATCGGCGCTGCGGCGGGTGTTGGGCGCGGCAACCTTCCAGGACGTGGTGCGCGACAAGCGCGAGGCGCTGATGAAGCAGATCGCCAACCAGGTCAACGAGGAAGGCAAGGAATTCGGCCTGCAGGTGGTCGACGTGCGCATCAAGCGCGCCGATTTGCCGGAGCAGAACTCCAAGAACATCTACGATCGCATGCGCGCCGAGCGTCAGCGCGAGGCCGCCGAGTTCCGCGCCGAAGGTTCGGCCGGAGGCAACCGCATCCGCGCCAATGCCGACCGCGAAGTCACCATCATCAAGGCCGAGGCGAGCCGCGAGGGCGAACGCCTGCGCGGCGAGGGCGATGCTCAGCGCAACGCCATCTTTGCCGACGCCTACAACCGCGATCCCGACTTCTTTGCCTTCTATCGCAGCATGCAGGCCTACGAGACCGGCATTAAGCCGGGTGACACCCGCATGCTGCTGGCGCCGGACAGCGAGTTCTTCAGGTATTTCAACAACCCCGCAACCAATGCCAACCCGCCGCAACAGGGAGTCCAACCCAAGCAATGAGCGACCTTCTCGTTGCCGTTGGCTTGGTTATGGTGATCGAGGGTCTACTTTGGGCCGTCGCCCCACAGGTGGGGCTTCGGCTCTTGACGGCAGCGCAGCAAATGTCGGATCAGGCGCTACGCGCGGCGGGTGCCGCGGCGGTAGCCGCCGGCGTGGTCCTGGTTTGGTTGGTGCGGGGGTGAGGGGCGGCGGCGCTAAAGGGCGTTGCCAGGCTTTGGATTTTTCGCACGGATCGATAGGTTTGTCGGCGAGCGGTGAGGAGACAGTGGCCATGAGCCGGCGTATGGCAGCACAAGAGGCACGGGTGAACGGCAATCCACGACGGCGGCGCGGCAAGGCGATGTTAAGCCTGCTCTGCGGCGGCGGTTTCGTTGCGGCAACGTTGGCGGTGCTGTTGCCGCCGGCCGCGGCGCAGATGCGCAACGGTCCAACCAGCGTGGCCCCGGTCGCCGAAAAGCTGATCGATGCCGTCGTCAACATTTCCACCAGCCAGACCATGAAGGGGCCGGAGGGGGTACCGCTGCCGCGGGTGCCAAAGGGCGCACCATTTGAGGAATTCTTCGAGGATTTCTTCAACCGGCGCGGCGGCCGCTCGCCGGCCGATCGCAAGGTCTCCTCGCTGGGCTCGGGCTTTGTCGTCGACGGCAAGGAAGGCCTGGTGGTCACCAACAACCACGTGATCGAGGGCGCCGACGAGATCATCGTCAATTTCCACGACGGCAGTAAGCTCAAGGTTGACCAGGTGTTGGGCAAGGATACCAAGACCGACCTGGCTCTGCTCAAGGTGACGCCCAAGAAGACGCTCCCCGCCGTGGCGTTCGGCGCCTCGGGCACGATGCGGGTCGGCGATTGGGTGATGGCGATCGGTAACCCGTTCGGGCTCGGCGGCTCGGTGACGGTTGGCATCATCTCGGCCAAGGCCCGCGATATCAATTCCGGCCCGTACGACGACTTCCTGCAGACCGATGCGGCCATCAACAAGGGCAACTCCGGCGGGCCGCTGTTCAATATGGACGGCGAGGTGATCGGCGTGAACACGGCGATCATTTCGCCAACCGGCGGTTCGATCGGCATCGGCTTCGCGGTGCCCTCGGACACGGCGGTGTCGGTGATCGACCAGTTGCGGCAATTCGGCGAGACGCGGCGGGGTTGGCTCGGCGTCAAGATCCAGTCGATTACCGACGAGCTAGCCGATACCCTCGGCGTGCAGGACAACACCGGGGCGCTGGTAGCGAGCGTCACCGGCGACAGCCCCGCGGCCAAGGCCGGGATTCAAGACGGCGACATCATCCTCAAATTCGACGGCAAGGAAGTGAGCAACATGCGCGGGCTGCCGCGCATCGTGGCCCAGACCCCGATCGGCAAGGAGGTCGATGTCGAGATCTTGCGCAAGGGCCAGAAAATGAACCTGCGCGTGGCCGTGGCCCGGCTGGTTGAGGACGAGGACGCCGCCAAGGCCGCCGCCGTTCCCAAGGAGGCGCCCAAGAGCAAGGGCGGCAAGAAGGGCGGCAAGGACAAGGACAGCGGCAGCAAGCCGGGGAGCTCGGTCATTGGGCTGGTGCTGGCGCCCTTGAGCGACGACTTGCGCGAGAAGAATGGCCTTGGCAAGGACGTCAAGGGCGTGATCGTGCTGGAGGTCGATCCGGCGAGCCCGGCCGCCGAAAAGGGCATCAAGGTCGGCGACGTGATCGTGGAAGTGGCGCAGGATGCCGTGAGCTCGGTTGAGGACATCAGCAAGGGCATCGACAAGGTGAAAAAGGCCGGACGCAAGGCCGTGCTGTTGCGCCTCGAGAGCGGCAAGGGTGGCGGCTTGCGCTTCGTCGCCATCCCGGTGGAGTGAATGGTGCCGGCATCCTGGCGGGGTTTGCGCCAGCATTTGAGCCACGTGGATTGAAGCCAGCGGACCGGGAGGTAGCGTGCCCGAGCGCCACAGCCTTTTCGACACCTTCGCCGATCAGATCGCACCGGTGCACGCCGATGGCTACAAGTTCCTGGCCATCGCCGCCGGCCTGACCCTGCTCTCATTTCTGATCTGGTCGCCGCTCGGCTGGCTCGGGGCGCTGGTGACGGCGGGCATCGCCTACTTCTTCCGTGACCCCGCCCGCGTCACGCCGCTGCGCGATGGCTTGGTGATCGCCCCGGGCGACGGCAAGATCGCGGCGATCGAACGCGTGCTGCCACCCGCCGAACTCGGACTAGGCGACAGCCAGCGGCTGCGGATCTCGATCTTCCTGTCGATTTTCGACGTGCACATCAATCGCGCTCCGGTGGCGGGGCGGATCCTTCGTTCCGTGTACGTGCAGGGCAGTTTCATCAACGCGGCCGCCGACAAGGCGAGCGAGCTCAACGAGCGCCGCGCCACCGTGATCGTCACCGCCGACGCGGCCGAGATCGCGGTGGTGCAGATCGCCGGCCTCATTGCCCGTCGCATCGTCAGCTTCGTCAGGGAGGGCGAGAGCGTCGGCACCGGTCAGCGTATCGGTCTCATCCGCTTCGGCTCGCGGGTCGACGTCTACCTCCCGCCCGGACGTGGGGCGCTGGTGGCGGTCGGGCAGCGCGCGATCGGTGGCGAGACGGTGCTCGCCGATCTCAAGTCGCTCGAACCCGAACGCGAGGCGCGGCTGCAATGAGTTGGCGAGCGCCGAGCTAAGAGTGAGACCCATGGATCCCTTCCTGCCGAAACTCGAAGATGCCGAACGCCGCCGCCGCGGTCGGCTGCTGTTTCGTCACAACAAGATCCCGGTGCGGATGCTGCTGCCCAATTTCTTCACCTTGCTCAGCTTGTGCGCCGGGCTGACGGCGATCCGCATGGCAATCGAACAGCGCTACGAGCTGGCCATTACGCTGGTGGTCATTGCCGCGCTGCTCGATGGCGTCGACGGCCGGCTGGCACGCGCGCTCAAGGCACAGTCGAAGTTCGGGGCCGAGCTCGACAGCCTGGCCGACTTCGTCAATTTCGGCGTCGCCCCGGCGGTGATCGTGTTTATCTGGGGGCTCGGCACCTTGCGCGGCCTGGGCTGGATCTCGGTGCTGGTGTTCGCGCTGGCGATGGGATTGAGGCTGGCGCGCTTCAATGCCATGCTCGACGTGGACCGGCCCAAGTGGCAAGGCAACTACTTTACCGGAATGCCGGCGCCGGCCGGCGCCATCAACGTCCTGCTACCGCTCTATCTCGACGGCCTCAATCTGTTCGATGTGCGCCTGTGGCCGGTGGGGATTGCCTGCTACACGCTCGCCATGGCCTTGCTGTTGGTGTCGAGCATCCCGACCTTTTCCGGCAAGCTGTTGGGCGAGCGCATCGCCCGCGAATACGTGCTGCCGGTGTTCGTCGCCGCGGCGGCGCTGGTGGCGCTGCTGGTGACCTATCCCTACGAGACCCTAACGGTGCTCAGCGTCATCTACCTGGGCACCATCCCATTGAGCTACCGTCGCTATCAGCAGCATCTGCAGCAAGCCACGCTGGCAACGCCGGCACCGGAGGTGGAGCTGCCCGGCGAAGCCCACCCGGTCGGTACGCCGGCCGGCGAGACCAAGCACTGATGAAGGGCGCCAACCGTTGCGGCCCGCGCTAGCGGGTCTCATCCGGCGCGCGGTTATAGATGTCGTCGGCGCGCACGATATCGTCTTCGCCCAGGTAGCTGCCGATCTGCACCTCGATCAGCTCAAGCGGCGTCTTGCCGGGATTTTCCAGCCGGTGCCATTGCGTGGCGACGATGTAGACCGACTCATTCTCGCGCACGAGCCGCTCTTCACCACCGATGCTGACTTTGGCGGTGCCCTGCACCACCACCCAGTGTTCGGAGCGATGATGGTGCATCTGCATGGACAGCTTGGCACCGGGCTTGATGTGCAGCAGCTTCACCTGGAAACGCGGGCCGACGTTGAGGGAGGCAAAGTACCCCCACGGACGGTAGTTGCGGACGTGCTGTTCGTGCTCCTTGCGGTTCGCCGCACGCAACCGCGCGACCAGGCCACCGACGTCTTGCGCCTTGGCGCGGTCGGCCACCAGCAGGGCGTCGGCGGTGTCGACGATGATCAGGTCTTGCACGCCAATGGTGGAGACGAGCGCGCGCTGCGATCGCACGTAGCAGTTGGCCGTGTCCTCGAGCAGGGCGTCGCCCATGACCGCATTGCCCTGCCCGTCGCGCGCCGCCAGATCCCACAGCGACGACCAGGAGCCGACATCGCTCCAGCCAAACTCGACCGGCATTACGGCGGCGGCGTCGGTGCGCTCCATCACGGCGTAATCGATGGAGATGCTGGGGGCTTGCGCGAACGCCTCCGGGGCAAGCCGCAGGAAGGCCAAGTCGGTTTTGGCGCCGCTGACGGCGGCGCGCACCGCCTCCAGCACGGCCGGCGCCAGGCGGGACAGTTCGGCAAGCAGGGTGCCGACGCGCATCACGAAAATGCCGCTGTTCCACGCGTAGTCGCCGGCTGCCAGATACTCGGTGGCGGTCTGGCGGTTGGGCTTTTCGGCGAACGCGGCGACCTTGAAGACGTTGTCAAAGCCGGGCAGCGGCGCCCCGCGCCGGATGTAGCCGTAGCCCGTGTGGGGCGCGTCGGGCTTGATTCCGAACAGCACCAGCTTGCCGGTGGCGGCGACCTCGGCGGCAGCACGCACGGCGGCAAGGAATGCGGCGCGATCCTTGATCACATGGTCGGAGGGCATCACCACCAAAATGCCATCGCCGCCATCGCCGTCCACGTCGGCTTCCACGATCAGGGCCGCCGCCGCGATCGCCGGCGCGGTATTGCGTGCCAACGGCTCCAGCACAATGGCGCTGGGCATCACACCGGCGAGGCCGGCCTCCTCCTGCACCAGAAAGCGGTGGTCGCTATTGCAGACGATGATCGGCGGCGCGAAACCGGGTTCGGCCGCCGTCCGCTGCAGGGTCGCAGCCAACAGGCAGGGACCCTCATCGGCGAGCGAGCGAATGAATTGCTTGGGGTACATGGCGCGCGACAGCGGCCACAGGCGGGTGCCTGCGCCCCCGGACAAGAGCACCGGATAAATCTGCCCCATGGCCGCACCTACTCCATCTCGCCCGCACCATTATCAGCGTCGATACTGGGGCGGCAAGCCCGGCCGCGAAACGCCCCCCAGCGCGAGATGTAGCCAATGGCGAAGGGCCAATCAGACGCGCCGGGAGGGCGGCCACCCCGGCGGCAGACGACGCCCCCGCCAGCGCTGCAACGACCGTACGCATCGGCCGAGCGGTTCTTGAGCGCAACCGCCCTGGGCGTTCGATCCCACAACGCGCACGCCACGTGGTTGGCTGCCTGGCGAGATCAGGATCAGCCCCGCGCAAGCACGTGGCGCAGCCGACGTCGCTCGTCAGTCGCGTGCTTCATCGGTTTAAGCTTTGAA
>DATFXD010000281.1:0-30761 GCA_035258605.1 Hyphomicrobiaceae bacterium | reverse complement strand
ACCATCATTCATGGCTCGCCCGCGACCGTCGCCGCGCGCATCGCTGAGCTCAAGGCCAAGACCGGGCTGACCTCGCTCATGCTGCACTATCCGCCCTGGTATGGCACCGAGCGGGCCAAGGCCTCCCTTGAGCTTTTTGCTGGCGAGGTCATGCCTCGGGTTCGGCCGCCGGCCAGGGCGGCCGAATAGATGGTGAGGGTGCCCAACATCGATGCCGTCCTGGAAGCGGGTGGCCTGCTCGATGGCGATGGATCGCGCTATCGAAGCCGTGGCGGAGGCTGACGTGTAATGCACCTCCACTCCGCCGGCAGCGTGGTCGATGATGTCGTAATCCCGTTTGCCTACGTCCGCGTACCGGCACCGGCGGCGCGATCAGCGCTGGAGGATTTGCAGCGCCAGTATTCTGCGGCGACACCGATCATCGTTGCGGGCAAGACCAACAGCTTGCACCTACTGTTTGACGAGCCGCCAACGCTGTCGCCGGAAGAGCTGATCGAGCGCTCCTCGCGTGGCGATGGGTGGTCGCTGCAGCTCGCCTATGAACGCGATCTCCATGACCGGCGGATGGCTCGATTGAAGGCCCTCAACGCACCGGCGGCTCTTATCTGGGATTGGCGACCCCCGCAAAGCATCGATGTGTCGGCAATCGTCAATGAACCCTGGCCGGAGCCTTTGCCGCAGCCAATGGATTTGAGCACAAGGGCTCAGGATGATCCGGTGTGCGTCATCCTGATACCAACGGTTCGATCCTGGGAGGCGCCGGCTTATCTGCATTTCGGCGGATGGAATGCCTGCCCAGCGCCGTGGGTGCACGTCGCCTATGCGCGCGAATGGTCCGCCCGCTTCGGTGCCCGCCTGGTTGCGTTGAAGCATGACCTGCTCGAATACGAGATTGCGCGTCCGATCAGCTCGCGCGAAGACGCCCTCGCCATGGCGGCCGTGCATGCCTACTATGGCGCGAATATCTCGCCGGCCGTATCGATAGCCCAGCACGCTGCCTCTCTGCTTGGCGCTCGGCTTTGGCAATTCTGGTGGGATTGAGTTTAAGTTCGGCACGGGACGCCAGCTTGGCCCCGGGACAGCGTCCGAGAACCTCGGCCGGCAAACCCACTATGGCATCGCCGCCGACCTCAGATGCGCGATCAGACGTTGTGCTCCCAGCGGCAAGCTGCCGAGCTGCCGGAAACAGACAGCCAGTCGCCGCCTCGCCCAGGCATCGGATAGCTTGACGATCTCGATGCGCATGCTGCGGCGATATCGGGCGCCCGAGACCGCGGGCACGATGCCGATGCCCGCTCCAGCCTCCACCATCCGGCACACGGCTTCGAAGCCGGTCACACGTGTGCGGATGTTCATCGTGGAGCCCAGCCGCGCCGCGTGGCCGGAGATATGCCGCTGCAGGGCGCTGTCGCGCGGCAGGGCAACGAAGGCGCGATCGATGACATCGGCCAAGGCAAGGACGCGCTTGCGTGCGACACCATCCCGGCGCGGACATACCAGCACCAGCGCATCGTCGCGAAACGCAAACTGTTCGATCGTCTCGGGCATGGCGGCGGCCGACGCGATCCCTACATCGGCGAGCCCGGAGGCAAGTGCGGCGGCGATGTCCGCGCTCTCGCGCTCCTCAACGTCAAGGCTGATGGTGGGGTGAGCCGCCAGAAACCTGGCGAGCACTCTGGGCAAATGCTCACTGAGTGCGGCGGTGTTGGATAGCAGGCGCACGCTTCCCGACAGACCGCGCGCGAACGAGCCGAGATCGCCGCGCATGCGCTCAGCCTGTCGCACCATAATGCGCGCGTGCTCGGCGAGGCACTGGCCGGCCGGTGCCAATGTCACCCCATGCCGGCCACGCTTGAGGAGTGGAACGCCGAGCACATCCTCCATGCCGCGGATGCGCTGGCTGGCGGACGCCAGCGCAAGGTTGGAGCGCTCGGCGCCGTGGGTGATACTGCGTGCCTCGGCGACATGCAGAAAAAGCCGCAGATCGGCCAGATCGAAGCGCATAGCTGCCGCTCCAGACTTCGGAAATTCCAAATACTAACTTCGAAACCTCCACATTGCGAGCGGTGTCCCAATGCCCGAGGATCCGGGTCATGCTGGACCAATCGCTTATCTTCGTCGGTGCCGTATTCACGCTGGCCGGCTTCGCCAAGGGCGCCATTGGGCTCGGCCTGCCGACCATTGCCATGGGCTTGTTGGCAATCCGAATGCCGCCGCTTGAAGCGGCCGGCATCCTGCTCTTGCCCTCGCTGATCACCAACCTGTGGCAGATGCTCGCCGGCCCCGCACTTGGCGGCGTGGTGCGGCGCCTTTGGCCGATGCTGCTTGCGGTCTCGATCGGAACCTGGGCCGGGCTGGGTCTGATGACGGGCGCCAGCACGCGGCTTGGAACGGCGGTACTCGGGGTGGCGCTGGCGCTCTATGCGGCGAGCGGGCTGGCGGCGTTGAGGCTTTCCGTCGCCAGCGTGTGGCAGCCAATGGTTTCGTTGCCGGTCGGGGCGTTTACGGGCCTCATCACCGCCGCAACCGGCGTGTTCGTCATTCCGGCGGTGCCTTATCTGCAGTCGATCGGCTTGGAAAAGGACGAGCTGGTCCAAGCGCTGGGACTGTCGTTCACCGTGTCGACGGTTGCGCTATCGATCAATGTGATGTTGGAGGGTGGGCTTCAGGTCTCAATGGCCGCCGATACGGTCACGGCCCTAGTGCTGGCATGCGCCGGCATGTGGATGGGACGGGCGCTGCGCCAACGCATGTCCGCGAGCACCTTTCGCCGTTGCTTCTTCGCTGCTTTGCTCATGCTTGGATTATACCTGGCCGGTGCTGGTTTTAGCGATCGAGGCTGCCCGTGCGGCCGCCATGGTGGTCGCACCGCGCTCCAGCCCGCGCTAGCTCGCCAGCTGCAGGCGAGCGAGCTCAACCCGGCGCCGTAATTTCGTGCGCCGATGGCGTACGAACCTCGCAATGTTGAGCGATGCCGAGACGATGCTGACGCCATAGCAAACGATCTGGCTGGTAAGCAGCAAGGTGTCCATGGTCGTTGCCCTCCGTTGTCCGCGCATCCAGTGGGCTGAGGTCGGCACGACGTTTCCCCAACTTTTTGGGAAAGCCCGGCTCGTGAACCGTGTTCCGCAACCAGCCCAGCGCTACCCTAAAGACGCCCGGGGCAGCGCCAATGCGACAGCGGCACGCATTTTTTTATTGGCGAGGGCGGCCGGCGTCTGCCGCGGCTTTAGCCGGGAATCATGCCCTTTGCCTTGATCACGCTGGCGGCGGCCGGTGACCTCAGGAACTGGATAAAGGCCTGGGCGGCATCCCCCTCCTTGGTCGTTGCAGCGACGCTCGTCCCGTAGACCACCTCGCGCTGCACTTCGGGGGGAAACGAGCCCACGACATCAAGACGCGGGTCGGTCAGCACATTGATGAGGAACACGGCAAGATCGCAGTCACCGTTGGCGACCGCCTCGATGATCTGCCCCGGTCCCGGCTGCGCCCGGGTTTTCGCCTTCATTTCATCGGCAATCCCCAGCGTCTCGTAGACGCCCGCGAGCTGTGTGCCGGTGGCGCTCGCCGGTATCGAAGCGATGGCTTGGGCCTTGAGCAGCGTCTGCTTGAGGGCCTCGGCGGTGCGGATGTCGGGCTTGGCAGCACCGGCGCGCACCGCCACCGCCAAACCGACGCGAGCTACGGTTGGGATTGCATCCGGCGCAAACCGGCCGCGTGCGGCGCCATCCCTGAATACGTCGAGCGGCACCACACCAAGATCGAATTGGGTGGTCGTGGCCAGCTTGATCAACTCGGGCGTGGTGCCGTAGCGAATCGTGGTCCGGTGCCCGGTGCTGCTCTCGAACTGGGCCGCGATTTCCTTGAGGGGGGCCGCGATGCCGCCGCCCGCGATGATCTGAAGTTCAGCCGCCTGCGGAGTGACCGTGGATAACATAAGTACCAACGCTGCCAGCGCCGTCTTTCCCATGATGGCCCCCTAGGATCGGACCGGGGTTGGCGGCCACTATCTCCGCTTCTGCGGGCGCCGGCAAGGGTTGCGGCGCTGGGCCGGTCTTCGTGCCCTTGAATAGCTGTGGCAACCGGCGCGCCGTCACAGGCAAAAGTCTTCTAACGCTGGGTGCGCCGGTGGCCGGTCTCGGTGCCATTTGCCGCGATGGTCGGGCCGCGCAAAGCGCCGTCGCAGGCGAGCGGCCGAAAACGCCGTCGGCACGGCGGCCGCTGCGCCGCTACGAGGCCATACCCGTAATCTCCTTCCATAACGCCCGCTGCTCGCCGCCGTAGTCGCCGACGACACGCGGGTCGCGATCGAGAATGAGGGTTGCCCGCTGCGATGGCGCGTAGGCGGGCCAGTGGGGGATTGCGGCATTGTCCGGATTTCCGGAGCGCGCGAATGCCGCCCATGTCGACGACATCCGGCGGGCGAGCTCGTGCGCAACCGGCCCGCGATCGGTGGCTCCCACGGCGTCGATGGTATCGAACACGAATGGCACATCGAGGGCGTGATAGGCCTTGAGCCGTCCCCCGAACACGGGCGTCTCCCAGTCGAACGAATAGAGCCACACCGGTGCCCCGCCTTGCGCCGCCTTGCGTTCCGCCAGCAGCAAGCTGCGGATGCGGAAGTTCGAGTCGGTGAGCGTGGAGATCAGGCGCTCGGCCGGGTTCGCGTCGGGGTAGAGGCGGTGGTAGATGGCCATGACACGGTCGGTGGCGTTGCCGGCCACCTTGGCCACGCGCTCGCGCAGCTCGTCCTCGGACAGCGACCGCTCCCAGACCTTGTCATCGGGTGCGAGATAAATCGCCATCTCGTCCTTGACGCCGCCAACCACCACCGGGATATCGCGTGAGTTGGCGGGTGCGGCTGGATCGAACGGGTGCGCGGGAACCACACTGCCATCGACGACCGGGCCGAAGTCATAACGGTCAAACAGGGGCAGCGCCGCTGGGCCGACCGCCTTCTGTGCCGGGCCGATGGCGGCAATCAGTCGGGCGAATGGCACGGTCTGCAGGTCAGCCAGTTGCGTCCGCGTCAGCTTGAGCTCGGCGAGCACCGCCTCGGCGAGTTTGCCGGCACGCTCGGATTCGAGTAGACGAATGGCTGCGCCGCTCATGACGATGGCGCGGTGGAAGAGGCCGCGCGCCGCGGGCATCGCCAGCAAGGTGCTGACCTTGCCGCCGCCGCCGGATTGGCCGAAAATCGTAACACTGTGCGGATCGCCACCGAAGCCCTCGATATTGTCGCGAACCCATTCGAGCGCCGCGACCATGTCGAGCGTGCCGGCGTTGCCCGAGTAAGCGAACTCGCTGCCGCCGATCTCGGCCAGGTGCAGATGTCCGAGGATATTGAGGCGTTGATTGACCGTCACCACGACTACGTCTTCGCGCAAGGCCAGGTTCGCGCCGTCGAGGCGGGGCATGTTGGCCGAACCGAACGAGAATGCCCCTCCGTGGTACCACACCATGACCGGCCGCCTGGCGCCGTCGCGGAGCCCAGGTGTCCACACGTTCAAGGTGAGGCAGTCTTCGCTTTCGGGAACCGTATCGCGCGGCCCCGACAGGTTGGCGAGCTCCGGGCGCTGTTTGAGGCTCGACGGTGCTTGCGGCGCATGCCCGGCCCAGCTCACCGCATCACGCACCCCGGGCCAGGGTTCGGGTGTTTGCGGCGGCATGAAGCGGCGCCGGCCGCCCGTTGGCGCCCCATATGGCACGCCCCTAAAGGCGTTGATGCCGTTGGCGGCCGTGCCGCGAATTTTACCCGAGGTCGTCTCGGCCACCGGTGGACCCGAGGCGAGGCCGGAAGCGCCGCGCATACCCGCAACTGTCACCATGACTGCTCCCATTGCTTGAGCCGCCCGACACAGCAACCGGCGACGATCGAGCTGGGCGTGGACCGTGTGTGGGCCTGTCGCGATCATCGCCGTCGCTCCCGCGGTTTTGATCCGGCGATCTTAAGCGTCGAGCCGGCGGCTTGCCACCCCGTTGCTCGCGAGCGCCGGACCAAACGAGGTCGCGGCCGAGGACGCTGCCGCGCCGAGGCCAACAGATGCCGATTGCCAGCCATGGCGATGCCGCGATCACGCGCCACCGCGTCGCGGCCGCGGCCGGCGTTTGGCATTGACGCGGGCGTAGATCATCACACTCTTGAAGGTGTTGCCGACCAGCCAGTAGTCGGTCAATGGACCGCCTTCGCAACGAAATCCCAGGCGCTCAACCAGCCGCACTGAGGCCACGTTGTCCGGATCGATCAGTGCCGCGACCCTGTGCACGTCGAGCATGTCGGCACAGTACTTAAGGACCGCTTCGACCGCCTCCGTGCCGAAGCCATTGCCCTGGTGCTTGGTGGCAATGACGTAGCCCACGTGGAGGCGTCTGTTGCGCGCGTCGCGCTGGTGATAGTTGACCATGCCGATGCAACGATCATTGGATTTCTTGCAAACGGCCCAGGCCAGGTGATCATAGGGGCTCGTGGTTTTGGCCAACCACTGAAGGGCCCGTTCGGTTTCTGCCATCGTGCGGCAGGGCGGAGAATTCCAGAAACGCATTGCCTCCGGATCGCCGACAAAGGCATGGAGATCCGCCAAGTCGCGGGTCGCGAAGCATCGCAACCGCAGCCGTCGGGTTGTGAGGGCAGGAAAGCTGTCAGGTGGTGCCATAGCGGATTGTTTCTCGCGTGCCCAAGGCGCAAGGTCAACGCAGCCTGATGCCAGCGCTCAAACGTTGGTTTGGCCGCGATTGCCGCGACGGCCTTCCAACCTGCCTCGTGCTTGAAGGATGACCTGCGGCGCACAGGCCCTGCGCGGATGTCGCCGGCGCCGTGCTCGGGATCGAACCCGCGCGGCGCCCGCTCACCACCCATGGCCCTTCGCCGTGACGGCGGTGAACAGGCGAAAACCTACCGCCTCACGGGAAGTTGAGTGGGCTGATAGCTGGCGGTCGCGGCGCCGGTGGCCCACCATGGCCGGCAGCCTGAGGACCGTTGCTGCGCGGCAAGGAACGGGTCGGCTATGAGAGCCGGCCGACCAGGCGCTGAGGCGACGTTGCACGCCCGAATAGATGCCTCCGCGGGGTTCCGGGGCTGCGCGATCGGCCGGCCCGGAGGGCTGGGCAAACCCGGAGGCGTTGTCGTCGCGCCTGCGCCCCTGTTGCCTACTGGAGCGGAACTCATGGGGGGGTGAGGCTCGTTCCTTCGCCAGCGATGCCGCCAATTTTTAAGGAGCAGCCCATGCGTATCGCCGTGATGACGTGCCTCGTCGCTGCAAGCGCTGTCGTTGGCGGCAACGCCGCCGCCGAGACGGCCTGCGAAGCGAAATGCCAAGCCAATAGCGCCTGTTTGAAGAGATGCGCGGAGACGCCGAAGCGCCGGTCGCATCTCAGACCACGGCCGATGGCGCCAAGCCTGTCGCATGACACCGACGACCGCAGCAACGACTGGCGCGAACGCGCCTTCCGCGTCGATGGTGGCGGCGGCGGCGGCGGTGGCAGTGGCGGAGGGATGTAAGGGGGCGCCGAGCTTTGACCTCGTTGGCACCCCACGGCGCGCTTTTGGGGTGCGCACCTGGGAGCCTAACGGCCGAGGCTAACTCCGACCGGCCCGGCCCGATGCGGGCTGGCAGCATTGTCCGACGCGATCATCAAGTCTTGCCGGGCGCGACCGTCCCCATTTGAAGCTCCGCATCGGTCAGCGCGTGATGATGCCACGGCTCATGTCGATGCGCGACGTGCTCATGGTGTAGTCCTGTACCACCTTCTGCTTGTCGAAAAAGATGACGAGCGCCTTCTTGTCGCCTTCGGCCCCACTGTGCACGATATTGACGTACGGTATGAAATTTGTGGGCTTCGATTGCAGTCTGGTGAATTCGTACTCCCACGTCTCGAAGCCGTTGGAGCTGAACGAGGTCTTGATCGGATCACCGTAGATCCGACGTACGTCATTTTGCGTCGTCCTGCCCTTGACGAGCTGCGTGGAGACCGTGGCATTGGTCGCGTCGGCAATGCTCTCGTTGCCGGAGCTCATGCATGCGCCGAGCGCGCAGCATAGAAAGATTGAACAGATCACGCTGCAGCGCATCGGCATTCGTCCCCTTTCGAAGCCCGCCCCGTCGCAATCACCGTGGCGTGGTCTCATCCATCCACGGCATCCGCACCAGGCGCGCATGTCCTGGGTTTGGGCAGGCACCAACACGATGCCGCCGCCACAGCCCGGCACGGGCCGCGAACCGACCGTCGCAGAGAGTTTCAGTCTGCGCGGTGTCGCTTCCTGCGTGGGCCCCCGCACCGGACAGACGGAATCCTCACGACTATAGAATGGCTGCGTGACAGCTGTCAGGAACCTCGGGGGATCGGCGGCAGCGGTGCGCGACCGGCGGGTTGGCCTGTAGCGCTGGCAAACCTGGCAACACAATCAATGAGCTATGTGAGCCCGCTGGCGAAGCCGGGTGGCCCGCCCTGCTGTGGTACTGCGGACACGTCCACACAAGAAACCGCCGATCGGCCAGTGCCTCGGCCGGTGCGTGGATGTCGGCGGATTGAGCGCCCACACGAGCGTTTCACGCCGCGCCAGCAGCCAGGTGGGCGAGGCGGCTGTTCTGTAACACGCCGGCCGCGCAGGTGTGCCAGGTCCTGTCGGGGTCGGGGCTCGGGCCGCGAGCAAATTATGGTGGCCCTTTCCACGCCTCCCGAAACTTTGACCATCCGTCGGAAGATTTTCTCACCATGGACCGATAATTGCCCATCCAGCGGCGCATTTTCTGCAAGATTTTCTGCAGATTAGCCTGGCCGCGCAAGATCATAAGCCGCCTCGTTTCCGGCGCATCTGGCCGATACGACCATTGGCATCAGTAGTGTTGTGTGGGGATTAAGCTTATGCTCCAGCTACTGCTAACGATCATCGCATTGCTCTGGGCCGCCTCCTCCGTGCTCGCCAGTGACGAGCAGGACTGCTTTCAGGGCTCCGAACCTCAACAGCGGATCAAGGGCTGCACCGAAATCATCCAGCGCGATCCCGACGACGCCATCGCCTACCACAATCGCGCGTTCGCCTATGGATTGGCGGGCGACGTCGACAGTGCGATCGACGACTATTCCAAGGTCATTGCGCTGGCGCCCAGCAATGCCAGTGCCTATTCCAATCGCGGGCGCGCTTACGCCAGCAAGGGCGACTACGTTCATGCCGTTGCCGACGAAACCAAGGCGCACGAGCTGCTGTCCAAGGCCTTAGCGCAACCGTCTGTCACGACGCCACCGTCGCCGCCCAAGGTTGCGAAGAAAACCGCGGTGGCGGCAAAACCTCCGCCGGTGGTCCCCCCCAAGGCGAAGGCGGCGGCGGCACCACCACCGGAGCCGAGCAACAACGGTGGGCAGGAGCCATCGGGTGGCGGCTTGTGGTCGTGGCTTTTTGGCGGCGCCCAAGCCGGCAAGGACGCCAAACCTTGAGGCGGCGCTCGGCAACATTTGGCGCCAATGAGTTGGCGTGCCGGCCGCGGCGCGCTTATCCAGGCGCGAAAGTTGGTATTGCCGGCAGCGTCATCGGCTCACCTGGGGGGCATTGGCCAACGCCGGCCGTCAGCGGCCGTGATGGCCCTGCGGCAACAAAAATGTCAGCAAGCCCAGCGCTGGCAGTCCGGCGCAAAGTTTGAACACCATAACGATACCGATGTGGTCGGCCAACAGGCCGAGGGCGGCCGCCGCCAGGCCGCCTAGTCCAAACGACAGGCCATAGAACAGCCCGCCGACCAGCCCCACCCGGTGCGGTACTAGGTCGATGGCGTAGATCAGGATCGACGCGAAGGCGCTCGACATGATCAGGCTGATCAGAACACTGAGCACCCCGGTCCAGAACAGGTTCGCAAACGGCAAGGCAAGCGCGAATGGCAATGTTCCGAGGATCGACATCCAAATCACGGGTTGCCGGCCGAAGCGATCGCCGATCATGCCGCCGACAATCACGCCCAGGGCACCAACGACGAGGTAGAGGAACAGCATGATCTGCGAGACCTGTAGCGTTACTCCAAAGCGCTCGATCAGGTAGAACGTGTAATAAGACGTGAAGGCCGCGGTATAGGCATTCTTGGAGAACAGGAGCACGATCAGGATGGTCATGGCCGCCAACACGTGTCCGCTGCGCAGCATCGGCTCGGCTGTTGCCGCGGCCCGCAACTTTGTCGCGGCGACTTGCGATCTGCGCATTTCGGCGTAGCGCGCGCCCGTCCAAGCCATCAGCACCATTGCCGCGAGTGCCACCACCGACACCCAGCCGATGCTGGTCTGTCCGCGCGGGACCACGATCATTGCGGCCAGGAGCGGCCCAAGCGCGTAGCCAGCATGCCCGCCAATCTGGAAAACACCCTGCGCAAAGCCCTGCTGCCCTGCCGCAGCATGGCGCGCCATCCGCGTGGCTTCGGGATGGAACACCGCCGAGCCCAGCCCCACCATCGCCACCGACATCAGCACCATGGCGTAGTTACCCGCAGTTGCAAGGCCGACCACGCCGGATAGCGTTGCCCCCATGCCCGCGACCATGGCGTAGGGCCACGGCTTTTGGTCTGTAACGAAGCCGAGGAGCGGCTGCAGCAACGATGAGGTCACCTGGAACGCGAGCGTGATCAGCCCCACCTGGGCAAAACCCAACTGGTAGGTCTGCTTGAGCAGGGGGTACATCGCCGGGATCATCGACGAAATCAGATCGTTGAGGAGATGCGCCCCACTGAGCGCCAGCAGAATCGGTAGCAGTGGGCGGTGCGAGACAGTGGTGAACGTGGTCATGCCGGAGCCTTGGACCGTACCGCGCATGGCGTCAAGGACGCGGGACGCATAACTCGCCTTGCCCGGCCGCATCGCGCCCGCAACACGGGGGGTTGCCAAGCCCGTAGACGGGAGCCGCAACCGAGCCCCCCGCTCCCAGCCCCAATTGGCGTTAGCCTCGATGGCGGCCGTGGCAGACGTGGTTTTTAGTCGGCAATCAGCCCAGCATTGGCGGCCACCTATGACACCGAGGTCTCCGGTCCATGCCGCCCCGTTGTGGTTTGTCGCGACCCGGCTTGTCGCCTATAAGCCAGCCGCGGGGCCGACGGCGCCCGCCAGGTTGCAAGCGGCGCCATCAGGGCGGCGCCGACGGCGAGGCCTGCCCCGTGCCGCCGGCAAAGGGCCGGCGGTGACCAGAAGGGCTGGAGGGCTCTCCATGCACGACCTCCACATCCGCACGATGCGGCCACCCGACATCAGGATCGCCGTCGATTGGGCGGCGGCCGAAGGTTGGAACCCTGGCCTCACCGATGCTGCCTGCTTCGCCACCGTCGATGCGGACGGCTTTCTCATCGGTGAACTCAACGGTACCCCGGTCGCCATCGTTTCCTGCGTCAATTACAGCGACCGTTTCGCCTTCCTGGGCTTTTATATCGTGCGCCAAGCCATGCGCGGCCGTGGCTACGGCATGCGCCTGTGGAACGCCGCCATTGCCCACGCCGGGGCACGTGTGATCGGGCTCGACGGCGTGGTGGCCCAGCAGCCAAACTACCGCAAGTCGGGGTTTGCCCTGGCCTATGCCAATGTCCGCTACGGTGGCACCGTCACCTCGCCGCATGCGCTGGAGGCCAATACCATTCCGCTGGGCGGACTGCCGCTGGCGATGGTGGAGAGCTATGACCGCACGGTGTTCCCGGCCCCACGACCTGCGTTCCTGCGCGCCTGGATCGGTGCACCTGGGCACGCCGGTCGCGCCCTCCTGCGCGATGGCCGGCTTGCCGGTTGGGGGGTAATCCGCCCATGCCGCATGGGTTACAAGATCGGTCCTCTGTTCGCCGATGACCGCGCCGCCGCCGCTGCGGTGGCCGCGGCCCTGCTCGTGAACGTGGGCAGCGGCGAGGTATTCCTCGATGTCCCCAGCGTCAACCGCGAGGCCGTGGCGTTGGCTGAAGGCTTGGGGCTCGCCCCGGTGTTCGAGACGGCGCGCATGTATACCGGTGCCATCCCAGCGTTGCGACTGGAGCGGATCTTTGGCGTCACCAGTTTCGAGCTCGGATAGAGATTGCGACGGATTGCCGGCGCGCACCGCAGCGCGTTGCCACTTGGTCTGTGCATTGAATTGAGTGCACGCCCTAATATCGCGTGCGCCCATTCGATCTCAGGTGCGCTCGCCCCAGTTCCGTCGCCCGCACCAGCACGCCCTCTCCGGCGACGCTGATCTGCTCTACGAAGCCGCGCTCCGTCGCATCCTCCCAAACCGTCAGTCGTGGGCACGACGTCCGCCAGGCATCGATCACGTCAGCGTAGCGGCGCGGTTCCTTCGCAACCCACTCGATTAAGTCGAGCACCAGCCAATCGGTCGTTGCTGCCATGTCATCAGCTCCAGACCAGCAGCGTGCTGCCGTGTACCAGGTAACCGACGGCGATCGTGGTGATGATCCGCCTCGCCCAGATCCTGTACTGGGTGTCGGTCAGTCTTTCCAGCATTGGTCTCGCAAGCGAAGTGCCGAGCATCGAAGCCAGCACCGCCAAGCTTGCCAGCAACGGATCGAGCCCGGCGGTCTCCTCTACCAGGCCGCCAAAATACACGAACTTGGCAGCGTGACCACAGATCTGGCAGACGGCCTTGGTGGCGACGATCTGGCGGCGTTGCAGCGACCCGCCCAGGAAATAGGCGTCGATCAGGGGACCCGACACGCCGGCCAGCAGCATCAAGGTCATGGCGGTTGCGCCGTACACGGCGCCGTGCGTGAAACGTTCAGGGTTGGGCTTGAGGCGCACCGGCGCCGCCTGCACCACAAACGGCGCTACCCCCAGCAAAACCAGGGCTACGCCCTTTGCGGGCACATACCGCCAAAAGCTAAAGGCAACAACCGCGAGCCCGCAGCCGGCGAGGAACGTCAACGCCGGCCGCCAGCGTACATGCCGCCACCACAACAGCCCGCGCCAGCCGTTCGAGGCGATCTGGGTGACGGCATGCAACGCCATCGCCTCGGGGAGCGGCAACAAACCGAGCAGGACGCCCATCAGGATCAATCCGCCGGCCATCCCGAAAATTCCGGACAGGAACGATGTGGCAACCATCCCCACCACCAACAGCGCCATAAGACTTGCGGACATGGGCTCCATCCCCCGGTGCGTTCTATGCCGCGGCTGGCGGCAAACGCAAAGCTCAGTTATGTTCGCCTCAGCATGAGATTTCCTGATGGTGGATTGTGCGCCGGCTGCCGCATTTGAACGGGATTAGGGCGTTCGAGGTCGCCGCCAGACGCGGCAGCTTCGCTGCGGCCGCCGCCGAAATGCATGTCTCGCCGGCTGCGGTCAGCCGCATGGTGCGGGTATTGGAGGATCGGCTTGGGGTCAGGTTGTTCGAGCGCAGCGCCAATCGATTGGTGCTGACGACGTCGGGCCAAGCCTACCTCATTGGCCTATCGCCGATCCTGGACGCGCTGGCGCAGCTGACGGCGCAAGTGCAAACCCAGGCGAACAGTCGCATCCTTACCGTCGGTGTCGGCCCGACGTTTGCGGTGCGTTGGCTGATTCCGAGACTTGCGTCGTTTCGAAGGTTTGCGCCCGATGTTGAGGTGCGGATTACGACCGGCGGCGTGGCTGCACCATTCTCCGACGATTGGACTTGCGGTATCAAGCTCGGCGCCGGCGAGTGGCCTGGGCTGGTGGCCGAGCATTTGTTCAACGCCGATCTAACCCCGGTGTGTGCGCCGCGCCTCGCCAACCGCCTGCGCGCGCCGCGCGACCTGGCACCGCGCTCGCTGTTGCGGGTAGCGCACGCACGCGGCGATTGGCCGGCTTGGTTTGCCGCGGCCGGGGTAAGGGGGGTAACGGCCGCGGGTCCGCTGCTTGAGTTCTATGGTCAGGCGCTGCAGGCCGCTTGCGATGGCGTGGGCGTTGCGCTCGGCATTCGGCCTTACATCGACGATGATTTAAAGGCCGGCCGCCTGGTGGCGCCCTTCAAGCTGGCGGTGCCCAAGCAGGAGCAATGGTACCTGGCGTTCACGCCAGCACGCAGTCGGGAGCCAGCCTTCCTCAAGTTCCAGCACTGGCTCAGGCGCACCGTGCGCCAGGCCTAGTCGCGCCGACCACGGCAGCCTCTCCTCGCGGCTCAGGTTTGTTCGCGACCCCATCCCCCGCCACCGGGCGTTTCGACCCCGATGGTCTCACCCGCGCCCAGCGTCAGGGAGAGTTTGCCCGGCAGCAGTTCGACGCGGCCGCCGCGATCGCGACGCCAATTACGGCCGGGCATGGCGTCGGCACCGCCATGCAAACCATAGGGCGCAAAGCGACGGCGGTCCGACTGCAACGAGACGCGCGCGTCGTGATCGATGACCGTCAGGGCGCGAATCACACCGTGCCCGCCACGGTGGCGTCCGGCGCCTCCCGAGCCGGCGCGGATCTCGTAGCGCTCGACGCGAAGCGGATAGGCGATCTCCAGAGCCTCGACCGGTGTGTTCATGGTGTTGGTCATATTGCACTGGACGCCATCCATGCCGTCGCCAGTGGGGCGACCACCTTGGCCGCCGGCAATGGTCTCGATGTAGGTATAGGGCCGGCCGTTGCGCGGATCGATGCCGCCGACGCCGATCAAGTTCATCGTGCCCTGGCTCGCCGCCGGAATGCGCTCCGGCGCCAGCTGCGCGAACGCCTTCAGCACCGTGTCGGAGACGCGCTGCGTCGTCTCGGTATTGCCGGCGCAGACCGCTGCCGGCAGCTGTGCATCGAGAAACGAACCGTTGGGTATCCGGATATCTACCGGTCGCAGGATCCCGGCGTTGGCTGGAATGCTGGCGTCGGTCAGGATCTTGACCGCAAAAAACACCGCCGAGTGGGTCATGGGCGCGACCGCGTTGATGTTGCCGCGGCGCTGCGCTGCCGACCCCGCGAAATCGAGGACAAGCTTGCCGGGCGCGACGTCCACCCTGAGATTGACCACCACCGCTTCGTCGGAGCTGCCGTCATCATCGAGCCGGTCCTGCGCATAGTAGCTGCCCGCTGGCAGCTCGGCGATACGATTGCGCATGCGTCGCTCGCTATAATCGAGAATAGCCGCAAAACCCTGCGCAAGCCCGCCAACCCCGTAGCGCTCGACCAGCTCGCTGAGCCGCCGTTCCCCGATGCGGATGGCGGCAAGTTGCGCGTTAAGATCACCGCGGCGCTCGGCGGCCGTGCGCACGTTTGCCAGAATCAGGCGCAGCACGTCTGTTTGCAGTTCGCCCCGCAGATAGAGGCGGATTGGCGGGATGACGATGCCCTCCTGATAGACCTCGGTCGACCGCCCCGGCATCGAGCCCGGCTCCATGCCGCCGACATCGGAGTGGTGGGCGCGAGTAGCAACGTAGCCGATCAGGTTGGCCTCTGAATGGACCGCGGCAATGAGGGTGATGTCGGGTAAATGTGCGCCGCCGACGAAGGGATCGTTGACAATGACGACGTCGCCGGGCTCCAGCCGCCCGATGGCGGCGATGGTCGGGGCCACCGCCTTGAGCATCGAACCAAGATGGATCGGGACATGCTCGGCCTGTGCCACCAATTCCCCGGAGGCATCGAAGATCGCGCACGAGGCATCCATGCGTTCCTTGATGTTGGGTGAGAAGGAGGTCAGCTTCAGCACCGCCCCCATCTCTTGCGCCGTGGCCTCGAGCGCATTGCGCAGCACCTCGAGGGTGATGGCGTCGATCGCTGGGCGATGCTCGCTCAAGGTGCGCACTCCACGATCAGCGCGCCGCTGACGTCGACGCGGGCGAGGTCGCCGGGATAGAGAACGGTCGTCGCCGAGAGCTCTTCGATCACCGCCGGTCCCGCGATCTCATTGCCGGCGAGCAGGGCGCTGCGTTCAAACACCTGTGCCGATGTCCATTGGCCGCTGCGGCCGGGGGTATTGGCTTCGATGAAGATCTGGCGCGGGTCGCGGCGCGCTTGCGCGTCGGGTGTCGAGGTGCCGCTAGCGAGCATCGGCAACGCGGGCCTTTCAACTCTGCCGATGGCGGTGGCCGCAAGGCCAACGATTTCGATCGGCGCCTCGGCGTCGGCGTGACCAAACCGTTGCAGGTGGGCGGCGTGGAACTGCCGACCCAATCGTGACCATGCCGCGGCATCGCCGCCGTCGAAGGCGATTTGAAGCTCGTAACTCTGGCCCAGGTAGCGAGCCTCGACATTGATGCCAATTGTGCGCTGGTCGGGTGGCACCTGGTCGCGCGCCAAGAGCTCGGTGGCGGCGTCGCTGAGCCGCCGTGCGATCGCCTGCGCCCGTGTCGCGTTGCTTGGTGTGTAGGAGAAAATGTGCGTCTCGATCAGGTCATGACGCAGGTCGGCGACCAGTTGCCCGAACGCGCACAGAATGCCGGGCGAGGGTGGAATGATGACCCTGCCAATATGCAATTCGCGCGCCACGGCTGTGCCGTGCATCGGCCCGGCGCCCCCGAATGCCACCAGCGCATACTCACGCGGATCATGGCCGTGCTCGATCGACACGACGCGGATGCCGCGCACCATGTTGGCATGCGCAACCCGAAGAATGCCGGCGGCGGCGGCGATGACATCAAGTCCGAGCGGAGCGGCGATCTCTCGTTCGATCGCCTGCTGCGCCGCGCCGAGGTCGAGCCTGAGGCTACCGCCAAGCCGGGTCGCGCTGCTCAGTCTGCCGAGCACCAGGTTGGCGTCGCAGATGGTGGCGCGTGTACCGCCCCGCGCATAGCAGGCCGGCCCGGGCAAGGCTTCGGCACTTTCCGGCCCGACCCGCAGCGCACCGCCATCGTCGATCGAGGCGATCGACCCACCGCCGGCACCGATGGCGTGGATGTCGAGCGTCGGCAAGCGGATCGGCATCTGTCCGATCTTGGCGAGCCTGGTCGTCTCGGGCTCACCGTTGCGCACCAGGCTGATGTCGGTGCTGGTGCCGCCGATGTCCATGGTAATTACATTGCCGGCGCCCACCAGGCGTGCGAAATGCGCCCCGGCAATCACGCCCCCCGCCGGACCCGACAGAATGGTATGCACCGGCTTGGCGAGCGCCGTGGCAATGGTCATTAGGCCGCCGGTGGCCTCCATCACCATCATCGCCTTGTCACGGCCAATGCCCAGTCCGTGGTCGGCATCGTGCAGGCGCCGCGCCAATGAGCCGAGGTAGGTTGCCATCAACGGCGTGAGATAGGCGTTGAGAACGACGGTGCTGGCGCGCTCGAACTCCCGAAACTCACTGAGGACTTCGCTGGAGATGCAAATCGTGACATCCGGCAGCAGCCGCCTCAGCACGGCTTTGGCAGCGCGTTCGTGCACCGGGTTGGCATAAGCGTGTAGAAAAACCACGGCCACCGCCTCGACCCCGTGCCGGCGCATGTCGGCCGCGGCGCGCTCCAGGTCGGCGTGTGACAGCGGCTCTACTTCACGCCCGCCGGCATCGAGGCGTCCGAGGATGCCGTAGCAAAGCTCCCGCGGCACCAACGGCGGAGCGCGCACCACCTCGACATCATAAAGGCTTGGGCGGTCCTGGCGACCGATCAAGAGCAAATCGGTGAAGCCATGATTGGTGACAAACGCGGTCTTGGCGCCGCGGCGCTGGATCACGGCGTTGGTGGCCGTGGTCATGCCATGGCCGATGTAGGCCACGGCGCTGCCGGTTGCTCCCAGCTGCTGCAAGGTCCGTCGCAGGCTGTCGATGGTGCCAATTTCGCGGGCCTGCGGGGTGGTCGAGACTTTGGCGACGCTGAGGCGACGGCTGACCGGGTCATAGGCGATGCTGTCGGTGAAGGTTCCACCGACATCGGAGGCAATGCGGAGCATGTGATCCTTCCACCGCCGCAGTCGATCGCGCGGCCAAGCTGCTTGGGCAGCCGCCCGGGGAAGACCTTCCCCGATCCGCCTCGGCCAAGTCAATCCATGGCCATGGCCGGCGGGGCTGAGACGGGCCGGTACCCCCCGGCATCCCATTGCGCGCGGGCGAGCACCCGGCAAGCCGACAAGGCTATGGCGGCGCGCGCTCGCTTTCGACCTTGCGCCGCTAAAGTGCCAACTTGGGTCGACCCTGCCGGGGACATGGGCTCTCGCTCCGCTGGCGCAAGCCGTTGCAGCGCGCCCGGCTCGCCAGCGCGAGTCAACCGGCGTTGGTGCGCTGGCATCAAGGCCGGGCGGCGTAGAAGAGGTTGGTCGCACTCTTAATGTCGAGCCGCTCGAAACGCGTGAACCCTGCTTGGCGCACCAGGCTTTCGGTGCGTTGCGGCCCGAGGCAGGTGCCGAGGCCAGCACCGCCCTGCGCCAACGATTGCGTCATGCAGTGAAAGATGCTGAACCCATAGTAGAGCGTGCCCAGCGAACCTTGGTTGTCCTCGAGCCGGTCCGCCGCCCGTGGCTCCATCACAAACAAGACGCCGTCGGGCTTGAGCAGCGCGCGAATTTCGCCGAGGGTCGCCTGCGGGGTGGCAAAATCGTGCACGCAGTCGCAGGCGGTAATGAGATCAAAACCGCCGTTGGCAGCGAGGCTGCGGGTCGTCTGGGCGATGAACGAAAGGTTGGTGTTGGCCCCTGCCGCGGCAGCGGCACGAGCGCGTGCCAGCGAAGTCTCGTCCGGATCGAGGCCGATCACCTCCGATCTTGGAAAGGCCTTGGCGAGCGCCATGCTTACCCGCCCGACCCCGCATCCCACGTCGAGGACGCGCCCGCCGCGCTGCAGGCGCTCGAGGACGTCGGGAACTGCGTTCAGCCACAGGCTGGTGAAGCGCTGCGCATACTGGCCGCAGTTCAGCCAATCGAGCGCCTCGACCCCCTCGGCCCCAAGTTCGCTCAACGGCACGCCGCCGCCGTCTCGGAAGGCCTGTGCAACTTTAGGCGCGACCGTCAGCAGCACCGGGGTGAAGAGAAAGAGGCCGCCCATAAAGTGGTCGGTCCCGTCCGAGGCCAGCAAATACGCGTGCTCATCGGGCAGTTCAAAGGTCTGAGTGGCGGGTAGATAGGAGAGATACCCCGCCGAGGCCATGCCGTTCAGCCATTCTTCGACATAGCGTATCTTGAGCCCGGACGACTGGGCGACCTCGTCGACACGCATCGGGCCTTTGCCGGCCATGGCACGAAAGAGACCCATCCTCGTGCCGACGTAGGCCATACCCGCGGCCATCGCCCCTGCGGTATCGGCGTAGACCTTGTCAGCAAACGCCCGCACGCGATCCCGGTCCATCGTCTCCTCCTAGCGTCGCTTGCAATAATGCATCAATGCGTTGCGCCGCGACAGGGAGCGTGCGCGAGCAAACGTGGAGGCGGATGCCGATAGCTTGAGGGTCCTGGCGCCTGCCCGAGGGACGCAAAAGAGCAGACACCGCCGCACGGCCGCGGGCGGCCTTGCGCCGAGCCACTCGCGCTCAATTGCCAGCCATGTGGTGAGGGTCGTCTTCCAGCTCGGACATCAGTTGCGATGTCAGGCCAGCACCGTAGCCGGCCGAAACGATCGGGCGACACCTCAATCGGCCAATCAGTGAGGTGTGAGCCTGCTTGGTGCCGAGGGCCGGCGCCACCTCACGCCGGAGACTAGGCCAAAGACTGAGATTGCCCAACACCTATGCCGTTGGCGCAGACCACACGTAAGGGCACCCCGCTGATTCCCGTATGCGGGCGCAGCGGCCACCTTTGGGTCGGCGGATGGGGCGAAACAGGGCTCGCAGCAAGCCTGCCGCCGATCCTCCCCCGCGCCTTTGCGGCAACGCCCGGACGAGATTGTCGTGTTGTTGGGAACCCAAATGCCAGCTCTCAGTTTGCTACACGCTCACCAAACGTGAGCGCCACCGTAACAACGACACTACGTCATCGGACGGTCAGCTTCGCTCAGGGGAAAGGACGATGTCATGTCACTGACAATGAAGGCCTTTGTGCTCGTTCTCGCGAGTTGCGCCGGGTTCATGCAGGCTCATGCCGCCGAGCGCGAACAGGTCCGCATGGTCATCAATCTGGTTGCCGGCACGAAAATGCCATTCCCGCCCAATCTGCGCAACAATATCGCCCGCACCGAGCGCGTGCAGCTCGACACCAATGGCGCCACAACCGCCTGCCTGCGGCTCGACGACAAGCAAAGGTGGTGTTACGAGCACATTGCACCTATTGGCGCGCGGGCCGAGATGCTCCGTATCAGGAGCGAGCCTGCCGACGGGCTGCAGGTCGGGCAAATCTATCATTACGTTGATGATTATGATCTCGACGGTGCCGTTGACGTCGGCAGCACCACCAAACTCGAGGGCCAGCCGCATGCCCCGATCGGGGTCGTCAGTCAGTTTTTTCATCGTGGGACCAATCGCGGCGACCAATTCCGCGGCGACTATCAGAAGCTCTACGATGACGGTATCCAGATTGCCCTGAAGTATCTCGGCGAGTAATTCGTTGGCCGTCGGGCAGTTGCGCGCATGACATGTAACGTCGTGTGCGCCATGTTTTCTATCTGGCTCCGGCGGCAGCATAATTCCGTCCCTGCCTCAGCGCGGTGTGCGCCAGCGCCGTCGCGCCCGACCTTTTGCTGCGGCCGCGGGGAGACACCGCAGGTTTCTTTGCGCGCCTACCGAACCGCTATGGCGATTGCGAGTTGAACCTTGGGCTCTGCCTCGGGGCTTTGCCTCGCGAACCGTATCAGAACGGACGAAACTAAGCCGCGTCGCCCTGCCGGCGACTCAGTGGGAAGGGAAGGAATTGCCAATGCTTCAGTTTGCCAAGCAGCTTGCGCTCGCCAATCTGTTGCTCGCCATCGGATTGACAACGGCCAATGCCGCAGAACGTGAAGACGTGCGCAAGGTGATCAACCTGGTGAGCGCGGTCAAGATGCCCTTTCCAGAATCGCTATCGCGCAATCGCGCCAAAACGGAGCGAGTCTGGCTCGAGCGCGACACCACGACCACCGGATGTATCCGCCTTGACGAGCGCCGCTGGTGCTTCGAGCATATTCCGCCGCAGGGCAATCGGGCCGAAATGCTGAGGATCCGCAACGAGCCGTCGCGCGGCGTCTACATCGGTGCCATGTACTATTACATCGTCGACCTCGACCTCGACGGGTTGGTTGACGTCGGATCGACGACCCACATCGAGGAGCTTGATCAAAGACGGCCCGCCACACCCATCGCCCACGTCGTGCAGTTCTTTCATCGCAGCACCAAGCGCGCGGAACAGTCGGTTGGCGACTACCAGAAAATGTACGACGAAGGCATTCAGGTCGCCTTGAAATATTTCGGCGAGTAGCTGGCCGACCGCGCCGATCGGTGCGCTGCGGGTCGAACCCCGTGCCGGTCCGGGGAGACGGGCCCGGAAACCCCGGGCCCTTCAACGGTCACGGCGCACGTCGTCGCCGGCCGACTAAACCGCCGCGCGCACCCGCAGTCCTTGGCGGCCATGGCGTGGAACTGCGCGTGAGGCTGGCAGCGCCTGTGGGGACGGCTGAGCCCTGCACGTCGCTGCGGCACGCTGCCAGCCGCTCAACTCGCGTTGTTCCGCGCCCGCTGGGCCGGAGGGCAGGGGACCGTGCCATAGCAGCAATAGACGCAGCACCGCCCCTTGATGGCTTTCATGCGGTAGCCGCAGTGCTTGCAGTCATAGGCGATCTGACAGGTGTCAGTCGGCATGATCTCGACCGCGCGATGCCCGCACATCGGACAGCAAATGACCGATTGCAACTCCATCTGCGGCTCGTCCAGCTGCCCCTCGCTCAGAGTAGGGCCTGCAATGGCCTCAGATGCAAGGGGCGAGTGGCGGATCCATGGTCCTCGCCGATGCGCGGGGTCAAGCATCCCCTTGCTGCGTACGCGGGGCCCCTGATGGCAAAGCCCCTGCGCGCCCCGGTTTTTCCCGGCTGTGGAAAGGCCTCGATGAACAATCGGCCTTGGCGGGCCCTGGGCGGCGGCCCGCGCTCACAAAGGGTCGCCCGCCCACCGGACATTGGAACAGTTTTACCTAGGGCACCCGGCAGGAGCGGTCGCCTATCGCGACCAGCGCGACAACCGCGACAGAAATTTTTTGTGGTCTCGGCGGTGGCCGGTTGTGCCGGGCGGCTTTAGCGGAGGCCCCCCAGAAAATTGAAACGCTGCCAGCGCGCACATAGTTAATGAAGGTTGCGGCAAGCGCGCGACAGGAACTCGGCCACCGGGAGGGGCGTTGCGCGTGCTCGGACAGGGAACTTCGCATGCGCCGACACCTGCACGTGGCCCTCGCCGTCTGGCTGTCCTGCCAGGTTTTGGCGATTGCCGCGCTGGGTGCCGAGACCACGCTGCTCAACGCCTCCTATGAACCCACGCACCGCTTCTATGCCGCCGTGAACAAGGCGTTTGCCGCCCGCTGGCGACAACAGCAGGGGGAACCGGTTGTCATCTATCAGTCGCACGCCGGCTCGGGCGCACAAGCCCGCGCTGTGAGCTTCGGGCTCGAGGCCGATGTCGTCACCCTCGCCCTTGCCTACGACATCGATGCCATCGTCGAGCGCGCCGGCCTGCTCTCCCCCAATTGGCAGACGCGGTTGCCCGAGAATAGTGCGCCATACACCTCAACGATCGTGTTTCTGGTACGCACCGGCAACCCCAAACGGATTCGCGATTGGCCGGACCTCGCCCAGGACGGCGTTGCCGTCGTGACGCCCAATCCCAAGACCTCGGGGGGAGCGCGCTGGAACTTCATGGCGGCGTGGGGATACGCCATGCGCCAATACGGCAATGATGAGAAGAGAGCCCGCGACCTCCTGCGCCGCATCTACCACAATGCGCCGATCCTCGACACCGGCGCGCGCGGGGCAACCATCACCTTCACCCGCCGCGGTATCGGTGACGTTTTGATCGCGTGGGAAAACGAGGCGCTGCTTGCAGCGCGCGAGATAGCTCCCGACGAGTTTGAGATTGTGGTACCCTCGCTCAGTATCTTGGCCGAACCACCGGTCGCCGTTATCGACAAAGTCGTGGACCGACGTGGCACCCGCAAGGTCGCCGAAGCCTATCTCGATTTTCTCTACTCGTCGGAAGGACAGGTGCTGGCGGCCGAGCACTACTACCGGCCGCGCGCGCCGCCGATCTTGCAGAGCTACGCCGACCGCTTTGCCAACATCGAGCTCGTCGACATCGCGGCGTTCGGCGGGTGGAAGCAGGTGCAAAGACGCCACTTCAGCGACGGCGGCACCTTTGACCAGATCTATGCCGCTGCAGGGTCCAAGCCATGACCACCGGCGTGGCAGCTCGCGCTCGGACCATCATTCCCGGCTTCGGGCTGGCGCTGGGCGTGACCCTCACCTATCTGGGGCTCATCATCCTCATCCCGCTGGCCGTGCTGTTGGTGAAGGGGGCAGATGCCGGTGCGGCCAAGATCTGGGCTGAACTCTCCTCGACGCGCACCCTGGCCGCTTTCCGACTGAGCTTTGGCATGGCGTTTGTGGCCGCGCTCTGCAACGCCATCTTCGGTTTCCTGCTGGCCTGGGTGCTGGTCCGGTACCAGTTCGCCGGGCGGAGGCTGATCGATGCCATGATCGACTTGCCGTTCGCCTTGCCGACGGCTGTGGCCGGGATATCGCTCGCCCAGCTCTATACCGTACACGGCTGGCTGGGCGCGCCGCTGGCGCAGGCGGGGATAACGGTTGCCTTTACGCCGCTCGGCGTGCTTGTCGCTCTGGTGTTCGTCGGTCTGCCGTTCGTGGTGCGCACCGTGCAGCCGGTGCTGGAAGAGCTCGATCGGGAAGTAGAAGAGGCCGCCGCGCTGCTCGGTGCCCCGCGCTGGCACATCCTGCGTCGCGTCGTGATCCCGCCCCTTCTTCCCGCGGTGATGACGGGTGGCACGCTGGCTTTTGCCCGGGCGATCGGCGAATATGGATCGGTCATTTTCATTGCCGGTAATTTGCCGGGCTATTCCGAAATTGTCCCCCTTCTGATCGTCATCAAGCTCGAACAATTCGACTACCAGGGCGCAACCGTGATCGCCAGCACCATGCTGATTGCGTCATTCATCCTGCTATTGGCGATCAACCTGCTGCAGGCGCAGATGCGGAGATGGCAAGGTGGTTGACACAGCGCAACACGCACGCCGGGCGGGCCAGTTGCTGCCGCTTTCGGAGCGGCCGAGCGTGCGCGCTGCCTTGATCGCCATCGCCGTCGCCTTCTTCCTGTCGTTTCTGCTGTTGCCGCTGATGGTGGTGTTCGCCGAGGCGTTGCGCTACGGCCTGGCCGCCTACTGGGCCGCGCTCAGCGAACCCGAAGCGCATGCGGCAATGCGGCTGACCTTGCTCACGGCGCTTATCGTGGTGCCGATCAACACCGTGTTCGGGGTGGCAGCCGCATGGGCGATTACCAAATTCAGCTTCACCGGCAAAAATCTGCTGATCACGCTCATCGATGTGCCGTTTTCGGTGTCGCCGGTCATCGGCGGCATGGTGTTCGTTCTGCTGTTCGGATTGCAGGGGGTATTCGGCCCCTGGCTGGCGCAGCATGACATCAAGATCATTTTTGCCGTGCCCGGGGTGATCATCGCCACCTTGTTTGTCACCTTGCCGTTTGTCGCCCGCGAGCTGATCCCACTGATGCAAAAGCAGGGCGCCGAGCACGAGGAGGCCGCGCTGATGCTGGGGGCCAGCGGCTGGCAGACGTTTGTCCGCGTCACCTTGCCCAACATCAAATGGGGCCTGTTGTACGGCGTGTTGCTCTGCAATGGCCGTGCCATCGGCGAATTCGGAGCGGTGGCTGTGGTGTCCGGACACATTATCGGCCTCACCAACACCATGCCGCTGCACGTCGAGACGCTTTACAATGACTTTAATTTTGTGGCGGCGTTCGCGGTCGCCTCGCTGCTGGTGATGATGGCGTTCGCGACGCTGGTGCTGAAGACGGTTCTCGAAGCGCGTGCCGCATGGAAGTCGCCGCGCCGTCAGTAGGAGCCGCGCATTGGAAATCGCAGTGAAGGATCTGAGCAAGCGCTTCGAGCAGCTGATGGTGCTCGATCGCGTCAACCTTCAGATTCGGGACAAGGAGTTCATCGGTCTGCTGGGCCCGTCAGGCTCGGGCAAGACCACGCTGTTGCGCATCCTGGCCGGGCTGGATTTTGCCGACAGCGGAACGGTGTCAATCGACGGCCGTGATAGCACCCGCTTGACCCTTGATGAGCGCGGCGTTGGCTTCGTTTTTCAACACTACGCCTTGTTCAACCACATGACCGTCTTCCAGAACGTGGCCTTCGGGCTGGAGGTTAAGCCCAGGCGCATCCGAAAGCCCGCCGCGCAAATTGCCAAACGCGTGCGCGAACTGCTGACCTTGGTGCAACTTGAGACCTTTGCCGACCGCTTTCCGTTGCAGCTGTCGGGAGGGCAACGGCAGCGCGTGGCGTTGGCGCGCACGCTCGCCATTGATCCAAAGGTACTGCTGCTAGATGAGCCGTTCGGTGCGCTTGATGCGAAAGTGCGAGTGGAGCTCAGGCGTTCGCTTCGCCACATCCATGATAGCGCGGGCCTCACCACCGTATTCGTCACCCACGATCAGGAGGAGGCCCTGGACCTGGCCGATCGGGTCGCCATCATGAACCGCGGCATCATCGAGCAGGTTGGCACGCCCGTCGAAGTCTACGAAACGCCAAGGTCGCCGTTCGTGTTCGATTTTCTCGGTCACACCAACGCGTTCGATTGCGTCGTTCGCGGCGGCAAGGCGTACCTGGGTGCCTATCAGCTCGCGCTGGACAGCGCCGCTCGCGATGGACCTGCGGTGGCATTCGTGCGGCCACACGACGTCGTGCTGTCGCGGGTCGACCGGGCCACGATTGAGACCGGTGCCCGCCTGCCAGGGACCGCACTGGTGCGCTTCATGTCGGCGTTGGGCGAGCGGGCTATCGCCGAGCTGCTCTACGACAAGCGCTTGATCGAGGCCGAAATGACGCGGCAGAGCTTGCAGGACCTCGGACTGAAAGTGGGCAGCAAATGCACCATCAGCCTCAGGCATCCACGCATCTACCCGCGGCAGGAGGCCGAGGAGCAAACGCGGGTTGCCGAGCGTGCGGCGGCGCGGCCCCGCAAGCGGCGGCGCCTGCGTGATCATTTAAGTACGCTGCGCTGATCCAACCAGCGATCACCGAGAAAAGGCGGTCATGGGCGGCAATCCCCGCACGGCGCGCAGGCGCTGTCCCGAGCGCCGGCGGGCAGACCTGCCAGCCCCCTCCAAGGTGCATGGCCGACGGACCGACGGCAATCGACTTGCATGCGTGCCGTGGCGCCGTGATAGGCTGCGGTCGCTGGCCGAAGTTAGGTGCGGACACCGGCGGCGACATATCTTGCGGATGTCCGCTGCGGCCAGCTTCCGCCCGCGCCCGCCCTTCCGGGCGAACCCGCAAGCGGCGGTCGGGCGCAGCGGTTGGAGGTTGGAGCGATGGGAAGCCCACCCGTTGACGATCGCAACGCCGATCAAGCGGCCTATTGGAACGGTGCGGCCGGCCGCCGTTGGGTCGCCCGGCAGGAAACCCTGGATCGCGTTCTGGCGCCGATCCAGGAGGTGTTACTCGATCGCGCCGGTGTCGGTGCTGGGGAGCGGGTCATCGACGTCGGTTGCGGCTGCGGCACGAGCACCATCGCACTCGCGCGCTTGACCGGACCGAACGGGCGGCTGACCGGGGTCGACATCTCGGCGGCGATGCTGGCTCGAGCGCGGGAGCGAACCCCGGTCGAGCTAGCCGTCGATTACGTGCTGGCCGACGCCACCCTTTATGCCTTCGAGGCCGGCCGCGCCGACCTGTTGTTCTCGCGATTTGGCGTCATGTTCTTCGCCGAGCCAACGCAATCGTTCCGCAATCTCTACGGCGCTCTGCGGCCCGGCGGCCGCCTCGCGTTCGGCTCTTGGCGCGAACCGCGCCACAACCCATGGATGCTGCTGCCGTTGCACGAAGCCTACCGGCACGTTCCGAAACTTCCCGAGCTTGGTCCTGAGGACCCCGGACCGTTCTCGTTTGCGCGCGAAGACAGGGTCCGGCGGATATTGAATGAGGCCGGCTTCACCTCGATCGCGTTCGAGGCCGTCGATCTCACCCTCGATCTCGCCGTCGGCCGCGGGCTTGACGCGGCGGTGACGAGCGCGCTTGAGATTGGGCCGGTAAGCCGCGCCGTTGAGGGCCAGCCAGCCGAGGTGGTGGCCCAGGTTGAAAGCTCGATCCGCACCGCCCTTGCAGCGCGGCAACAGGGAGAAACCGTCCCGCTCGGTGCGTCGGTGTGGATCGTGACCGCAGCCTGCCGCGCATGATAGGGTTCGCCGATCGCAGCCCACCGAAGGTATCGGCGGTGGGCGATTCCGCCTCGACCTTAGTCGTAATGTCGGCAGCTTTCTCCGACCACGTACCATTTATGGTTCAAGCCGCCTGCCAGGCCGTCTGGCAAGGTTAACGGCCACAGCGTTTGGAATGGGTCGACCGGCGTCGGACGGAACGACCTGTGGCGCGGTTGGTTAACATTTGGGCCCTGACGTGAGGTTCCCTTGACCCCGCTCGTCGTCGCATTCGTGAGCCAGAAGGGCGGCGTCGGCAAATCGACGCTTGCCCGCGCATTGGCAACCTTTGCTGTCCGGCGCGGATATAGAACCCGTATTGCCGATCTCGACCTGCAGCAAAAAACCATTCTGTTGTGGCAAGCCAACCGAGAACGGCAGTGCGTTGAGCCCGCGATCGAGGCGGCGTCATTTGCTTCGGTGCAGGAGGCCGTGGCGGCGAGCGCGGACGTCGACCTGTTGATTCTGGATACCGCCGGTAAGATCACGGACGACACCACGGACATTGTCGGGCACGGCCACCTGCTGGTGCAGCCCACAAGCCCGAGCCCCGATGATCTTCATATCGCGGTGCTCGTGTTCTTGGCCATGGAGCGGGTGAAAGTGCCGCGCGAGAAGCTGGCGTTCGCGCTGTGCCGTATCCTGGCAGGGCCGGAGGAAGAGCAGGCGCGCTCGCATCTAGAGAGCTTCGGATACCGTGTGCTCGAGGGTTCGATCCACGAACAGCTCCAGTATCGTGAGGCCATGCGCATCGGGCGTTCGATTGCGGAAACCGAGCAGCAGCAGCTCGATGCTGCGCCGCAAGCTTTGATGCTCGACCTGCTGCGAACGGCGGCAGCGAACGCTTTCAAGCAGCGGTCCGATCGCCGCGAGGGGCGCGGCTAGTCATCACCGTTGCTTGCTGGCAGGCCCGGACCACGACCCATTGCTAGCCTGAGACGAAATCGGGCTCCAGGGCGGCATCGATCGCTGGGTGGGCGTGGTGGCAGGTCGGCCAAGGCGAGGCCAGGTGCACCAGCCGGCCCGCAGAGGCCGGGCGGGCAGAAGCGGCCCGGCTCCCGGAAGCGGCAGCGGACCATGATTAAAGGTGATGTGGCGACGGCTCAGCCGGCCTTGACCTGTTCGGGGGCCAGCTCGCAACCGAACACGCTTCGGCCGCCGTAGCTGTGCGACCGGCGGCGTTCTTCGTTGATCAGCACCGCTAGCGGCGGTCCAGCGGCCTCCCGCTCCAACAGCCGGGCCTGGGCATCAAGCCGCTTGATGGCCGCAAGTTCCTCCTCGTGACCGAGCCGCGCCTTCGTCACGGCCCGTTTCAGGACGCCGATGGTTTCATCAAGAACGCGCAGCGGAACGGGAAACGGCTCTCTGTCCTTGCCACCGTGGGCGAAGGAAAATCGGGCCGGATCGCTGAACCGACAGGGCGCTCCATGCAGGACTTCGGCGACCATGGCCAGCGCACGCACGGTCCGGGCACCGACCCCCGGTGTCAGAAGCAGGTCTTTGAAGTCCTTGGGCCCTCGGTCGGCAGCTGCCGCAAGCGCGCCATAAAGCCGCTTGGCAATGACGTCTTTGGCCCGCACGTCATGGTGATCGGGCATGATCAGATGCGGCAATACCAACTGCGGTTCCGGTGCCGCCGGCTCGGATCGCTGCAGCGCATTCAATTGGCGGCTGACACCGTCGGGGCCGAGGCAGCAAAGCAGCTCCAGTTGACTTTGTCGCGACCGTTCGGCCCTGCGATCCGTCAAGTTGAGGATATCCCCCTGCGTAGGTCCCGCGATAGCGGTGTGCGGGGCGTCGAGGAAGCTTGCCAATCCTTCCGACAGCCAATGGTAGCGCCGTGCTTGTTTGCGCCGACCGTTCATGCCTTGCTGGACCACGGCCCAGCGGCCATCGTCGGTGACAATAAAGCCATGCAGGTAGAGATCGAAGCCATCCTGGACGGCGGCGCTATCGACCTTGGCAACCAGGCGGCTCACGTGCGCCAGTGCGGCACCATCAAGGCCCACGCGCTCAGAAATGTTGATGAGTTCGTGAGGCGTCTGCCGCGAGTGTTTGCCGCGGCCGCCACAAACATGAATACCAAGCTCGCGCTCAAGCGGAGCTAAACCGCGCTTGAGCGCGCCGAGCACGCTGGTCGTGATGCCCGAGGAGTGCCAATCCATGCCCATGACGACGCCGAACGATTGGAACCAGAAGGGATGGGCGAGGCGTCGCAGCAACTCGTCGCGGCCATAGTGCTGAACGATGGCCTCTACCATCACGGCGCCAAGGCGGCTCATGCGGGTCGCCAGCCACTTGGGCACGCTGCCGTAGTGCAGCGGCAGGTCTGCGCTGCCCGTTCGCCTGTTCCCGGTTGGGATCATTGCCGTGGTCATGGTGGAGAAGCGCTTACCACGTCCTCAGCGATTCCTCGAGGCGTCGAGGCAGCAAGCGTTTGGCCGCGTCCCGCGGCGGGCGGCATTTGGCGTTGGCGCGATGCCGCGACCCCCGTTCGTGGCCGCGACCGATCGGCGCGCTGCTGCGCCCGCAGCCGCGGTGCAATTGCTGGCGGGGCCAAGCGCGGACGATTGAAAGGAGTGGAACGCGCCACTGGCCTACGTACAGGTTAGGGCGGCCCATCACCAGCGCCAAGGCGCCGCTGGCCTTAGGGAGTGCGCTCAACGGCTTGCCGAAGTTCCTTCACAGCCAGCCTCGCGCAACGGGCTGCCGGCTCGGCCGCGTCGTTCCGCTGACACGGCAACGGTCATAAAATCCACTCAAATGCCAGATGTTGTGCTGCCACGCGTGCGGGATTTGTGCCTCGTCGTTCGTCGCCCCCGGGGAAACGTCATGCGTAAAATGATATTCCTAGCAGCGTGTTTGCCGTTCGGCGCGCTGGCCACCCCGGTCACCGCCGATGAAAAACCGCCGTGTACAAGCAGCAATCCCGATCACAAGCTCGAGGCCTGCACCGCGCTCATTGAAAGCGGTCGCGAGACGGGACTGGCCTTGGCAGCGGCCTACCGCAATCGCGCGGCCGGCCACGCCGCCAAAAAGGCCTTTGATCAAGCCATCGCCGATTACAGCAAGGCGATCGAGCTCAACCCCAAGGACGTTGCTGCCTACAACGGTCGGGCCGCCGTCTACACCAGCAAGGGGGATTACGAGCACGCCGTTGCCGACGCGACCAAGGCGGTCGAACTGGCGCCGAAGCGCGCGGTGAAACCAGCGGCGAGCACGGCGGCGGCAGGGTCAAAACCAGCCGCGGGTACGGCGGTGTCAAAACCAGCGGCGACCATGGCGGTATGGGCACCGGTACCATCGGCTAAAAAGGCGCCGCCGAAACCAGCCGCGCCGCGAGCGGCCAACGCCTCCGCGACCTCCGGCAACAGCCCTCCTCTCACCAATGCCGCCCAGCCATTGGCGACGCCGGCCGTTGGTCACGGCAACGCTCAGCGGGGCGCCCCTGCCACCAGCAGCACGATCAGTTACGGCCCCCATACCGGGCAGGGGCCTCATGCCGCGGGCCACACAGCAACGAGCCCAACGGCGACCCAGGCCACGGGCCACGGCGCCAATAGCGGC
>DATFXD010000280.1:0-3915 GCA_035258605.1 Hyphomicrobiaceae bacterium | reverse complement strand
CAGCGCCGAGGCGGACACTGCCCTGACATTGGCGGTGGTTGCATCGATATGCGGGCGCGCACCAGACGCGGCAACGCGCCTGCGGGCGACGGAAATATTCTCGCAACAGGCGCGTGAGCTCATGCAGCGCGAGGACATCGTTGCCTGGATCAAAGCCTCGATCACGCGGGTGCCGCGAGCGGAGAGGAGCCAGTGAGCCATGCCGCTCCCACGCGCGCTCGCCGCCAAGCTTGGCAAACCGATCCGCCTGCTGGCCTCCGACAGTCAGGGCGAGGCCCTTGCTGCACTATGCGCCATCGCGCGCTTGTTGGAATCCCACAGCTATAGCTTTCATACGCTCGCCGATCACGTCGAGAACGCAAATGGTGGCCTGAGCGAGGACGACAAGCAGAAAATCCGTAGCGAGATCGAGAACGCGCGCGCCATTGGCTACGCCGAGGGCGTCAGGGCGGCCGAAGCCAAGCGGCACGGCACCGGCGCGTTCCGCAACACCGATGGCGCGCTCGAATGGACCGAAGTCGCGCTTTACTGCCAGCGGGAGAAGCAACGGCTCCCCGCCAAGCACCACGAATTCATCGACGACATGGCTGCGCGCACCGTGTACGGGCGCGAGCCGACGCCGAAGCAGCATCTTTATCTGCACAGCCTTTTTTACAAGTTGGGCGGGAGGATCACATGAGCGTAACGTCCCTAACGGCAGCACGCGCCACAAAGACCCTCATCGAGCGCGTCTATGTTGCCGGTCCGGTGCTCTCCGGTGACAGCGAGGGAAGCTTGGCAGTGCTGCCGTGGCGCTGCGAAATCTTCGGGGTCTGTCCGGACAGTGAATTTTGGGAACTGACCGCGAACACCCACACTGGCTGCTTCTACTATGCCGGACCGACGATCTCCGCCTGCCACGGCGCGAGCGATCCTAAATTGGCTCAGAATTGCCTACGCGAGTTGGCGCTGGCCGACCCCCTGTTCGCCTGGATCGACCGCATCGACACCGTGGGTTTGCTGGTCGAGATCGGCGCGGCCTTCACGCAGCGCAAGCCGATATTCCTCGCCTTCTCTGACAGGAATATCGCCGACCGCCTCTACTTCATCGAGCAGCTGGCAGACATCTCGGTGGTCGCGCGCTCGGCACCGGCCGCCTGGAAGCTATTCACTCACTGGCGCGCAGTCGAATAGTTGGAGGGGACGCGAAATGGCGACGGCGCTCGAGGTCCGGCAAGCACTGGTGAACCGCGGCCACACGCCGATCCCGGTGACGGGAAAGAAGCCGCCATTTGATAAGTGGCAAAAAGTCGAAAACGTCTCGCGCCCGATGCTGGAGGCGTGGGACAAGAATTGGCCGCAAGCGACCAACACCGGCATCTTGACCAAACACACGCCAACGCTCGACGCCGATATCCTCAACGAACTCGCCGCCACCGCGATCGAGAAGCTGGTGTATGAACGGTTCAAGGATCGCGGGTCCATCCTGTCACGCATCGGCAGGCCGCCGAAGCGCGCAATCGTATTTCGCACCGCTGCCCCGTTCGCCAAGATCACCGTCAACCTGATCGCCGCCGATGGCAGCACCGGCGAGAAGATCGAGTTTATGGGCAATGGCCAACAGGTCGTCGCCGCCGGCATTCATCCGGACACTGGCAAGCCCTACACCTGGCCGCTCGGCAATCTGACCGATGTCGCACGCGATGCCCTACCCGAGATCAGCGAGGCGGAAGCAAAACAGCTGGTCGACGATATCGTCGAGTTGCTGTGTCGCGACTTCGGCTACAAACGCGCGGCGGCACGCGCGCGCAAGGGCACCAGCTCGCCGGCAGGAGCTCCGGCGGAGGACTGGCAGGCGCTGGTCGACGGCATCCTTGCTGGCACCGATCTGCACGCCAACACTCGCGACCTGGCCGCCAAGGCGGTGCGCGCGGGCATGAACGGCGGCGCCATTGTCAATCTCCTGCGCGGTTTGATGGACAGTTCCGCCGCTCCGCACGACAAGCGCTGGCAGGACCGTTACGACAATCTCCCGCGGCAGGTCGCCAGCATAGAGGCGAAGATCGCGGCGGAGGCCGCGGCTGCCGCCACACCACCACCCCCGCCGATATCGCCAGGCATATCGCCGGGCATGTCGCCAGGCATGTCGCCGGGCATGTCGCCAGGCATGGGGGCGGCATCGCCGCAGCAACCGCCCCCGCGGCTGGTCAAGACACATGCGACCTTCAAGAAATGGCTGGGAGACGATTACGATACAGACGTGCTCGATGTCGTGCTCGCCGCCGGCGCGGCGGAGCGGCTGACCGGCGATCCGCTCTGGCTGCTGGTGGTCTCTGGTTCGGGCGCGGCTAAGACCGAGACTGTGCAGTCGCTGGGCGGCGCGGGTGCGCTCGTCACCAGCACGATCGCCTCCGAGGGCGCGCTGCTGTCGGCAACTGCGCGTGGTACGCATGCCACCGGAGGATTGCTGGTCAGGCTCGGTCAGCGCGGCGTGCTGGTCATCAAGGACATGGGCACGCTGCTCTCGATGGACATACGGGCTCGGGGGGTCGTCTTTGCCGCCCTACGCGAGATCTATGACGGCAGGTGGGAGCGCAATGTCGGGATTGGCGGTGGACGGACGTTGACCTGGGCGGGCCGCATCGCTGTCGTCGGGGCTTCCACCACGGCTTGGGACAGCGCCCACAGCGTCATTACAATCATGGGGGATCGCTTCGTCATCGTGCGCGCGGATTCAGACGCAACCGAAGGCCGCATTCGTTCGGCATCGAAAGCGATTGGCAATACCGGCCGGGAAATCAACATGCGAGCCGAGCTAGCGGCAGCTGTTGGCGAGCTCCTCGGTAATGCCGGTACCAGCGAATACCAGCTCAGCGAGGCTGAGGCCAACCAACTGACCAAGCTTGCCAACATCGTGACCTGGGTGCGTACCGGTGTGGAGCGCGACTACAGGAGCGAGGTGGTCGATGCCCATGCCCTGGAGATGCCGACCCGATTCGCTAAGCAACTCACCCAGCTCGTGCGCGGCGCGGTGGCGATCGGCATGGTGCCGGCCAGGGCCATGCAGCTGGCCATCCGGTGCGCGCGCGACAGCGTCGTGCCGCTACGACGGAAAATCCTGCTCGATATCGCTGCCCATCCAGACACGCGCTCGCGCGATGTAGCTCGGCGCATTGCCCGGCCACGGATGACCGTTCAGCGCGAACTCTTGGCGCTCTCCGTGCTCGGCGCATTAAGCTGCGATGAGGTGGATGTGATGCATGGCGGACGCGAGCGCGTTCTTGCCAAATATAGCCTGGCACCGGCATTGGACCGTGAATTGTTGTTATCGATGTAAGAGATGGCCTGGCCCAGAAATATGGGTGGATAGCTGAAAAATAGAGTGACCCAATAATATGTGTGTAGAAGATTTCTCCCTTCCTCTCCCTCTCTCATTTAATTGGTCCACACAGAGAGAGGGGGGAGGGGGCCGCCGCGCCAAAATGAAAGCAATAGGAGGCACCTAATGACCAGTGATCAAGGCAAGTCCTCAGTTACAGCACGCGGCGAAAGCGCCCCAGCGCGCTCCGATGTCGACGCCTTCCTCGCCGAGATCAGGGGGCGCACTCCAGCTGAAACAGGCACACGGGGACGCCTGATCTTCGCCCTCGACGCTACCGCTAGCCGGCAGCCGACCTGGGATACCGCCTGCAAGTTACAGGCCGAGATGTTTCGCGAGGCCGCTAGGACCGGTGGTCTCGACTTGCAGCTCGTCTATTACCGCGGCCTCGGCGAGTGCCGCGCCTCCCGCTGGATGTCCAATAGCGGTCAGCTCGCCAAGATCATGTCGCAGGTCATGTGCCGCGCCGGTGAGACCCAAATCGAGAAGGTCCTTGCCCACGCCGCCAAGGAAACCAAGCTGCTCAAGGTCAGCGCACTCGTATTCGTAGGCGACGC
>DATFXD010000279.1:0-11002 GCA_035258605.1 Hyphomicrobiaceae bacterium | reverse complement strand
TGAGCCGCTCTACGTCGCCGCCCTGCGCCGAAATCAGCTGCCACCCAACATCGAGGTCAACGAGTTCTTCCTTCAGGCCGGTGCGTGGCTGACCAATGGTCCCGTTCAGCGCAACTATACGAGCCTTAACTATTCCCAGGTTGCGCGCCACCTGCGGCGCATCGAAATAAACATCCTCGCCCAGTTGGTCGCACCCGGCACCGGCGATCGCAGCGCGCACATCAGTCTTGGCTCCAATACCGATGTCACGCTCGACCTTATGAGCTACGCCGCCGCCCGTCGCGCGTCGGGCGAGCCCGTGGTCGTGGCAGCCGAACTCAACGCCAACCTGCCCTACATGCCGGGCGCAGCCGAGGTCGAGCGCCGCGAGTTCGACGTGATGCTGGAGCCCGAGGGGCCGGCTTTCGATCTCTTTGCGCCACCCAAGGAGCCCGTGTCCCTCGCCGACTATGCCATGGCGCTACGCGCTGCCACCCGCGTCAAGGATGGAGGCACACTGCAGATCGGGATCGGTTCGTTCTCGGACGCCTTGGCACACGCGCTGATCTTGCGCCACGCCAACAACGCTGCCTTCTGCGACCTGCTCGAAAGGCTCGGCCACTCACCCGCCGACGGCGACGATCTCGGTCCCTTTCAGACGGGTCTCTACGGTTGCACGGAGATGCTGGTCGACGGCTTCCTCGCCTTGAGGCGGGCCGGCATCCTGTGCCGTCGCGTCACCAATGCTAACGGCACTCAGGCTGTGCTGCACGCTGGTTTCTTCGTCGGCAGCCAGGCCTTCTATCGCGAGCTTAAAGAGATGCGGCCCGAGGAGCTGGCGGAGATCTGCATGACAGCGATTTCCTTCACCAACACCCTACGCGAGGACGAGACGCTCAAACGTGCGCAGCGCCTGCACGCCCGGTTCATCAATACTGCCATGACGGTGACCCTGCTGGGTGCGGTTTCCTCCGATGCGCTCGATGACGGCCGGGTGGTTAGCGGCCCCGGGGGTCAGCACGATCTCGTCACCATGGCGCACGATCTTGAAGGAGCCCGCTCCATCATTGCGGTCCGCAGCACGCGCCCGCAGAAGCGGCGCGCGCACTCCAACATCGTTTGGTCCTACCGCAACGCAACCGTGCCGCGTCACCTGCGCGACATCGTTGTGACCGAGTACGGCGTCGCCGATCTCAGGGGCAAATCCGATCGCGATAGCATCGCTGCCATGTTGGCCGTGGCAGACAGCGCCTACCAGGCCGATCTGCAGCGGCAGGCGCAGGCTGCCGGCAAGCTCGAGACGTCCTTTGCCCTTCCTGCCCACGCCTCGAGCAATCGGCCCGAGCGGCTCGAGGCCGCGCTCGGCCCCGCCCGGCGCTCGGGGCTTCTGCCGGCCTTTCCGCTCGGTACCGAAATGACGGAGGTCGAGCAAAGGCTTGCGTTCGTGCTGTCCAACCTAAAGACCGCGGCTCCTGCCGACCTTGTGCGCTCATTTACGACCGGTCTCGCCGACTGGCGTCTAGCGCCGGCCGACCGCGCCGCGTTGGAGCGGCTCCAGCTCATCGTTCCAGCCACGCTCACCGGGTATGCGCTACGCACTCTGATCGTGGGCGCGCTGCGGCGCTCATGACCCGGCAGACAGGACTTTGAGATCGTGCCCAGCCTTAGTCGACGACCACCAGATTATTGGTAAACTTCTGACCCGCTAACCGTCGTGCCAGCATGCCTCAAACTGACTCTGGGTGACGAAATCGGCGTTTCCATACGGCAACACCCACAGCGGTCATCGTGCCGCCCGGATTGACCGAACGATGGTGCGGATATCACCGGCGAGAGCCGGAGCGAGTGCGCCAACGCAACCGAGCAGACCATGAATGTCACCTTCCATGCGCTTGCCGCAGTCGGAATTGCGCATGTTGCGGCACTCCGACTGGACGCCTCGCGAGAGGGTTGGTTCTACCGCTCAGACGTGCGGGTGCTTGGATCAGCATTCATTTTGGGAGTTTTGTCTCACGGCGTGCTTGACGGCCTCAAGCACGGATACCCGATCCCAACGGGGCCCGATGTCCTTTGCGCAGGTGTCCTGGCCATCAGTTGGTGCATGAGCGTGCATCGCCGCTTCTTTTTGCTGTTCGCGATTGTGAGCCTGGCATCTTTCGCTCCGGACATCGTGGACCACGGCCCGAGAATGCTCCGCTCCGCTACCGGGATCTGGATGCCAGTGCTTGGTGCAACTCCGCTTTTTCCCTGGCATTGGCCCGATGGGTCGGGATCGATGTACTCGATGTTGAGCAGAGCGCCGCAACCTACAAGAATTCTCGATATCGGCCAAAACTGGATCGTCTCATGGATTAATCATCTTATCGTCGTCGCATTCGCGGCATCAGGGATTTTCGCCAACCCTCGCGTTTTCCGTTGCTTGTCGCCGCGAGACACACCTTTGAACAAGACGACGTGATGGGTGGTCTAATCGTATCGGCCTACGCGGATCGTGCGCCTGTCATCGATACAAGGACGATTTCGGGCGGCATGCCGAAGCGTACTGGAACTATCGCGCAACCAAGTCCACCCGATACGACCAAATCACTTTGTTCTCGGACATGGCCATAGGCATAGCGATTGCCAAAACGCGATGGAACGACGGGCGACCAGCCGAACAACCGAACCTGTCCACCATGGGTGTGACCGCACAACACCAGCGCCACCCGCTCGGGCACCCGTGGCATAATGTCGGGTTCGTGTGCGAGCAGGATGATGGGATCGTTGTCGGTGACCTTGTTCAGTGTCGCCGTCAGGTCGTCGACACCGATCCTGCGGCCCGGATAGTGCCGGCGCGAAGGCCAGAATGCGAGCTGGTCACCAAGTCCCGCCAGCCAAAACGACCGGCCGGACTTTGTAAGTCTGACCACATCGTTGTCGTAGACCGGAATGCCGGCGCGTTCCAGCGCCAGCCGACTAAGCGTGGGACCATGACCATTTGCTTGCGCGGTCCGATCGTCCCACCAATCGTGGTTGCCGAGAATGGCATGGACGCCAAGCGGCGCCTTCAGTCTCGACAACGCCCTCGACCATTCGGCGGAGTGAACCGTGCCGGTAACGTAGCGCAGCGCGGAGACATAGTCGCCAAGCAGCACGACCACATCAGCGCCGAGCTCATTGGTTTGGTTTACGATTGAATGGATTCGATCGACGTCCATCCAAGGTTTGCAAGCATGCACGTCCGAAATGATGGCCATGCTGAGGTGGAGGTCATCGGGCCAGTGTCTGAGCTTCAGATTGTAGTGCGTGGTTCGCTGACGAAGCAGTGGTTCCACAATCACGCCATATGCTGCCGTCGCAAAACCAGTGAGACCGAGCGCAGCACACCACTGCAGGAATCGGCGTCGCGTGATCATGGATTGAAGTTCCGCCTTCCGACGACGTGGTGGTTAAGGAAAGTGCCCCCTAAGACCCCGCGCAAAGCCGGCCGCCTTGATGACCCCATTGTCGGCTTGTGGTGCCGACGGCGGTTTCTCGCCCGGCGTCGACCAGGTTGGCTATGCAGGGTACAGCCGAAGCGAGGCAACGCATCAGGCGTCGCGCTTCGGCCAACCGAAGGCGATCCCTCGCGGTCCATCGGGCTGCGACAGCACCAACCGCGTTCGGCAGGGAAGGTGAGTGGCGACCGCAAGCCGCCGCGGCAACGCGGATGTGGTGCCGCCAGCGGCCGCTGATAGCCCTAACTGGGTGAAAAAGTGCCGCCTCTTTTGATTGCGCGGATGATGCGGTTGGTTGCGGCGGCCGATCGGGAGCAGCCGTCGCTATTGCTTGAATGCCTCGATGATGCATTGACGAGAGCAATTCTGTTCGCGTGATCGATGCTTTGTCGATGCGCTTGACCGCCCTGAGTGACCCGCGGCGCGCTGAGTCTACTCCGCGGCGATCGCCGTAGGCGCCACATCACCTGCGATCACGTTGGCGTCGCGCAACGTGCCAATCGCGACATCGTCCATCTTGAGCCAATCGGCGAGCACATTGCCGCTGTGCTGTCCCAAGAGCGGCGCCGGACCGACGGCCGGCGGTGCGTCGCCGAAGCGGACCGGCCAGCCGCTCATCGTGTAGTTGCCGATCACCGGGTGCACCATGGTCTGCCGGATTTTGCGCTGCTCGAAGCTCTGATCGTCCGCAATTTCGCGCGTATCGAGCACCGCTCCGGCCGGGGCGGTCGCACCGACCAGTCGCATCACGGTGTGTTTGTCGAACTGGCGCGTCCAGTTGGCCACGATCTCATCGACCTCGACGCGCCGCTCGAGCCGCGCCGCGGCCGTGCTGTAGCGCGTATCACCGATCAGATCCTCGCGACCCATAGCCTTGAGCAGGCGGTTCCAATGCTCCGGGCTGGCAGCACCCGCGTAGATATAGACGTAGTCGTTCGGTCCGCCACCTCTGCACGGGTAGACGCCGATCGGCGGCTGGCCACCCCCGACGGTTCGCGAGCCGATGCGGGGTGCCGCCTTACCGTCGGTGCGATCCATATAGGCGAAGGCGTTACGTATGTAGTGCATGACCGAGTCCTGCATTCCAACCACAAGATGTTCGCCTTGGCCAGTGCGCAGGCGTCGGACGTAGGCGGCGAGGATCGATATTGCCATCACCATGCCGGTGCCGGTATCGCCGACTGTGGCCCCCGCCTTGCAGGGTTTTCCGTCTTCTTCGCCAGTGATCGACATTAGCCCGCCGCTCGCCTGCGCGATCATGTCAAAGGCTAGGTTCTTCTCGAATGGGCTGCCAGTTCCGAAACCCTTGACCTGGCAGTAGATGATCCCCGGATTGACCGCCTTGATCACCTCGTATCCAAGGCCGAGCCGCTCTATTGCACCGGGAGCGAAGTTCTCGATCATCACGTCGGCGCATTTGACGAGGCGCTTGACGAGCTCGAGCCCGCGCGGGTCCTTCAGATTGATCGCGGCCGAACGCTTATTGGAATTGTACTGTAGAAAATAGTGCGCGTCGGCATCCGCCGAGGTGCGGCCGATCGAACGCCCCGGGTCGCCTGAGCCGGGGTTCTCGACTTTGACCACATCGGCGCCGAGCCAAGCCAACGCCTCGGTGCAGGATGGACCGGCCTCGAACTGGGTCAGGTCGAGGATCTTGAGACCAGCAAGACAGTTCTCTCCGCTCATCGATGGACGCTCGCCTTTAGCTTGAGAAGCCGGGTTGAGGGGACATTACCACATTCGTGGGATGACATGTGCCCGCAAGTTGTGGTGCTCGCGTGGAGGCTGGCATGGGCAGGGCACAGCCTACATTGACCTCTCCGACAACGCCAGCTTCGCTGCTGCTATCCGTGCGGCCATACGTGTGGCGTGCATAGATCTATCGGCATGAGCCGACGGAAGCGACGCCGCAAGCGTGAGGCGTTCGCCGATGCGATGCGGTCATTGCCGTTCCGGCCACGGTGTCGTCCGACAGGGGCGGACCGCCATGGACCTGCCGCGGGTGAGGGGGCCGCGCCGGGAGCGGCGAACGTCGCGACGTCAGTCTCGTTCGTAAACGCAAGCAGGCCTTGCGGAACGTCAATGCGCGAGCCACCTACCGACGCTGACGATGATCGCAGCTGCGCTTGCGACGGCACCGCGAAGCGACCCCTCGAGCGCCAATTGGGTCGGATCAGCCGGTTCAACACGCACCGACCCGTTGCCAACGCCGCGAGCCGTCGCGGACTTAGCTCAAGGCGGCGGCGCAATGCCTGTCGTTTGCACCAGCTGCATGAGCGCGGCATGCTCTGCCGTGACAAGCAGACCGAAAGGACAAAGCAGCCGATCGCAATCACCACATCGCCAGTTCGGCGGCCGGGAGACTTTGTCCTCCCATGGCGCTCATGGCCATTGCGATACCAGCTCCCATGCCAGGACTGCGGGCTGAGGCTACCGGTCACGACCTTTGATTGCGCGCGGCGATAACAGCTTGCAGTCGACTCTTCACGCGCATCTTCTTGAAGAGCTGCGTCAGATAGACTTTTGTGGTTGCGACGGTCAGTCCAAGCGTATCCGCGATCTCCCGATTGGTGTGGCCCTTGGTGATGTGGTCCAGGAGTTGTCGCTCTCGGTACGTCAGTGCGGCTTGTACTTTCGCCTCGCGTTTGGGCAGCAACTTGCCTTCGACCAACAAGCGAACCGCCAGCTCGGGCGTGACGTATGGTTGGCCAGCATGGACCCCTTTGAGCGCATCGATGAGTTCGAGACCGCTTACGCCCTTCAGAATGTAGCCGTTGGCACCGGCAGCGAGCGCATTACACACGCTCAGGGCATCGTCGAGCGTCGTTAAGACAACGCATTTGATGTTGCGTTTGGCCAGTTCGGCAACAACGTCGCGACCGCCGGCGATGGCTATGTCGATAATCACCATGTCCGGGGTCTCAGCGCTTGCCAGGTGCCGCGCATCGGCTGAGGTTTTGCCCTCGCCGACGAGCGACATCCCACCCGATCGGGCGATGGTGCGGACGACGCCCTCGCGAAACATCGGATGTGGATCGATGACGATGATTCGGATGGATTTGCTCATTTTTGTTGATTCATGCCCTGGCTTCGAGACCCAAACCAGGGAAATTAGAATACTATGTCCGAAAGCACCGGGCATCGGGGTGTGAGCGATAAACCTGTCATCGCAGCAATCCTGTGCTCCGCTAACAACAGGCGAGCCCTGAATCGGTAATGTACATGACAAAAAACGGCTGCCGCGGGCGCGCACGGAGGCGCTAGCCACGCGAGGCCGCACGCAACGACAGGTGCGTGGACAGCATCGGTGTGGCCGATGTCGCGCGCGGCGGCGTGGGACGGGACGCTGCGGGTTTCGCGGACGGCTCCTGCTCAGCAACCCCACGGTGATCTCCGTTGCAAGGACATGGCAGTGAGACCATCCGCAGCGCCACGGCCAGAAGCGCGTTCTTGAAAACCGCCACAGAGCCGTTTGCAGCTTCCGTGCATCTACTCCATAAGGCCTCGTGGATTTTGATTCTTCCATGTTCGGATGCCAGCCGCGCGTGGCTACCACAATGGGTGCCGCGCTCGAGGTTCTGCGCGGTATTTTCGGGCACGCGCAATTTCGCGGGCTGCAGGCCGGCGTGATCGGCGAGGTCCTGGCCGGTCGCAGCGCGCTCGCCGTGCTGCCCACCGGCGGCGGCAAGAGCCTCTGCTACCAAATCCCATCGCTTGTGCGACCAGGTCTCGGCCTGGTGATTTCGCCGCTCATTGCGCTGATGGCCGATCAGGTCGCAGCCTTGCAGCAGTTGGGCATCGCCGCGGAACGCGTCGATTCAAGCACAAGTCTCGAATCCCGCGAGCATATCTGGCGCCGCGTTAATGACGCCGCGCTAGACCTGCTTTACGTCTCGCCGGAAGGGCTGATGCAACCCACGATGCTGGATCGGCTCACCAAGTTGCCGCTTGCTCTGGTGGCTATCGATGAAGCTCATTGTGTCAGCCAGTGGGGTCACGATTTTCGCCCCGAATACCGCATGCTTGGCCGCCTTGCCGATATCTTTCCCCATGTCCCGCGGCTCGCCGTCACCGCCACCGCCGATGCCCGCACGCGGGATGATATCCGTGCCCAGCTCTATCTCGAGGATGCGCGTGAATTCATCGACAGCTTCGCGCGGCCTGAGCTCGCTTTGTCCGCCGAACGAAAGCAGCCGCAGGGCCACAACCGCGTTCTCGAGCTCGTGGCCGCGCGACCGGAACGGTCCGGGGTGGTCTATGTCGGCTCGCGCGACGGCGCCGACAAGCTTGCCGAGAAGCTGATCGCTGCGCGGGTACCAGCGCTTGCCTACCACGCTGGTCTCGACAAAGACCTACGCGCGCACCGCCTGGAGCAGTTCCTCGAGGCAGACGCCGCGGTCATGGTGGCGACGATCGCCTTCGGCATGGGCGTCGACAAGCCGGACGTGCGCTACGTGATCCACGCCGATCCGCCTGCCTCGATTGAGTCCTATTGGCAGGAGATCGGACGCGCTGGACGCGATGGCGCTGCCGCGGAAGGCATCACGCTCTATTCTGCGTCCGATTTCGCCTGGGCCAAGCGCCGCATCGACGGCCGCGACATCGATGACACCGTCAAATCGGTGCAGATGCGCAAGCTGCGCCAGTTCTACGCCATGCTGGATGGTGCCGGTTGCCGGCCCGCCGCGGTCCGCCGATACTTCGGCGAAAGCGGCGTGGAGGATTGCGGCGTATGTGACCTCTGTCTCAATCCACCGGTTTCAACCGATGTCACCGAGGCGGCGCAGAAGGCGCTCTCCGCTGTGCATCGCCTGGGGGGACGCTTCGGTCGGGGCCGCGTCGTCGACCACCTGCTCGGCAAGACCAAGCACGCACATGTCTCAGAAACAGCCATGTCGACCTATGGCATTGGCCGGGAATTCAGTACCGGTGGCTGGCGTGATCTCATCGATCGACTGCTATTCGAGGGACTGCTGCGCGAGGATCCGAACGAGGGTCGGCCTCTGCTCAGGCTTGGCGAGACCGAACAGGTCCGGGCGGTTTACCGCGGCGAGCGGCGGGTGTCGGTGCGCAAGCTGCCGGCGAGCGGATGCTCCGAAGCCACCACACGATCCGGCCGGCCCCGCAAGCGCCGCGACGTAGAGGATGCAACGGTAGATGCGGCCGATGCCGCCTTGTTCGCTGCGCTGCGCGCCTGGCGCCGCGACCGCGCCAGCGAACAGCACGTCCCGCCCTACGTCATCTTCCACGATGCCACACTCGCGGACATCGCCCGCAAACGACCGAAGAATTCAGAGGACCTCAAAGACGTCAGCGGCATCGGCCAAGGCAAGCTCCAGCGATACGGTGCTGCCGTGCTCGAACTGGTCCGCGGCCACTGAGCTCCCCGTCGCGCTGGGCTGGTATCCTTTGCAGCTATCGCTTTCCGCCAGTCCGTCAGCCATTCCGACCTGACGCGGCATCAAATTCTCCATGTTAGCCCTATAGCCGCGCCGGCCCGGCTGCTCATCGCGACCATACTGCCTTGACGATGTCATTGGCTTGGCTGATCCCGGCCCCCAGCTCGTTACTTGCGGACATCGCAAGCACGCCGAGGCAGATGCCCGCCACAAACGCTCCAACCAGTCCAAGCATGCCCGATTTGGGTTGCCTGATGATGGGCGCCTTGCGTTCCGGGTGCTTATCCCGGGCATGCATCGCGAGCGCCCCTTCGGTGCGGAACTTCTTTTTGCAGGCATCGCACTTGTGTCGCATCAGTACCCCCCAGCAAAGACAGCACTCGCAAATCAGTGCCTCAGGACTGCCGGGGTACACGACCCGCGCCGACTCGGCGCGGCTCATTGGACGTTTTCCACGCTTGCGATGGTCGTGCGCGATGGCGCCCCGCAGACGGGTCATGGCGGACTGCAGGTAAAAGTGTCCAAGTTGCATAAGCCAACAAGAAAGCTCATACCGTCGACCAAGGAAATCGGCGCGCAACCGTGCGCCACCACTCCGCCGGCCTCACGCCGGGTACCCAGACGGGCGGCCTGGCTCCCAACCCCGGAGGGGCATTTGCCCGGCAGACAGCAGCGGTGCGGGCCCCGGTAGGCCAGGCGTCGATGGAGATGTCGGTGTCCAACACAATAGTCTGGTAGACGGGTAGACGTCGGTCGACATGGACTGCAGCAGGCAACCACAGCAGTAGACGTGATGGGAGAAGGGAAGCATGCCGGCGGATACGATGGCGCAGCGACGATCAGCCTCGATTGTGCCGGGGCCGCGTCGGCCTTGGTACACGATCCTCTACATCCAAGTCCTTATTGCGATCGCAGTTGGCGTCGCGGTGGGTTATGTCAATCCCCAGCTAGGCGTTCAATTGAAACCACTTGGCGATGGCTTCATCGGCCTCATCAAGATGATGATCGCGCCGGTGATTTTCTGCACGATCGTGCATGGCATCGCCTCGATGGGCGATCTCAAGAAAGTCGGCCGCGTCGGCCTCAAGACGCTGTTCTATTTCGAAACGGTATCGACGCTGGCCTTGGCGATCGGCCTCATTGTCGGTCAGGTGCTGCAGCCGGGATCCGGCTTCGATATCGACGTGGCAAGCCTCGATCCAAAAGCCGTGGCGAGCTACGTGACGCGCGCCAAGGAACAAGGGATCGTCAATCATCTGCTGGCGATTATTCCTGACACGTTCATCGGTGCCTTCGCCCGTGGCGATCTGCTTCAGGTGTTGTTGGTCTCGATTCTCACCGGCTTCGCCATCACGCGGATGGGGCCGGTTGGCGAACGCGTGGCAGGCGCCATCGACGTCGCGGCAAAGGTGTTCTTTGGGGTGATCCGGCTTGTGGTGCGGGCGGCACCGATCGGCGCCTTTGGCGCGATGGCATTTACGATCGGCGCTCAAGGTCTGGGAGCGCTGGTGAAGCTCGGGGAGCTCATCTTTGCCTTCTATCTCACCTCGCTCCTGTTTGTCATCCTGGTGCTAGGCAGCATCGCCTATCTGGCTGGCTTCTCGATCGTGCGCTATCTCGCCTACATCAAGGACGAACTCCTGATCGTGCTTGGCACGAGCTCGTCAGAAACGGTGCTGCCGCACATGATGGCCAAGATGGAGCATCTTGGCGCCTCCAAGTCGGTTGTCGGTCTAGTGATCCCAACCGGCTACAGCTTCAATCTGGATGGCACGAACATCTATATGACTTTGGCTACGCTGTTTTTGGCCCAAGCCACCAACACGCCACTAAGTCTGAGCCAACTGCTAGGCATTCTGGTCATCGCCATGATCACTTCGAAGGGCGCGTCCGGCGTGACGGGGGCCGGATTCGTGACGCTTGCCGCGACCTTGGCTGTCGTGCCCGAAATACCGATCCAATCTCTCGCCATCCTGCTCGGCATCGACAAATTCATGAGTGAGTGCCGCGCGCTCACTAATCTGATTGGTAATGGCGTAGCCACCATCGTTATCAGTCGCTGGGAAGGCGAGCTCGACAAGCACGCTTTGCACGAAGCAATGGCGCATCCGCTTGTGCTTGGTGAGCAATTCGAGCGGGAGCCGGCAT
>DATFXD010000278.1:0-6151 GCA_035258605.1 Hyphomicrobiaceae bacterium | reverse complement strand
GTCATCGCAAAGGTGTAGGTCATCGTGCAGTTGATGGCGCGATCGACCTGGGCCGAGGTCCCCGCGTAATCGACAACGATGCGCTCGCCTTTGACGTCGATGGCAATGTGATAGGTGAAGGGTTCCTCAAGCCCGTCGGTGGCAAAGCTGTGTCGGTAGATACCGTCCGGCAGCTTCGCGATCGCCGCCCGCATCGCCCGCTCGCAGCGCCCGAGGATGTCCGCGGCGAAGGCCTCAAGATCGCTGAGGCCATACTCGGACATGAGATCGCTGAGCCGCTTCTCGAGCAGTTCGAGGCCGGTGATCTGTGCCCACAGATCGCCTTCGGTTTGATCGGGGGTGCGCACGGCCGCGCGCAGCAGCTTGAGGAAGGTCGAGTCGGGCACCCCCTCGCGCATGAACGTCATGATGGGGATATGGAAACCTTCCTCGAAGACCTCGCGCGGCTCGACGGAGCGCACCTTGCCGCCGATATCGGGCGCGTGTGCGGTGGAGGCGGCAAAGGCGACGACGCGGCCGCCGCGAAAGATCGGCTTCGCCACGGTGATGTCGTTGAGGTGCCCCGTCGCGATCCAGGGCGTGTTGGTGATGAAGACGTCGCCGGGCCGCATGTTGGCGAGCCCGATCTCCGCGATGAAGGCCTTCACGGTCACCGGCAAGGTCCCGATGAAGGACGGGATCGATTCGGTATTTTGCGCCAGCGACTGGCCGGCCGCATCGGTCAGCACGCAGGCAAAATCATTAGATTCGTTGACCAAGGTCGAGAACGAGGTCCGGCGCAGCGCCTTGGCCGCCTCATCCACCGCCGAGATCGCGCGGCGCCAAAGGATCTCCAAGGTCACGGCGTCGAAGGGTTGATTGCTGGTAAGCGTCGCGGGCATTGGTGACCTCATCAGCCCATGATGACACGGATGTTGCCGCTCGCGAGCGGCTCGAAGCTGGCGCCGGGGCCAATGACCAAGGTCGACTCGCGCTCTTCCACGATCGCGGGGCCACCGAGGCGCTGGCCTGCGATGAGCGCGTAGCGGTCGTAGACCCGGGTTGCCTGAAACTCCTCTTTCTCGGGAAAGTATACGGGGCGCGTGCCTTTGACGGCAGGTCGGTCCGCGCGCTCCGCGCCGCCGAGCGAGGGCGGGCCGCCGGAGGTGTCACACCTGGCGCTGACCCGCACATTGATGATTTCGACGGCGGTGGTCGGCGGCGTACGTGTGAAGGCCGCAAGGTAGCTCACCGCGAATGCTGCGAGCAGCGCGTCCCGCGAGGCCGCGGTGTAGGGGCCCGCAGGGAGGGGGACGACGAGCTCGGAGGCCTGACCGACGTAGCGGATGTCGGCAAGCCTCTCAACCATGGCCGCCGCCGGATCCGGGACCGTCACCGCCAGCACCGCGCGGGCGTCGGCCTCGAGGCGCGCGAACATTGCCTCGAGATCGGGCCAGTTGATCTCGCTCAGGTCGCGCGCGACGGTCGCCACCCGATCGACGCGGGCCGGGGCCAGCAACAGTCCGAGCGCCGAGGCGACGCCGGCGGCAAAGGGCACGATCAGCTGGCGCAGGCCGAGCTTCTTGGCGACGTAATAAGCGTGCACGGGGCCAGCGCCGCCGGTGGCCAACAGCGCATAGCGCCGGGGATCCTTGCCGTGTTCGGCCAGGTGCACGCGCGCGGCATTGGCCATATTCTCGTTGACGAGATCATGGATGCCCCAGGCCATGCGGGGAAGCGTGAGGCCGGCCTCTTGCGCCAGCGGTGCGAGCGCCGCCTGCGCGGCGGCAACGTCGATCCGCATGCTGCCGCCGACAAAATAGCTGGGATTGAGGTAGCCGAGCAGCAAGTCGGCATCGGTGACGGTGGGCCGCGTGCCGCCGCGGCCGTAGGCCGCCGGGCCCGGCTCGGAGCCGGCGCTGACGGGGCCCACCTTGAGAAGCCCGATATCATCGAGATGCGCGATGGAGCCGCCGCCGGCGCCAATCTCAATCAGCTCCAAAGTCGAGATGCGCACCGGCAAGCCACTGCCCTCGACGAAACGCCGTTCGCGACCGACCTCGAAGTGATAGGCGACGGTCGGCGCGCCATCGTCGACGATACTGAGTTTGGCGGTCGTCCCGCCCATGTCGAAGGCCAGCACATGCGCGCCGCCATCGCGGGACCCCAAGTGCGCAGCCGCAAGCGCCCCGGCCGCCGGTCCCGATTCCAACAGCTGCACCGGTCGGCGCACGGCCTCCTCGATGCTGGTGAGACCCCCATTGGAGAGCATGAGCAGCAACGGGGCGGTGATGGCGCGGGCACAGAGCTCGGCCGCCAGGGAGGCCAAATAGCGCTCTGCAAGCGGCTTGATGTAGGCATTGATCACCGTCGTCGATGTACGCTCGTATTCGCGGATCTCGGGGGCCACCTCGATCGACGCCGATAGGGCAAAGCGGGGGTAGCGCTGGGCAATAAGCTCAAGCGCCTGCCGTTCGTGCCGGGGGTTGGCGCAGGAGTGCAAAAACACGATGGCAAGCGACGTGACGTCGTCGGCCGCGAGCCGTGCCGCGCAGTCGAGGACGGCATCCGCATCGAGCGGGGTGTGGACCCGACCGTCAATGGTCATCCGCTCCGGCACCTCCAGGCGCCAGCGGCGCGGCACCAGCGGCGTCGGCTTCACGATCTTGATGTCATAAAGCTCATACTTGCGCTCGCGCCCAATCTCGAGGGTATCGCGGAAGCCCTTGGTCGTAATCAGGCCGGTTGGGGCGCCGTTGCGCTCGATCACCGCATTGCTGAAGAGCGTGGTGGCATGCACGACCCGGCCGATCTCGGCGTGGGCGATTTGACCCGCGGCCGCCAGACGGTCGATCCCGGCCATGACGCCGCGGCTTGGATCGGCGTGGGTCGTGAGTTCCTTGTGGCTCGCCTGGCGCCCAGTCGACGCGTCGTAAACGACAATGTCGGTGAAGGTGCCGCCGACATCGATCCCCATCCATAGCCGTTTCACGAACTGGTCCCCCTCAACCGCACCCGGGCGCTGCCCTCTTATAAGACACTGACGCACGTGCGGACATGCCGATGCCCGTCCGCCCGGGGGGTAGGCTTTAGCCGCGGTTGCACCCGGGTCAAGGACCTCTGCCCAAACCCACGGGAGCTTTGCAATGGCTTAGGCACGCCGATAGCTGAAATGCGCCGGCACGTCCTTGAGCCGCGGATGACGCCGATCCTTGTCGGAGAGAACGGTCTCGGCATCAGCCAGCGGCCAGGCGATACCGAGGTCGGGATCGTCCCATGCCAAACCGCGATCACATTCGGGCGCGTAGAAGTCGGTGACCTTATAGATCACCTCAGACTCGGGCTCGAGCGTGCAAAAGCCGTGCGCAAAGCCCTCGGGGACCCAAAGCTGGGACCAGTTCTCCGCCGACAGCACCACCGCGACATGGCGGCCAAAGGTGGGTGAGCCGTGGCGGATATCGACGGCGACATCGAAAATGGCGCCTCGCGTGACACGCACGAGCTTGGCCTGGGGGTGGGGCGCGATCTGGAAGTGCAGACCGCGCAGCACGCCCCTGGAGCGCGACAAGGACTGGTTGTCCTGCACGAACACGCGGTCGACGCCGGCTTCGGCCAGCGCCTTCTGATTATAGGTCTCCGAAAAGTAGCCGCGCGCATCGCGGAAGATCGCCGGCGTGACGAGCTTCAGCTCCGGAATGGCGAGCGTGTCGATCTTCATGACGGTCGTCCCCCGGTCGTCCCTGTGAGGCGCCCGTCTTGCCAGAATGTCGGGCCGGAGGCAACGCGGGGGCCGGCGATCACGAGCGCAGCACTCGGGAGCTGGCATCAACGGCGGCCATCGGCCGCGCCCGACCGATCTATGCGATGTCGCGTTCAGGGACGCCGCTCTGCCATCCCCACGGCGGTGCCCCATGCCATCGCTTACCCAGCGCGCATCGAGCAAGCTCAGCTGCGCAATGTCAGCGGCGAGGTCAGTTGTTGCGGCCGGCGTGCGAGCGCGGCGACCCCAGCAGGTCGTCGAGATCATCGGCAGCCAACCGCTGGAAGGATGCCTGCTGCAGGCGTGCAGCGAACTCGACCGTGCGCGCCACCACGATCTGGCGCTGCCGGTCGAGGGTAACGAGATGATAGCTATCGTTGAGCACCACGGTCTCGGTGGGGCCGCGCAAGCGGTCTTGCAGGTAGTACAAGTTCTTGAGGCTGGCGCGGTCGTCGTCACGAGGATGGACGATCAAGGCTGGCTGCGCCACGCTGGCGATGTCCTGCTTCACCCGCTGCACGAGCCAGCGCAGTTCCAGCATCAGGCTCCCGGGCACGGCGGCGATGCCGGCGCGCGAGCTGTCGCCACTGCGGATCGCCTGCTCAATCAAGGTCCGCAAACGCTGATCCTTGACACCCCAGGGAGGCCGTTCGGCGAAATCGAAATAATCGGCACACCACTTCATTTTGACGAGCTGAAAAAGGGGCGCGTACCAGGGCACGCCCCAGCCGTCGAGCCAAAGGGTCGGGGCATAGAGCGCGAGCGCGGCAACATCGTGCGGATGGCCGGCGGCGTGGTGCAACGCCAAGATCGCCCCCATCGAGAGGCCGCCGACCACGACACTGTCGCACCGATCCTTGAGGCGATCATGCTCGTCTTCCACGCTGCCATACCAGTCCAGCCAACGCGTGGCGCGCAGATCCTCGCTGCTGCCGCAGTGTCCGGCGAGTTGCGGCACATGCACGGTGTGTCCCGCATGCGCGAGACCTTGGGCAACGTAGCGCATCTCGAGCGGGGTCCCGCCCAAGCCGTGGATCAGCAAGAAGCCAAGGCGGCCTCCGCTCAACCGAATGCTCTGATCCATGCGCTCTTAATCTCGTATCCTGGTGTTGGGGTGGAACCTCAATTGCGTCGCGCCAAGGACGCTGCGCTCAACGGCACACGTGGCGTTGCTTCCCGGTCGAGCCACCGCATGAAGTGCGCCCTGACCTCATCGAAGGTCTCAAACGAGGCGTGCGCCAGCTGGCGCGATCGGCAAAAGGCGGCAAGCGCACCCTTGGCAATCACATAGTCGGCGGACTCCGACATGCAGAAGTCCGAGCGCCCGTCGCCGATTACGACCAGAGGACTGGCGCTGCCGACACCATGCGCGCACTTGCAGTTGGCGCCCTGCGACCGGCAATCGACCCGTGCATACGGGAACGCCAGCCGCCAGCGATCGCCACCCTGCCATTCCAGCCGATTTGCAAAAAATGGTAGCCGCAGTTGCTCGCGTTCGAGGACGGCGCGCAAGACACGATCAAAACCGTCGGACACGATGGTCAGCTCCACGCCGCGCCGACGACAAATATCGACAAAGGCATGCACTCCAGGATCGATGCGGATCTCGCCGATCGCTTGATCGAGCGCCTCGGGGGTCACGCGGAGGAGCGCAGTGTGGCGCGCCATGCAGTGGCGCGCCGAAATCTTCCCCGACTGCCAGGCGGCCTCGATCTCGAGCCACGCCGGCTCCGCAAAGCGCTCGAGAAGTCGATCGGTCGGATCATCCGGGGCGATGGTGCCGTCGAAATCGAGCAGCACGTGACACCGCGGTTTCTGGCCCAATGATCGATAGGGCTGGGGCGAGGAGCTGGCTGCCATGATGTGCGGTGCCGAAGAGGTTGTCGTCCTCACACCCCTAACCAATGTGGGGGCTTGAGGCTGGAGCACCACCCATGCTCTGGGCACCGTCCCGGCATCGCGCTGGGCAACGCCGATACACCGACGCCCGGACCCATCGCCGGTGATGCGGCACCTCGCGCAACATCTTCCGCATTGTCCATTCTCCGGCTGGCCAGCACGTCCCCAACAATGCCAGCTGCGCGCTAGCCGGACACTCCGCAAAAACCAGTAAACGGTCGATGGACTGTCTTTATGGAAGCCTCACTCACGGTTTGGTAAATGCGCACGTCCGATTGCGCAGCGCTCACCAACGCCGATGTTATCGACCGATCGGTCGGTCGCGCACTTGGGGACACACCATCGCTACCTAATCATCACACGGCCGCTCCGGAGAACGACCGATAGCAAAGCCGGCGGCCGCTTGCGACAGTCGGTTCGTTAATGCTGCGTATCAGGAGGATTAATTATGACACGCTGGATAGCCGTCATCGGCGCCACTCTCATCTTCACTGTGGTTGCCCTTGGCAACGC
>DATFXD010000277.1:0-2951 GCA_035258605.1 Hyphomicrobiaceae bacterium | reverse complement strand
TGCAAGCGGCAATGTCTTCGATTTCGACGATACGCACTTGGGTACCGTCATTCATCCGACCGCTCCCGTCGCCCCGGCGTTGTTCGCTCTTGCCGAAATGCGCCCCGTCTCGGGGCGCAACCTCCTGCTCGCTTTTGCGCTGGGCGTGGAGATCGAGTGTCGCCTCGGCAATGCCATCTCTCCCGAACACTACACTCGCGGGTGGCACATCACCTCAACGTGCGGCACGCTTGGTGCAGCGGCAGCCAGTGGCAAGCTGCTATCGCTCGACACGGAACGCACAATGTGGGCGATCGGTGCGGCAGCGACACAGACGGGCGGTCTCGTCGAATGCCTGGGCACACCGACAAAGAGCCTGAGCGTCGGCAATGCGGCGAGGAGCGGGTTGTGGTCGGCATTGCTGGCCGAACGCGGATTTAATGGTCCGCCGGCGCCAATCGAGGGTCGGCAGGGGTATTTGAGTGCGCTCGCACCGTCGACAATCGATTGGCCGGCGCTGACAGACGGCCTAGGCGACACCTGGGAGCTGGCCAAGAACACCTATAAGCCCTATCCGTGCGGCATCGTCGTCCACCCGGTTATCGACGCGGCCCTTGCGCTGCGGCAAATGCCAGGTTTCGCGCTGGATAGCATCGAGCGCATCATTGTGCGTGGCCACCCTCTCCTCACCGCACGTGCCGACCGCCCGAATGTGACGACCGGCCGCGAGGCACAGGTGAGCGTCCAACATAGCGTGGCCGCAGCTTTGCTATTTGGCGCAGCGAGCCTCGCGCAATACACCGATGCTTGTGTTCGTGATCCTGCCGTTCAGGCACTACGCGCCAAAATTACTGTCGAGCCATCTGAAACAATCGACATCGCGGCCGCTACACTTGACGTGCGAACCAGGGACGGTGCCAGCCGAGTTGTCAACATACCGGCGGCGCGCGGTAGCCTCGCCCGCCCGCTCACCGACCGAGAGATCGAGGACAAGCTGCGCGCGCTCGCGGCCAGCTGGTGCGCCTCTCATAATATTCAACCTGTGATCGACGCCGTTTGGGTGCTGGATCGCACGGACGACGCCAGTCTGGCGCTACGTCTGGCGGTGCCGGCACAAACGTAAGGTCGAGATCAGGTTGCTAAATTCGCGGCAGACATCGAACGGCGCGCACCGCTGGGCGGAGCCAGGGATCTTGGTTCCGAAGGACCAGCAGATGTCTTGGCGGGTAGCCGCGGGAATGATCGCTGTGGGCCAAAGCAGGCCTCAAACCGAGTGTCCCGGCTGCGGCAAGCCGGAGCGGGCTATCGAAGCACCCAGCCGATCCTCCAAACAGGTGTTCAACATCGGCCGATCGTCCAGACCGGATGTCGAAAAGCCTGACGTCAACACTGCCGGCGCCGACGCGAAGATCGCATGCGGCCGGCGGTGGTGCGGGCCTTGGCCGCGTACAAGACGTTGCGGAGGCACGCTTAAGCCCTGGCGATGTCGATCACCGCCTCGGCAAAAGCCTGCGGCGCTTCCTGCGGAAGATTGTGCCCGATGCCGCCTTTGACGAGGCGGTGCTCGTACTTGCCGGTGAACTTATGAGCATAGGCGCTGGGCTCCGCATGCGGGGCGCCGTTGGCATCGCCCTCCATGGTAATCGTGGGTACGGTGATGACAGGGAATTCGGCAAGCCGCTTTTCCAAGGCGTCGAACTTCGCCTCACCTTGCGCGAGACCAAGCCGCCAGCGATAGTTGTGAATGGCAATGGCAACATGGTCCGGGTTGTCGAAAGCCGCCGCGCTGCGATCGAATGTAGCATCGTCGAACTGCCATTGCGGCGAGGCTGTTTTCCAGATCAGCTTGGAGAACTCGCGGCGGTATTTCTCGTAGCCGAGCCGCCCGCGCTCTGTGGCAAAATAGAACTGGTACCAAAAATCGAACTCGGCTCTCGGCGGCGCAGGCATCTTGTTGGCTTCCGGACTGCCGATCAAATAGCCGCTCACCGATACCGTGGCCTTGGTCCGCTCCGGCCAAAGGGCGGAGACGATGTTGACGGTTCGCGCTCCCCAGTCGAAGCCCGCAAGAATTGCCTTGTCGATCTTGAGAGCGTCCATGAATGCGAGCATGTCCGATGCCACAGCAGACTGCTGGGCGTTTCGGACGGTGTCGTTTGAAAGAAATCGCGTGGCGCCGTAGCCGCGCAGATAAGGCACAATCACGCGGTATCCCACCGCTGCCAGCAGCGGCGTGACATCGATAAAGCTGTGAATGTCATAGGGCCAGCCGTGCAGCAGAAGGACCGGCGTACCGCTGGCTGGCCCGGCTTCGACATAACCGACGTTCAGGACGCCGGCATCGATTTGTTTCAGTGGGCCGAACGAGGCGGGCGCGCCTGGCTTCTCGGGCAGCTTCGAGTTGGCCGGTTGCGCCTCAGCCCCTGTCAACAGGCCGAGCTGAACGGCAGCGGCGCCGGCCGCAGCGGTGCCGACAAACCGGCGGCGGTGTTGGTCGATGGCTTCGGTTTTGCTGCCAGCCATGGCTCTCTCCTTGCGGTGGCAAATCTCATGTTTGGCCCGATGCATTTGCGTGGCGGCCATAGCAGACTATCGTTGGGCGAAGCGATGGTCGGAACGGCGGAGACGTGCCTGGGCCGAGATCAAACCGGGTCGATGTCGCATGATCGTAATCTGTCTTCTGAAGCCGTCAAAAACCTTATCCACCTGATCGGGAGTAACGAGAACGGTACTCATCAGAACGACCGGGCCGACGTTCTCTTCGAGTTGCTGCTTGAAGGTGGCGCAATAATCGAGGTCAATCGTCTTGGCTGCTTCCCCGGTCGAACGCTGGGCATCGGCGCCATGCACCTGCGTCATGTTCCCTAGAGCTCAAAGCGCAGCACCGACCGAAGCGGTCTTGGCAAATCACGTCGCATGAACGACATGGCGATCTCCCGGAGCTTTGATTGCTTCCCAGGCTGGGGCTCGCG
>DATFXD010000276.1:0-2692 GCA_035258605.1 Hyphomicrobiaceae bacterium | reverse complement strand
GGCATCAAGCAGTACGTCAAGGAGGTGAAGGCGGGCGCGTTCCCCGACGACGACCACAGCTATTCGGTGAACGAGGCCGAATACGAAAAATTTGCCGGCATGGTCGCCCGTCGCAAGCAAATCTAGCCTGGCGTCGGCCGCGCTGCGCTGCCGGGTTAACCTTAATCTGGACGGGGCGCCCAGCTTTAAACCAGCACCAGTGGCATCGAAAGTCTATGGTGCAGCGCACAGGGAACCACCCGACCTGGGTGCGGGAACTCCTGACGCTGTCATCGCAAGCGACCCTCGCGCCACCGGCGCCACGCATCGGCTCGGCTCTGGTGCCAGCCAACCGGCAGCCTCCGATGGCTAGAGCACGCGCGTTGTGATCACGGACAAAGCTCAGCGGATTAGCAGCCAAGGCTACAGGATGACAGCGGCGGGAAATCCTAAAGTCTTTGGAGTTTGGTTGCGCGCACAACCGACTAAACGGAAGGGAGGCGATCCGCGACGACACGATACCATAAGGCAGCGTCATGACAGCTCCCCCCAATCTCCTCAGCGAAGAGACCGCTCGTGCCATCGAGCGGTTGCAAACGCGCCTCCAACAGCACCGGACGCAGCTGGCGGGCCTGGCGCAAGACAGTTGGCAAGTGTCCAAGACGGTGAGCAAAATCGAACAAATGGAAAAGGGCCTGAAGCGCCTGCAGCTTTATAGTCAGATGCTGAATAGTGAGAGATCGCATACCGACAAGCGGTTGGTGCGGGAGCGCGACCAGTTCGGCAAGCAGTACAATCGGAAATGGCGACCAAGCCGCAGCCCGCAGATCGAGCAGGATGACGAAGCTTAGCTTAGCTTAGCTTAGCTTAGCTTAGCTTGGCTTAGCTTAGCTGCTGCCCAAGGCCGAAGCCGGCCCGGCGACCATAGTGCGGAGGGGATCTGGTGCGGAACCTGACAGGCGGCTGCGGCGTCGGCTAAAGCCCCGACGTGGGATCCCCGGCGCAAGCGCCGACCCTGGCGCGCGCCGGCCGCCCGTGCTCTAGAAGCCTCGCGGCAAATCCGATTGGCGCATTTCCCGCAAGCGCGGCCCTGTGCTCTTGGGGATCGATGCGTAGTCTCCGCCTGCCGCGAAGCGATCCCAGGTCACCGTCACGGTCGCGCCAATCGCGGCGCGCGGATAAAGGTCCAGCACGTCCTGATTGTACATGCGGATACAGCCTTTCGACACCGCCGTGCCGATGGTCCACGGCGCATCGGTGCCATGGATGCGGTAGGCACTGGCGCCGAGATAGAGGGCACGCACGCCAAGCGGGTTCATCGGATGTCCGCCCGGGACCCAGCGCGGCAGCCGCGGGTTCTCCGCGATCATGGTTGGCGTTGGCGTCCACGAGGGATTTTCGCGCTTGTTGGTCACCGTGGTCACGCCTTCCCAGCGGTCCTCATCGCGCGGAATGGCGATTGGGTAGCTGATGGCTTCTCCGGGTCGCGTGATAAAGTAGAGCCGGCGATCCCCAAAGCTCACGACGACCTGGCCGGCGGCAAAGGACGGGGGGAAGCGCACGACTTCGCGGCCGCTGGCCCCGACCGCATCGCCGCCGCCCCAGTCCCAGAACAGCTGCTGGGCGAGGCCGGGCCGGGGCAACAGCATGGCACTCACCGCCAGCAGTGTTGCTGCTATCCAGAGCGTAACGGGCCGGGCATGCATGTTGGCTGTCCTAGGTGTGGGGACCGCGCCCGCGTCGCGATCACCTCGCGGGGCTCAAGATCGGCGGGCTGATTTGCCTGCCGCCCCATTGCCCGATCGGAATGTGGTCACACTGTGACGTCGTGACCTACGCCGGCAAAGAAGCCCGCGCGCGAGGCGCGCGGGACGCGTGCCGCCGCAGTGCTGCCCCATTGCGCCCAACCCATGGGTTCGCCGCATAGGCGCCAAGCTCGCGCAGCGGATCGAGCATCGGCCGTCGGCCACCAGTCTCGCGGCGAGGGCTCGTCAACACGATCCACAGCCCCGGCGGCGATGCCCTGAGCGCTAAATGGCGCGATAGCCGCCGTCGGCCATGATGATCGTGCCTGTGACATAGGCCGACAGCTCGGACGCCAGAAAAATCGCCGGGCCAACGATGTCTTCCGGCTTGCCGGCACGACCGAGCGGCGTGTGCTCGAGGAACACCCTGATGAGGTCGGGGTTGTTGGCGCGCACCTCGGCATTGAGGGGCGTCTCGATCAGTCCGGGGCCGATGGCATTGACCCTGACACCGTCCTTGCCGAGTTCTGCCGCCAGCGCCCGCGTGAAGCCCAACACGCCATGCTTAGAGGTCGTGTAGGCCGGTGAATTCGGCGTGCGCACGTGCACGAAGGATTGGATCGAGCCGATGTTGACGATCCGCCCCTGGCTCCCGCGCAGTTGCGCAAGAAAGGCATGCGTGACGTTGAAGACGCCATCAAGGTTGATGGCCATGATGTCGTGCCAGTCCTTGATCACCGCCGCGGGCTCCGCGCTAAAGGCATGGCGGCGATTGATGCCGGCATTGTTGACGAGGATCGACACCTGCCCGATGCTTTCGCCGACGTTTTGAGCAAGCCCGCGGCAGGCCTCGGCGTCGGTGACGTCGAGGCCGAAGCTCCAGGCAGCACCGCCGGCGGCGGTGATGGCCGTTGCCGTGGCAGCACCGGCTTCGGCATTGATGTCGAGCACCACCACTTTGGCGCCCT
>DATFXD010000275.1:0-4287 GCA_035258605.1 Hyphomicrobiaceae bacterium | reverse complement strand
TGCGATGTGTGTAGCGGCGCTCTATGTCTCGATCCTGCGCATGCTCTACCGCTTGCGCCGCGCCAACCAAACTTGGCGCACCTATCCGCTGCTGCTGTTGGCCGAGAACCGCTGGCGGGCGCAGCGCTACGGTGTTGGCGGTACCTTGTTCGATCTGGGCAAGGGCGAGTTGGTGCCGTTCCGCGATCTGATGGAGGAATTGCTGGTCATGCTCAGCGACGACGCCGAGGCCTTGGGCTGCGCTGCCGAACTTGAGCACGCGCGCGTGATCCTGGCGCGCGGCACCAGCGCCGACCGGCAGGTGGCGCACTTTGCCGACCGCCTCAAGCAAGGGGCCTCGCGCCAGGATGCGCTGGCGAGCGTCGTCGATCTGTTGATCGACGAAACCCTGACCTGAGGCCACCGAGGTTATGATCTCAGCTTTGCAGGCCTTAGCGGCAGGCGGCCCACTCACGCAGGCTATTTGCAATGCTACGGCAAAGAAACCTGCGGCTCATTTCTGATGCGCGTTGAGCAACGGCAACGCGCTCGCCCGCACCCTCAGATGCAAATTCCCACGCGGGGCAACGGCCAAGCTGCGGTTTTATGCACATCGACCGATAAGAGCGCAGACCTCAACCCACCGGCGTTATCCGCGCCGAGGCTTCGTCCCTGCCAGGGCCCCAGCGCGCAGCGCCGCCTATTTCAAAGGAGCAGGCGACGGCGGTGCGCCCCACTTCATCGTCAAGCCAACGGAAACGATGTCGCCGCTGGCGCTGGTGTCTGCAAACAGGGTCGGGGCAGTGCCCGTTGCATTGCTCCGCTGCAAGGTCGCATCATCGACGAAGATGTGGCTGTAGCCAACGTTGAGGGAGGTCGCCTCACTCAGTTTGTAGCTGCCGCCAACGCTCAGCCAGACACGGTCGGCATCGGGCAGCTGAACCAGCCGCTCCGAAGGATTTTGGATTGGTGAGATTTCGTAGGCAGCGCCGGCGCGCAGCGTCAGCTGCGGATTAATATCCCACTCGCCACCGAGCGCAAACAGCCAGCCATCGTGCCACTGAAAGTCAAGCTTGACGTTGCCTGCCGGCGTGGTCGGCGTAACGCGAACGACGCCAAGTTTACTCCAATTGTCCCAGTCCACGGTGCCGAGCAAGCGCACGTTCGGCGCCAATGCCTGCGTGAAACTCAATGTCACCTTGTCGGGAGTATCCACATTGGCTTCGACTGCCGTGGTCGGCGCCCCGGGCACACTGAAGGATCCCTCGATGTTGTGCCTAACCGATGAGCGGTAGCCGAGGCCGATCGATGTACCGGGGTTGGGCCGGAAATTGATGCCTGCGGTCAAGCCGATACCTGTGCCATCGCCCTCCAGGGTGGCACTGGGCGCCAGGGGCGGGCCTGCAGCGGAGCGCAGATGTACGAGATCCAGAAACTGTACCTGTAGCCCGGCACCGACCGAAATGCCCGGCACCACCTCGTAGGACACCGACGGATTGGCGTTGATGCTGAAGAGCTTCGAGGTCCTTGTATAAGGAGCGCCCAACCAATGTGGGTCGTCTGGTTTTGTGGTCGACCCGAACTGGGAGTTGAGTGCCAGCGCGAAGACGGTGCGGCTGTCGTAGCGCCAGGCCAGGTAGCTTGCTGGCACGAGGGCCTCACCGCCGATATCGACCGAGCACGCGAACACAGCGCAACCTCCAAGGTTGGCACCTTTCGCGCCGATGCCCGTCACGTCAATTTCAGAGCGAGCGAAGATAACGGACAGATTTGAATCGGTCGTCAGTCCATAACCCACATAAGCCGAGGCAGCAGGGTTCCAAAAGACGGACGAGAGGCTCTGACCACCGGCCGCTGCGCCAGCAAACGACGTGCCCTGGAAATAAGCCGACTGTTCGCGGATTTCAAAACCACCGGCCAGGACTGGGCTGCCCAGCGAAAGAACCGCGGCGGCGCTCGAAATACACAATGCGCCCTTCACGCTACGCACGCAACGCATACACTCCCCCCTTGCCACTCGCTCGAGCCCGGTCGACGTGGTGTTCCTTTTCCCGTCGCCCCGTTGCGAGAACACTCCGACCGAGCACATCAGAGCCTAGCGGGTGCAGGGAGCGATGCAATGCATCAGCTGCAAATCAGCGCGATCGTTGCACTTCCACAACAAAGGCATGTTTGCAGGATCCCGCACGGCCAAAACACTCGGCGGTAACCTCTTGGCGGCAATGACAAAACTTTTTGAAGCGCGTTGCTGGTGACCTTGCGCTGCAGATCGTCTTGGTAAAGCCCATCGCGCCGGTCCTCTCCTGTTGCCCGCAGGTTCAGCGGCGGCGTCGCCAACAATTCGCAGCGCTTCTCCGGGGGGTGCGGACGTTGCTCAGGCCAGCCGGGCCTTGGTCTCCGCCGCCCACGCCGCGAACTTGCCGCGGGCGATGGCGTCGCGCATCGCCGCCATCAACTCTTGATAGAAGGCGATGTTGGCCCATGACAGCAGCATCGCCGCCAAATACTCCTGCGCCTTGACGAGGTGGTGGAGATAGGCGCGCGAATAGTTGCGCGCCGCCGGGCAATGGCTGAGCGCGTCGAGCGGGGCTCGATCGTCACTGTGCGCGGCATTGCGCAAGTTGAGCTTGCCATCCCAGGTGAAGGCCTGCCCGTGGCGGCCCGACCGCGTCGGCAGCACGCAATCGAACATATCGACGCCACGCGCAACCGCCTCGATCAGATCGATCGGAGTGCCGACCCCCATCAGATAGCGCGGCCTGTCCGGCGGCAAGCGCGGCACGGTGCGCTCCAAGGTTGCCAGCATCGCCTGCTGGGGTTCGCCCACGGCGAGGCCACCAACGGCATAACCGGCAAAGTTGAGGCCGACCAGCGCATCGGCCGAGCGCGCACGCAAGGTCGCATCGATACCACCCTGCACGATGCCGAACAGTTCCTGCCCGGCATTGACAAGGCCGCGCTGGCGCGCATCGCGGAAGGCGCGCTGCGCGCGCCCCGCCCAGGCCAGCGACCGCTCCACCGCCTGCTCGATGGCCTGGTAGGATGCCGGCAGGGCCACGCATTCATCGAGCTGCATCTGGATGTCGGCGCCGAGCAGGCATTGGATCTCAACGGCACGCTCCGGCGTCAGCACGTGCCGGGCGCCATCGATATGCGATTGGAAGGCGACCCCATCGTCGCTGATGGTGCGCAGCTTGGCCAGGCTCATCACCTGGAAGCCACCCGAATCGGTCAGGATCGGCTTGTTCCAGCCCATGAAGGCGTGCAATCCACCGAGCCGGGCGATGCGCTCCGCGCCGGGCCGCAGCATCAGGTGATAGGTGTTGCCGAGCACGATATCGACGCCGGCCGCCTCCAGCTGATCGCAATAGACCGCCTTGACGGTGCCGGCGGTGCCGACCGGCATGAATGCCGGCGTTCTGATCTTGCCCCGCGCGGTCGTGATCTCGCCGAGGCGGGCACCGGCATCGGTCTGCCTGAGGGTGAAGCCGAAGGGTGTCGTCATCGGCTGGCGCGCGCGGGATGGAGCAGGCAGGCATCGCCGAACGAGTAGAAGCGATAACCCGCCGCCAGCGCATGGGCATAGGCTCGTTGCATGGTGTCGAGCCCGCAGAAGGCTGCCACCAGCATGAACAAGGTCGAGCGTGGCAGGTGAAAGTTGGTCAGCAGCAGATCGACGGTCTTGAAACGGTAGCCGGGCGTGATGAAGAGCTCGGTGTCGCCCGCAAACGGCGCCAGCCCGCCATCCTCGCCGGCAGCCGTCTCCAACAGCCGCAATACCGTGGTGCCGACGGCAACGATGCGGCCACCAGCCGCGCGCGCCCGATTGAGCGCAGCGGCGGTGTCGCCCTTGAGTTCACCCCATTCGGGGTACATGCGGTGGCTCTCGGTGTCCTCCGCCTTCACCGGCAGGAAGGTACCGGCACCAACGTGCAAGGTCAGAAAATGCGTGGCGATGCCGCGCGCCTCGAGCGCGGCCAGCAGCGCCGGCGTAAAGTGCAGTCCGGCGGTCGGGGCGGCGACGGCGCCGTCATGGCGCGCATAGGTGGTCTGGTAGCGCTCGGCATCTTCCGTAACGGGATCGCGCCGGCTGGCGATATAGGGTGGCAACGGCGGATCGCCCAGCGCCTCGATGGCCTCGTCGAGATAGGCACCATGCAGGCTGAACGCCAATTCGACTTCGCCGGCCTCGTTGACCGCGGCCACGGTGGCATCGAGCTGCCCGAGTAGGCAAACGCGGCCATCGTGGCCAAAGCGAATGCGATCGCCGGCCACCAGGCGCTTGCTCGGCCGGGCAAAAGCGAGCCA
>DATFXD010000274.1:0-2864 GCA_035258605.1 Hyphomicrobiaceae bacterium | reverse complement strand
GCCTTCGCGCAGCTGTTGGCCAAGCTGCGCGATGAGGGCACCGGCACGCTGGCTATTCTCATCGGCGGACCCGACGGCCTGGCGCAGGCGGTGCGCGCTGCGGCCCACAGGACGCTGTCATTGGGGGCCATGACGCTGCCGCACGGGCTTGCCCGCATTGTGCTGGCCGAGCAGCTCTATCGGTCGGCTACCATCCTCGCCGGTCATCCCTATCATCGCGGCTGAGGGCCCCTCGACATGCGTTGCAAGGGCTGCGCGCGCCGGCGCTGCCCGTGCCGGACACCTTGCGCGTGAGGCTCGCCGACAACGAAATGGCGCGGCCACCCCGAATGAGGCCCCATGCCTTTGGCGCTAAGCCGACGCGGGGGTCCAGCAGCGGCCGGGCCGGTGTTGAGATGCGTCAGCGCAAGCAGGTCAGTCGGTGCGGATCATCAAGGTCGACGTAGGCGTCTTGATGATGTCGCCCACCTCACGGTACACCAAGCAGGCCACGTTCTTGCCGCGGAAGAAGTCGTTATAGGTGGCGGCCACGCATCCGGGCGTGTTGCGGCAGATCAGCTGGCAGCCGGCGCTCGAATCGGTTGCGCTCATCTTGAGTTGTTCGACCATGATTGCAACGCCCTCGAAGATGTCGAAACCGCGCTCCTTGCGACTGAGCGGTGCCGCGACCTTGATGGCAGGCCGCTTGGCGTCCGTCGCTGCGGGCACGGCCGGCAGTGTTGCGCTCGCGCGCACCGCCGAGCGCCAACTGGCATCCTGTTGACGCGCATCAATGCGCGAGAAGAGATGGCACTGTCCGATCACAGGTGAGCGCCGGCCGTATTGATAGGCCTGGCAGTGCGGCTGCGTCTCGCAGCTCTCGCGACAGGCAGCGACGCTGGGCTCGCGCCGATCGCTGAATTTCAAGCCATCGACGCGGACGCCCTCTTGCTCGAGGAAGCTTGGGGCCTCCCCCGGCCTCGCGGGTGCCGCCGGCAGCGCCGCTGTTGTCGCCGGCGCGGGGAGTGCGGCCGCGGCTTCGCGTTTCCTGGCCTCTTCTTCGAGCTTGCGCAGGCGCTCCTGCAGCGCCGCCACGTCGGCGCTGGTACCAGCAGGGGCGGATGCGACAGCGCCCGGCAGGGGCGCAAATGCCTCGGGCGAGAAGTAGAAGTCGCCGGTCAGGGCCGAGTGGTCCCACGGCACCTGCGCGCCGTTGGTGGCCGCCACCACTTCCTTGCGCACCTCGATCATGGTGGCCGGCAGGTTGCGACCCCGGTCGGCGATGTGTTTGATGAGCGCCGAGGCGAAGGGCGAATTGCGTCCAGCACCATCGAGCGCGACATTGCCTGGCTGTGTCGAGTAGGCGATGAAGGTTCCAAGGCCCGTCGATGTTGCGGCGAGGCCGCGCCCGATCGCCGCCGAGCGCGTGCCCATGGTGCGGGCCAGATTGCGTGTCAACGGATTGTCGCGGCAGGCATCGAGGATCACGATCGATGTTTTGCCTTCGCGCTCGAGCTCCATCAAGCGCAGCACGAAGTCGAGCTTGACGGTCTCGAACTCGAGATCGCGCTCGCGGTCGAGCTTGGCATCGATCGGCACCAGGTAGTTCTGCACCCCGACCTGCAGGCCGTGTCCGGCATAGTAGAACAGCGCAATGTCGGCGCGAGCGAGCTTGTCCGTGAAGGCGCGCAAAGCGCCGTCGAGCTGGCGCCGATCGGTGTCTAACGCCTCGACGACGTCGAAGCCCACCGCCTTCAGTGCCGCCGACATGTCGCTGGCGTCGTTCAGCGGGTTGGCGAGGCCGGTGCATTTTGGTAGGCGCTGTTGCCGACAACCAGCGCAACGCGCGTTTCCGCAACTGCCGGGGCATTTGCCAGCGCAAGGCCGCAAGCAACAACGCATAAGGCGATCACCGCGCGCATGCCGTCTCTCCCTCGACCCCCGGTGTGGGGATCGTACCCACCTGACTTCTAGCAGTCATCCGCGGCCGGAGCGAGGCGCTGCGCGGATCAGCGTCGCTTCGACACGTTGATGCAGGGGCACTCCCTTGCTAATGCGCACCTGCCGCACGCCGGAGTCGAGCCGACAGCACAGAAGTGCCCGGCACGGGCTCCAGGCTCAGTGAGGTGGCGTCACACGAGGGAGAAGGAAGGCCATGCCGGTTGCCATGGCGCTCATGGGCGTGGCAGTCCTGTTGGCTGCGGCGCTGTTGGCCATGGTGCTGCAAGCGCTGCGCGGTGCCAGCCACTTCATTTATACGATATGTTTCATGGCGTGCGCTGTGCTCCTGGGCATCGCATGCACTGCGCTGCTGGCAGCAGCGGATCCGGCCCCGACCCTGGTCCTGCCGATCGGGTTGCCATGGATCGGTGCACATTTTCGTATCGATCCGCTGAGCGCCTTTTTTCTTCTGGTGACCAATCTCGGTGGCGCCGGCGCCAGCCTGTTTGCCATCGGTTATGGTCGGCACGAGACCGCGCCTGGCCGAGTGCTCCCCTTTTACCCGGCGTTTCTGGCCGGCATGAATCTCGTCGTGCTGGCCGACGACGCCTTCGCCTTCCTCATCGCCTGGGAGTTCATGTCGCTGTCATCGTGGGCGCTGGTGATGTCCCACCACATGGATGCCGAGAACCGGCGCGCGGGCTACATCTATATCATCATGGCGAGCCTCGGCACGCTCACATTGCTCTTGGCCTTCGGCCTGCTGGCAGGCAGTGGTGGAGGTTATGCGTTCGGCGACATCAGATCGGTTGCAGCGGCCTTGCCGGGCCTCACCCTGACGCTGGTGCTCATCGGCACGGGCTCCAAGGCCGGATTGGTGCCGCTGCACGTGTGGCTGCCGCTCGCCCATCCGGCGGCACCGAGCCATGTCTCTGCCCTCATGA
>DATFXD010000273.1:0-5108 GCA_035258605.1 Hyphomicrobiaceae bacterium | reverse complement strand
AAGCGGCGGAGAAGGCTGGCGATCTGGCCAAGGCGCGGCAGCATTACGCCGCTGCGGTGGCGCTTGCCGAGAATGCCGATCCGGTCCGCCCGGAGGTCGCTGCCGCGCGCGCCTTCGTGGCGCAGACGCGCTGAGCGACCGCTGGCTGATCAGCGTTTTCCTGTCGGCTCGCCGCTCGCATCGCCCGCCATGGTCCGCGCACGCGGGGACCAGAGATTAGAGGCGATGGTAATGGGTCCCCGGTCCCTATAATGCCGCGCGGCTAACTTGCCAGCCGGGCGCGATCGTGCGGCGCGGTATAATCGACCGGCGTTCCCTTGGGGATGATCCCCATGGGGTTGAGCCGCGCGATCGACCAGTAATTGATGACGTAATAGCGCGCCTTCACCGTCTCGGCGATGCCGGGCATTTGGTAAAGCTCGCGCATGTAGTTTGCGAGATTGGGATAATCGGCGACCCGCTTCTTGTTGCATCGAACAACCGCGCGCCGCGCGCCAACGAATGCCGGGAAACATTAGACCCCTAGCTTTGTGCCCTCCTTGAAGCTACTTTCTATTTGCAACGGTGCCAGCAAATGCCACCGGGAAGCAGCCACCTGTTTCCCCAGCGTTTCCCCGGGCCTGGTTTCAGGAGGGTTCTCATGAAGCTCGACGCCAAGTCCGTCGCCGCGCTCAAGCTCGATGGCAAGAAGAAGGATGCGATCTATTTCGACGACAGCCTCAAAGGCTTCGGTTTCCGCCTGCGCGCGGGTGCGCGCGGCAAGATGCTGAAATCATGGATCGTGCAATACCGCCACGCCGGCGCCGGGCGCCGCTACCTGATCGGGCCAGCCGAGGCGATCGGCGCCGAGGCGGCTCGAGCGGAGGCTAAGAAGGTCCTGGCCAGGATTTGGACGGGCGAGGATCCCCAGGGCTCTCGCCTCGACCGCCGGGACAAGGACCGGGTGAGCTTCCGCGGCACGGTCGAGGACTTTCTTGCTGCAAAGGAGCCGCACCTGCGGCCGCGCACGCTGTTACAGCTTCGGCGCTACCTCGCCGACGCCCCCTATCTCAAGGCATTCCATGCATTGCCTCTCGATCGTATCACCAAGCGTGACGTCGCCAGCCGTATCCTGACCATCGCGCGCGAAAACGGTCCCGCGGTAGCCCGCGAGGTCCGCAGCGCGCTTTCCAGCTTCTACGTGTGGGCGCGCCGCCAGGGGCTATGTGAGACCAATCCGGTGATCGATACCGAGCGGCCGAGAACCGCGGGACCGCGCGAGCGGGTGTTGAGCGATGACGAGCTCGCTGAGATCTGGCGCGCCTGCGGCGATGACGAGTACGGCAAGATCATCAAGCTGCTGTTTCTAACCGGCTGCCGGCGCGCCGAGATCGGCGATATGCGCTGGTCCGAGATCAACCTCGACAAGGGCACCTGGACGTTGCCAGGCGAGCGTTCCAAGAACGGCCGGCCGCACACGCTGCCGCTCATGCCGATGATGCGCGAGATCATCGATACCGTACCCAAGATGGCAACCCGGGATGCGCTGTTCGGTCGGCGCGGGCGGGGCTTCACGGCTTGGTCATGGGCGCCGAACAAACCCGCATTGGACGAGCGCTCCGGGGTCGGGGGCTGGACCGTGCATGACATCCGGCGGTCCGTCGCCACCAAAATGGCCAACATTGGCGTGCCGCCGCACATCATCGAGGCCGTGCTCGGCCACTACAGCGGCCACCGCGCCGGCATCGCCGGGTTCTACAACAAGTCACCCTACGAGCGCGAGGTGCGCAATGCCCTGGCGATGTGGCATGGCCACCTGCGCGCCCTGGTTGTGGGTGGAGAGCACAAGGTACTCAATTTCCCGCCACCAGCGGCCTCATGAGAAGCCTCTTGCAGCCACCCCCGCGCATGGTGTAATTATATGCGCGTAAGGGTTGTAACCGATTCGGTTACAAAAATCGGTGGCCTCTATGCGCCCATGCATAGAGGACATCATGTCAGTTAAAGATATCCCTGGCGCGACCCGCCTGCGCCGTCCCCAATCCCACCACACCAAGTTCTGGCCTGCTGCAGGTTCAGCCCTCGACCAGCCGCTGTCGCTGCATCACGACAGTCAGGTCCTATTTTTTCACGAGTGGTGTCGCCTCAACCGGTTTTCGGAACGCACAGGTCGGCGGATCCTGAAGAGCGGCATTGGCCCCGTGGTCACCCAGCTCAGCCCGAAGCGGGTCGGGATCACGTTGCTTGGCTAAGCATCCTTCCTAAACCACGTCCCTCCCTGCAACGCAAGTTCTTCTGCCTCGGCCTCCTCGCCCAAGAGGAGATCGAGATCATGCATACCCTTGCGTCCCGCCATTGCCGTAATCCGCGCGACCGAGCCTCGCGCAAATCGCCCGGGCTGGACCGGCGCATCATCCCCGACGCCAAGTATCCCGACATGTACCGGGTTCGGCTGCCAGGTGGTGGGCTGTCCGACATCTTGAACATCACCAGGACGAAAGCAATCGACGTCGAGAACCGTTTCTACCGCACGTACTCAACGCATCGAGGCGGCCGCCGCACTCCCGTGTCGTTCTACCTCGCACGAATAGGAGGCGTCGACCACCGAAACGAAGCCCACCGATGGCATCCGCCTCAAGCCCGTCGCCTCGAAGCCGGTGCCCACTTCGAAGTCCGCGCCCGTCGCGGATGATTTCAACGACGATTTCGACTCAACAGCCGCCAGAGGAGAATTTCCAAATGGCTAACAAACTACAAGCGGTGCCGGAGAGCGTTCCGGTTGCTCCCGCGGATCCGTTCGATCTGGACGCTCTCCGTGTAAGTCAAGACTTTGAGGCAATGGCTGGCGTTAAGAAGCAGCTCATCAACCTGCCGGTCCGTAAACCCAACAAGCAGGACTTCGTTCGCGTAAACCCGGACGAAAGCTATCGAGTCAACCTGCACGTGATCGTGTTGCAGGATGATCGTGAGGTGTATGTCGTTCGGCCGGACCTCTACACCGCTCTCAGCAATGAGGTGGTGACGGTGACACTGTTCACCGCGATCAACCGGCAGGGCGTTGTCTTCCTTTGGCCGGTGCGCTTGCCCTCTTCGGACGGCAAGACCAACGCCTGGTGGACCTCGGCTCGCATGGCGGCTGAGCAGGCCATGACCAAATGGGTGCGTGTGAGTGCAAACCAGAGCCTCGGCGCTTACGAGGTGATGACTGCCGAAAGCTGCACCCACGAACCCGAGTGGCCCGAGCAGTCGCTGCAAGAATTGATCCGGATCGCCTTCCGGGAACGGATCATCGACAGCATCGACCATCCGGTCGTGAAGCGACTCCGGGGGCTTACCTAATGCTCGACCGGTACCGGGCGGTGTGGGCGGTGGACTTTGAGTTCATCGCCCACCCGGGCACCCGACCCGACCCGGTTTGCCTGGTTGCGCATGAGCTGCACAGCGGCCGCACCATTAGGTTGTGGCGGAATCAATTTGGCCCGACGCCCCCCTATTCGACCGACGCGGGCTCTTTGTTCATTGCCTTCTACGCAAGCGCCGAGCTTGGCTGCCACCGTGCCCTCGGATGGCCAATGCCCGAGCGCATCCTCGACTTGTTCATCGAGTTCCGCGCCCGCACGAACGGGTTGCCGACGGTTGCCGGCAGCGGCCTCTTGGGTGCCCTGACGCACTTCCGTCTCGACAATATTGGCGCGACCGAGAAGGAGGACATGCGCGACCTGGTGCTGCGTGGTGGACCGTGGTCGACGCAAGAACAGACCGACATTCTCGATTACTGCGAGAGTGACGTCGTCGCTCTCGATCGTCTGCTGCCGGCAATGTTGCCGACAATCGACTTGCCCCGCGCTCTCCTGCGCGGCCGGTACATGGCGGCGGCGGCCAATATGGAATTCAACGGCGTCCCTATCGACACGGTGATGCTCGAGCGACTGCGGCGCAATTGGTCCTCGATCCAAGATCAACTCATCGCCGAGATAGATCAAGATTATGGCGTGTTCGATGGCCGCACATTTAAGGTCGATCGATTCGCTGCTTTGCTCGCGCGCAACGGGATCCCGTGGCCAAGGCTGGAAAGCGGCCGCCTCGATCTCAGCGACGACACGTTCCGCCAAATGGCGAAGGCGCATCCGGCAGTGTCACCTTTGCGGGAGCTGCGCAGTGCATTGGCGGATCTGCGGCTGGCTGACTTGGCTGTTGGAGATGACGGCCGAAACCGTACGCTGCTGTCCCCGTTCCGCGCGCGGACGGGACGCAATCAGCCGTCGAACTCGAAGTTCATCTTCGGTCCAGCCGTATGGCTGCGCAGTCTGATCAAACCGCCGCCAGGCTATGCGGTGGCGTACGTGGATTGGAGTCAGCAAGAGTTTGGCATTGCCGCTGCGCTGTCGGGCGATCCGGCTATGCAGGCCGCCTACAACAGCGGCGACCCGTACCTGGCCTTTGCCAAGCAAGTAGGCGCGGTGCCCGAAGACGCGACGAAGAAGAGCCACGGGACTGTGCGCGAACTCTACAAGCAGTGTGTGCTGGCGACGCAATACGGCATGGAAGCCGAAGCGCTCGCTCAGCGGATTGGTCAGCCTCCTGTTGTGGCACGAGACCTCCTGCGGGCGCATCGCGAAGTTTACCGCGTGTTCTGGCGATGGTCGGACGCGGCTGTAAACATCGCCATCCTGCGCGGGATCATTTGGACGACCTTTGGTTGGCCGTTGCGGATTGGCGCCGAGAGCAATCCGAGGATGCTGCGCAATTTCCCGATGCAAGCCAACGGCGCCGAGATGCTGCGCATTGCATGCTGCCTCGCTACCGAACGCGGCATCGAGGTGTGCGCCCCGGTACATGATGCCGTGCTGATCATGGCGGCGGTGGATCGGATCGAGGCGGATGTCGAAGTAATGCGCGCCACCATGGCCGAAGCCTCGCGGGTGGTGCTGGCCGGCTTCGAGCTCGGCACCGACGTGACGATCACCCGCTACCCCGACCGTTATAGAGATCAGCGCGGCGTAGTGATGTGGGATCGAGTGCGCCGGCTGATCGAGGCTGCGGAAGTCGTGACCGAGGTCAGCAGCGCATGAGCCACGGTTTCGTTAAATTCCCGAACATGTGGCGCCAGCAATTGCGCAAGGTGAAAG
>DATFXD010000272.1:0-5137 GCA_035258605.1 Hyphomicrobiaceae bacterium | reverse complement strand
GCCAAGCGCTTTGCCCGGGACGCGCATCTGTGGCTGCGCGAAATCGAAAGCGGACGCCTGATCACCGGCACCAACGATGCCTTCACCGAGGACCGCCGACGCATCGTCATGAACCGCTGCTACGGCAATCCGGTGCCGCGGCGCAACGCGCACGACAACTCCACCGACATGAATTCCTTTCCGTTCGTACGCCACCATTTCCTGCGCGCAGGCTTTGAAGTCGTCGACTGCCCGCCGCTGACGGCGCAACTCAAGAACTCGTCCGATATCCGCATGGTGATGGACGTGCGCGACTACCTCACGCACGAGACCTACTTCGACGAATTCATCATCCTGTCCGGTGACGCCGATTTCACGCCGGTCTTGCACCGGCTACGGGCGCACGCGCGGCGCACCGTGATCTACGCCAACGACCACACCGCGGCGCCCTATACGGCGATCAGCGACGGAGAGGTGCGTGAATCCGACCTGATCGCGCTCATTCTCAACGGCGAGGTGCCCGCCGACGATGACGCCGATGGCACGTCGGGCCCGCCCGCGCCGAGCGCCAAGATCGATGCCATACGGCGCGCCATCGTTGCCGAGATCATCGCCGACGTCCGTGGCTCGCCGGCACCGGTGCTGCTCGAGGCGCTGGCCGACCGCGCCGTGCGCGTGCTCGGTCACGACAAGACCATCGCCACCGGCTGGGCCGGCGCCGGCTCCTTCCGCGAGCTGTTGCGCCAGGCGCTGCCCCCCGACATCACCTTGACCGACGAGCCGCCCTATATGGTGCTCGACGCCAAGCGCCACGGGCAAGCCGCGGCCAAGGCGCGCGAGCTGCCGGCGGGCACGGCGCGGTTCGCGGCCGGCTCGGGGGCAACCGAGCCGCAAGCCCTGATCGCGAACCCGGCGGCGACCGCACCCGCCCGCCCCGCGGCGCCGCCGCAGGAGGCCCCGGCCGCCGCCACGCCCGCCTCGGCGGCGATCCAGCAATCGATCGCCCGGATCCAGGACGCCTGCCAGGCGCCGACCTTGGCACCGCACGAATACCGCTTGCTGTTTGAGCTGATGGCCGAGGAGATCAACGAGAATGATCTGATCGGCGCCCAGACTTTGGCCAACATCACGCAACGCGCCCACGAGCGCGGCCTGGAGGTGCGCCGGGACGACGTGCGCTTCATTTTGGAGGTCGTAAGCGAAGCCGATCCGTGGTTCGAACAGGGCGCATCGCCCAACCTGTTTGCCGGGCGCTTCCGCAACTTCGTGGTGGCACGCTGCCGCGGTCAAGGCCTTAATCTGTCCGCTGACGAACTCGATCTGATCGATGCCTGGTTCGCCGGTGGTAACATCGCGCAACCGGCGGCGCAGGCGGCCCCTGCCGCGCGCGCGACGGCGGCACGCGGCAGCCAAACCGCATCGACGCCGGCGGCGAGCAGCCGCCAGGGGTCACCGCCGATCAGCCTGCCGACGCCATCGCCGGCGCCGGCTGCGGCCTCCGCCGGCGGTCGCTGGTGGGCGAGCGACGGCGCCGGCGCGGACCCCAGCACGGAGGCCGCCACGGCGGAGACGGTGGCCGCGGCGCCGGCGGCGGGCAAAGACGAGGCCGCGCCGGGCGATGAGTTTCCCCGCTTCGTTCGCAACCGCGTGCGCGGCTAACGGCTGGGCGCGCAACCACCGGCGCGGGCGCGCGGCTCGCGCCCCGTCACGCATGCGATGGCCGCTCGACCGCGGGGCAACGCCTCAGGCCATGTACTGGCCGCCATTGGCATCCAGGCAGGCGCCGGTGATGAAGGCGGCTTCGTCGGCCGCCAGGAAGGTGACGCAGCGCGCGATTTCCTCCACGCTGCCAAGCCTGCCGACCGGGATCAGCGGCAAGATCTTGGTGTCGAGGATCTCCTTGGGAACCGCCTGCACCATTTCGGTGCCAATATAGCCCGGAGCGATGACGTTGACGGTCACGCCGCGCGCAGCGTTCTCCTGCGCCACGGCCTTGCTGAAGCCGAGCAGCCCGGCCTTGGCCGCCGAATAGTTGGCCTGTCCCGCCTGGCCCTTGCGACCGTTGATCGAGGAAATGTTGATGACCCGGCCGAAGCCGCGCGCGCGCATGCCTTCGATCACCAACCGGGTCATATTGAAGGCCGAGTCGAGGTTGGTGCGCAGCACCGCATCCCAGTTGTCTTTGCTCATGCGATGCAGCACGCCGTCGCGGGTGATGCCGGCATTGTTGACGAGCACGTCGATCGGGCCGAGGTCATGGCTGATGCGCGTCACGCCGGCCTCGCAGGCGGCGTACTCGGCGACATCCCACTTATAGATCGGTATGCCGGTCTCGGCCTGAAATTGGCGCGCCGCGGTGTCGTTGCCGGCGTAGTTGGCGGCCACCCGGAAGCCCTTGCGCTTCAGGGCCACCGAAATTGCCTGCCCAATGCCCCGGGTACCTCCCGTGACCACTGCCACCCGACCCATTGAGCGTTCTCCCATCAGCTTGGCGTCCAACCGGGGCAGGATAAAAGAAAACCTCGGCCGAATGAAATCCGGCCGAGGAAAAAGTTAAAGCGCGCCGATGCCGGGTGCTGGTGGCGCGCCCGGTGCGGCCGCCGAAGCGTCGGGCTCAGTCGCGGGCGATGCACATGGCAACACCCATGCCGCCGCCGATGCACAAGGTCGCCAAGCCCTTCTTGGCATTGCGGCGTTGCATCTCGAACAGAAGCGTATTGAGAACGCGGGCACCGGAGGCCCCGATCGGGTGCCCGATGGCGATGGCGCCGCCGTTGACGTTGACCTTCTCGGTGTCCCAGCCGAGCCCCTTGTTGACGGCGCAGGCCTGGGCGGCGAAGGCCTCATTGGCCTCGATCAGATCGAGATCCTTGACCGTCCAGCCGGCCTTCTCCAGGGCCTTCTTCGAGGCCGGGATCGGCCCCGTGCCCATGATCGAGGGGTCGACGCCGGCATGGGCCCAAGAGACGATGCGCGCCAGCGGCGTGATGCCCCGCTTCCTGGCCTCCTCGAGCGTCATCAGCAGCACGGCGGCGGCGCCGTCGTTAATGCCGCTGGCATTGCCGGCGGTGACCGTGCCCTGCTTGTCGAAGGCCGGCCGCAGCTTGGCCACGGACTCGTAGGTGACGCCGTCCTTGATGTATTCGTCGTCGGCCACCACCGTCTCACCCTTGCGCGTCTTGATGGTGATCGGGGTGATTTCGTCCTTGAATTTGCCGGCCTTGCGCGCCGCCTCGGCCTTGTTTTGCGAGGCCACGGCGAACCGATCCTGCTCCTCGCGCGTGATCTGCCACTGACGGGCCACGTTCTCGGCCGTGGTGCCCATGTGATAGTCATTGAAGGCATCCCACAGACCGTCCCTCATCATGGTGTCGATGAACTTGACGTCGCCCATCTTGGTGCCGTCGCGCAGGTGGGCGCAGTGCGGCGCCTGGCTCATGCTCTCCTGACCGCCGGCGACGACGATCTTGGAGGAGCCAAGCTGGATCTGCTGGGCTCCGAGCGCCACCGCGCGCAGCCCCGAGCCGCACAGCTGGTTCATGCCCCAGGCCGGCGCGTCGACCGGAACTCCCGCCAGGATCGAGGCCTGCCGCGCCGGGTTCTGTCCCGCGCCCGCGGCCAAAATCTGTCCCATGATGACCTCGGATACGTCACCGGGCTCGACCCCTGCCCGATCGAGCGCCGCGCGGATGGCCACCTTCCCCAATTCGTGGGCCGGCAGGCTTGCCAGCGAACCGTTGAAGGCACCCACCGGCGTTCGGGTGGCGCTGGCAATGACGATGGTGGATTGGTCAGTGCTCATCATATGCTCCAAAGCGAGGGGGCGTTGCGGACAGTGGGCTTCACGGCGCGCGCGGCTTGGTTCGACAACACGGCGACAAGAATGGGTTTATGGGCGACGATACAGGTCTCAGTTTGCACCTGCAACACGGCGTCGTTGATCTTCACCGCGCCGCAACCCTTGGCCACGACGGGACTGGTTTGCGGTGCAGCGTCGTGGTAGCGTACGCACTGCAAAATGGCCAGCCCGTCAAGCCATAAAGCGAAGGTCATGCTCAACAAATCGGACCCGCCAAGCGACAAGAAAGAGCCTGTCGTTATCAAGAAGTACGCCAATCGCCGGCTCTACAACACCGAGACCAGCACCTACGTGACGCTCGATGACTTGGCGGCGATGGTGAAATCCGAACGCGATTTTGTGGTCTTCGATGCCAAGACCGGAGACGACCTGACCCATTCGGTATTGACCCAGATCATCGTCGAGCAGGAAAGCCGCATGGGCACGCAGACCCTGCTGCCGATCCCTTTCCTGCGTCAGCTGATCCGCTTTTACGGCGACAGCATCGAACGTCTGGTCCCGAGCTACCTGCAGATCAGCCTCGATACCTTGACCAAGGAGCAGGAGCGGTTCCGCAAGACCTTCGCCGGCGCGTTCACGCCAGCCGGGGCGTTCGAGGCCTACCAGGAGCAGGCGCGCAAGAACCTTGCCATGTTCGAGCAGGCGATGGCGATGTTTTCCCCGTTCAAGGCCGCCGGTCAGACCGCCGCGGGCAAGTCCGACGCCGAGGCCGGCAAGGAGGCGGGCAAGGCCGCCAAGCCCGATGAGATCGCCGAGCTCAAATCGCAGCTGGCCGAAATCGAGGCCAAGATCGAAAAGCTCTCGCGCGACCGCGGCTGAGGGTCGCCACGGTTGCCTGCCAGGGCGAGGTTATTTTAAGCGTCGGCCCCGATCGAGAGATCGCGCCGCGCCACCCGGATGCCAATCGTAAAGCCGGCGATGACGTCGATCAGCGCGCCCATCACAATGAAGAAGAAGGGGGAGGTGGCGGCGGCGTTGACCACCAGGAACTCGACCAGGCCGGCGATGAAGACCAACATCGAGAGGCCATGATCGACCAGCGAGGCGGTCGAGGTATAGGTCGATTTCACCAGCTCCACGAACAGGCACAGCATGGTGATGAGGATGATGAGATCGCCCCTCGAAAACGACCACTGCGCTCCCTTGATCATCGAGATCGTCAGCATGGGAACGTGAAAGAAGGTGTCCGCATCGCCGTTCGAGAACATCACGAGGACGTTGTAGAGGATCAGCGGGATAGCGATCCACGGCAGGGCTCTGAGCGACATCAAGGTGCTCCCATGAGACGACGGGCAACGG
>DATFXD010000271.1:0-15220 GCA_035258605.1 Hyphomicrobiaceae bacterium | reverse complement strand
TCCTGGCCCTTGGCCTGCATGCGTAGCGTGTGTTCATAGGCCCCGGTCACCACATCGGCGGAGCCACCGATCAGCGCCGTCAGCGACTGCGAGCCACCCTTGAAGTCATTGATCTCGACGTTGAGCCCCTGCTCCTTGAAGTAGCCGAGGCGATCGGCCAGCGCCAGCGGCAGGTAATAGAGTGCCGGCGCGCCACCGACCCCGAGCCGCACGTCTTTCTTCTCCGGCTTGTTGTCGGCCGCCTGCGCCGTGGTCATCGCCAGCACCGCCACGGCCGACAACGCCAATACCTTCCACCACGTCATGTCCATCTCCGTCTGAAGCTGGTTAGACCCCCCTCTCGGTGGGGGTTGGCCGCCAAACCAGCAAGCGATGTTCGATCAGGCTGACCAGCCAGTCGACGATCAGCACGAATAGCGCAAGGATCACCATTCCGGCAAATACGCCGGTGGTGTCGAAGGTGCCCTCGGCCTGCTGGATCAGGTAGCCGAGGCCGGCGGCGGAGCCCAAGTATTCACCTACCACGGCGCCGATGATGGCGAAGCCGACCGAGGTATGCAGCGAGGAGAACACCCACGACAGCGCCGAGGGCCAATAGACGTGGGCGAACAGCTGGCGCTTGTTCATGCCCAGCATGCGCGCGTTGGCGAGGATGATCGGGCTCACCTCCTTGACGCCCTGATAGACGTTGAAGAAGACGATGAAGAATACCAAGGTCACGCCCAGTGCCACCTTCGACCAGATGCCGAGACCCAGCCACAGCATGAAGATCGGCGCCAGCACGACTCGCGGCAAGGCGTTGAGCATCTTGATGTAGGGATCGAAGATCGCCGACAGCAGCGGGTTGCGCGCCAGCCAGAAGCCGACGGCGATGCCGGCCACGGCGCCGATCACGAACGCCAGCAGGCCCTCGGTCAAGGTGATCAACAGATGTTGCCACACCGTTTTGCCGAAGCAGGCATCGGACACCACCAGCACGCGGCTGAGGTCGATGGGCTCCTGGCAGGTTAGGATCTTGAGCGTACCGTCGTAAAACAAGGTCCAGATGCGCAGCGCCACATCGCCGGGCGTGGAAAAGAAGAATTTCGGAAACAGGTACCAGCCACCGATGGCCACGGTCGACCCGAGGTGCCAGGCGGCGATCGCCACCACCGCCACCAGGATCTGCAACACCAGCAAACTCGAACGTGAAAACCTCATGACGCGGTCCCGGCATAGGCCTTCAGCACCTCGTCCCTGAGCTGGTGCCAGATCGCCTTGTTGAGCTCGTGGAAGCGCGGCAACAGGCGGATCTCGGAGGCATCGCGCGGCCGGTCGAGATCGATGCGGTGGTCGCCGATAATGCGCGCCTCCGGCCCCGCCGACATGATCAGCACCCGGTCGGCCAGCGCAATCGCCTCCTCCAGGTCGTGGGTGATAAACAACACCGCCTTGCGGTCATCGGCCCACAGATCGAGCAGCAAGGTGCCCATGATCTGCCGCGTTTGTGCGTCGAGCGGACCGAACGGTTCGTCCATCAGCAAGATGTTGGGATCGCGGATCAGCACCTGGGCGAGGCCCACCCGCTTCTTCTGCCCGCCGGAGAGCTGGTGCGGGTAACGATCGCCGAAGGCGGCAAGCCCGACGGTCTTGAGCCAGCCTTGCGCCCGCTCGCGGGCCTCCCCGCGCGGCGTGCCGCCGATCTCGAGCGCAATGGCGACATTGTCACGGGCCGTTTTCCAGGGCATCAGTGCGTCCTGCTGCAAGAGATAGCCCGCGGCGGCATTGAGGCCAATGAGCGGCGCGCCGAGGCTGACGACGGTGCCGGCGGTCGGGGGCTGCAGGCCGGCGGCGACGTTGAGCAGAGTGGATTTGCCGCAGCCGGTCGGGCCGACGATGGCCACGAATTCACGCGGCCCGACCGCCATGTCGGTGGCGGCCACCGCCCGGTAGCACGCGCCATTGGGTAAGGTGAACGCCACCGCAACGCGGCGGAACTCGATGGCGTCGGCGGACGCCGGCGGCGCCGCGCCGGCGCGGCCGTCTGGCGGGTGGTGCAACGGCTTGTCCTGTCCTGGCACTGATGCTGCGGGGGGAGGTGGGGGCCTAGTGGCCCCAACCTAGCGGGTCGCCGCCGCCATGCAACGGTTTGCCGGAGCCAGCGATGTGCCAGAGCACCTTCGTCTGCCAAAGCCCTCGGTTTGGGGGTCCCACGGTTTAGCAGGCCACGATCGCCTCGCCGCGGCGGCACGGCGCCGCCCGTGCGCGAGCCCCGGCTACAGGCTCGCCAGCACGCGCGGCAAGGTCTCCGGCAGATCCTCCGCGATCAGGCCGCGGCCAAACAGCTGGGCACTGGCGCCATGCAACCACACCGCCGCCGAGGCGGCCTCGAACGCCGGCATGCCCTGCGCCAACAGCCCGCTGACAAAGCCGGCGAGCACATCGCCGGCGCCGGCCGTCGCCAGCCAGGCTGGGGCATTGTCGTTGATGCTGGCGCGGCCGTCCGGTGCCGCCACCACCGTATCGGCACCCTTGAGCACCACCACCGCCCCGCTCAGCGCCGCCGCCTGCCGGGCGCGATCGAGTTTGGAGCCGGCAAGCGCGCCGAACAGGCGCTTGAACTCGCCCTCGTGCGGGGTCAAGACCACCGGCGCCTCGCGCCCGTTTACCGCCGCATAGAGGGCTTGACCGCCGGGCGGCGGCTCGGGGTCGCGGACCACGAAGCCGAAGCCGACGGCGCGCACCTCCGCCGCGCCGGCCTCGGCGGTAAACGAGGTCAAGGCATCGGCATCGAGCACCACGGCGGCGGGGGCTGCAAGCACGGTCAGCACGGTGTCGGCGGTCGCCCGGCCGACCCCTGCGCCGGGACCAAACAGCACGGCGTTGCGGCGCCGATCGCTGAGGAAGGCGCCAAGTTCGGCGTCGGAGGCCAGCGCCCTGACCATCACCGCCGTGGCGTGGGTGGCGTTGACGGCGGTCGCCGCCGCCGAGCCGACCAGGGTGACGAGCCCCGAGCCGATCCGCAAGGCGCCGCGCGCCCCGAGCCGGGCGGCGCCCGTGCTCTCGGCCGGTCCGGACACGACCACGGTGTGGCCGCGCTGGTATTTGTGGGCCCCGAGCGCCGGCTGCGGCAGGCCGCCGAGCCACAGCGCGGGAGCATTATGGAAGGCGCGCGGCTTGATCCGATCGAGGGTGGTTGCGGGGATGCCGATGTCGCACACCGTGACCTCGCCGCACAGCGCGCGTCCTGGCAACAACAGGTGGCCCGGCTTGCGGCGGAAGAAGGTGACGGTGCGCTTGGCCCCGACGCATGGCCCATCGGCCGCGCCGGTGCTGCCGTTGAGCCCGCTTGGCACGTCGACGGCGACAACGGTCTTGCCGGCGGCGTTGATGGCGCCCACGATCTCGGCCGCGGCTCCGGCGAGCGGACGGGAGAGCCCGGCGCCGAACAGGGCATCGATGATGACCTCACCGGGGCGCGCGACCAGTTCGGGCGTCAGCGGGGAGCTGCCGTCGCCCCAACGCTGCGCCATCGCCGCCGCGTCGCCGCCAAGCGCCTCCGGCTCGCCCAGCAGCCCGACGGCGATGCGATAGCCCCGATCGCGCAAGATCCGCGCCGCGACCAAGCCATCGCCGCCGTTATTGCCGGGGCCGCAGGCAATGAGGATCCGCGCCGGCGCAGAACAAAGACCGCTGACGGCATCGGCCACCGCGCGTCCCGCCCGCTCCATCAGCATTAAACCGCTCTCGCCGCCGGCCATGGCAAGGCGGTCGGCTTCAGCCATCTCGGCGACGCTCAGGAGCTCACAACCCTGCATGGCAGCCCATCTTGCACCGGACCGGCCGGCAGCGCCAATCGCCCACCCGGTTGCCTCAAGAATAAGCAGTTTGCGCAATTATTGAGCGCATTCGGGGCTGGCGCGCCGTGGGGTTGCCCTGTAGATACGCACAACGCGTTCGTGGAGTTCAAAGATTAGTGGCCGCGTAAACCTTGGCACGCGGCGTGCTAGGCCGCTTACGCGATGAGGTGATGCTCGCACACGATCGTTGGCAGCGGAAGGCAGCGCATGAAGAAAATCGAAGCCATCATCAAGCCCTTCAAGCTCGACGAGGTGAAGGAGGCGCTGCAGGAGATCGGTCTGCAGGGCATCACGGTGATCGAGGCCAAGGGCTTCGGACGGCAGAAGGGGCACACCGAGCTCTATCGGGGCGCCGAGTACGTCGTCGACTTCCTGCCAAAGGTGAAGATCGAGGTGGTGCTGGCCGACGACCTGTTGGGCAAGGCGCTGGAGGCCATCCAGAAGGCGGCCAAGACCGGCCGCATCGGCGACGGCAAGATTTTCATATCGACCATCGAGGAGGCGATTCGCATTCGCACCGGCGAGACCGGCGCGGACGCGGTTTGACGGCTTGGCAACGGTGCCGCGTGCGCCGCTGGCGGCAGAGCAGCATTGACTGACGATAGGGGAGTAGCAATGGCAGATAGACCGAAGTCCGTTGGCGACGTTCTGAAGATGATGAAGGACAAGGAAGTCAAGTTTCTTGACCTGCGCTTCACCGACACCAAGGGAAAAATGCAGCACGTCACGGCCGACGGCTCGTGCGTCAACGAGGGCATGTTTGCGGACGGGTACGCCTTCGACGGCTCCTCGATCGCCGGCTGGAAAGGCATCGAAGCCTCCGACATGACCTTGATGCCCGATCCCGCCAGCGCCCACATCGATCCGTTCTTCGCCCAGACGACGATGGCGATCTTTTGTGACGTGCTTGAACCGACCACCGGCGAGATGTACGAGCGCGACCCGCGGTCGATCGCCAAGCGCGCCGAGGCCTATCTGAAGCAGACCGGGATCGGTGACAGCGTCGTGTTCGGGCCTGAGGCCGAGTTCTTCATCTTCGATGACGTGCGCTTTAGCACCGACCCCTACAACACCGGTTTCCGGCTCGACGGCGCCGAGCTGCCCTCCAACAGTGGCACCGACTACGAGATGGGCAACCTCGCCCACCGTCCCCGCACCAAGGGCGGCTATTTCCCGGTGCCGCCGGTGGATAGCGCACAGGACATCCGGTCCGAGATGCTGTCAGTGATGGCCGAAATGGGCGTCACGGTCGAGAAGCATCACCACGAGGTGGCCTCCGCCCAGCATGAGCTCGGCATCAAGTTCGGCCCGATGGTGCAGCAGGCCGATCACATGCAGATCTACAAGTACGTGATCCACAACGTCGCCCAGGCCTATGGCAAGACCGCCTGCTTCATGCCGAAGCCGGTGTTCGGCGACAACGGCTCGGGCATGCACTGCCACCAATCGATCTGGAAAGGCTCGACCCCGACCTTTGCCGGCAACAAGTACGCCGATCTTTCCGATACCTGCCTGTTCTACATCGGCGGCATCCTGCGGCACGCCAAGACCATCAATGCCTTCACCAACCCGACCACCAATTCCTACAAGCGCCTGGTGCCGGGTTACGAAGCGCCGGTGCTGCTCGCCTACTCGGTGCGCAACCGCTCGGCCTCCTGCCGCATCCCGGTTGCGACCTCGCCCAAGGCGAAGCGCGTCGAGGTGCGCTTCCCCGACCCCGCCGCCAATCCCTATCTCGCTTTCGCGGCGATGCTGATGGCGGGTCTCGACGGCATCCAGAACAAGATCCATCCGGGCGAGGCCGTGGACAAGAACCTCTACGATCTGCCACCGGAGGAGCTGACCAAGATCCCAACGGTGTGCGGCAGCCTGCGCGAGGCACTCGACCAACTCGACAAGAACCGCGACTTCCTGAAGAAGGGGGGCGTGTTCAGCGACGACATGATCGATGCCTATCTGGAGCTGAAGATGGCCGAGGTGGAGCGCTTCGAGATGACGCCGCATCCGGTCGAGTTCGACATGTACTATTCGGTCTAGTGCCGAGCGAGGCTTTAAAGCGCGCTTGAGAAAAGGACGGCGATCGCCGTCCTTTTTGGTCGCGGGTCGAGGTTGAGCGTGTTTCCCGTTGACGACGGTGGCAGTGCCGTGCGGGAAAGCAAAACCCTTGTCGGTCGCGCCCACCGATCAAGCTTTGACATGCAACTTGTGATTTGACGGGCGGTGGGTCCCGGGTCCACGCTAGCCTTCAAACCTTGGCCAACGGAGGTCTAAGAAAATGTCGCCGCCGGGCAGTTTTCAGGCCGTGCCGGCACCCCGCCATCGCATGACGGGGGTGGGTAACTGAGGGCCTTGGCAACCCCCACGGTCGATCCGTGGGCCGCAAGACCCTTCCCCACCAGACACCGGACGGCGCTCACCGACAATTTGGGTTTTTCACCGGCTCCTAGCCGGGCCTTGCCGGCGTTGTGGCGCTGATCGATCCATCGGGATTTGGGAGGTGCACGAGGTCGGCGGACGGTGAGGATCCGTAGAACTGATCATTGATCCTTGATCAGGCGGGCTGAAACGAGGACATGGCTGCCTTACCTGGCCGACAGCGCTCACCGGCTGCGGCCACTTGGTCCAAAGGCACCTCCTCAGACGTTGATCTTGCCCGCGACAGTGACGATGGGGCCATCGCAAGGGCCCCCGAAGCCCGGCGTCTCCACCGCCGGGCTTTGATTTGAGGGCGAGGCGTCTCGCCCTGGCAGCGCTCGCGGCGCGCAGCTAACCCGGCCATGGCCTGGGAGCCGACGCCAGCGATTGATCCGATGCCAGATGATGCGCGATTTAGATCTTGTGCGCCGCCACCGCGTGGCAGGCGGTCATGGCCGAGCCTGCCGGCAACAGCTGCGGCGTCTCGGCCCGGCAGCGGTCGAAGGCGGACGGGCACCGCGGGTGGAAGGGGCAGCCGGCCGGCGGATCGATCGGGTTTGGGATTTCGCCCTCGATCGGCTTGCGCCGCCGTCCGGTCATGGCGAGATCCGGCACGGCGTCGAGCAGCATGCGCGAATAGGGATGGCGCGGCGCGGCAAACAGCTCCGCGGTGGGCGCCAGCTCCACGATCCGCCCCAGGTACATGACGCCGATGCGCGCTGCCATGTGCTTCACCACCGCCAGGTTGTGGCTGATGAAGAAATAGGAGAGACCCAAGCGGTCCTGGAGGTCGCGCATCAGGTTCAAAATCTGGGCTTGCACCGAGACATCGAGCGCGCTCGTCGGCTCGTCACAGACGATGAACTCCGGATTGGAGGACAGCGCGCGGGCGATGCAGATGCGCTGGCGCTGGCCGCCGGAAAACTCGTGCGGGTATTTGCGGCCGTCGGCCGGGTCGAGGCCGACCAAGCGCAACAGCTCGCCGACCCGGGCCTCGATCTCGGCGCGGTCGGCGGCCAGCCGAAAGGCCCTGATCGGGTCGGCGATGATGCGGTCGACGCGCCAGCGCGGGTTGAGGCTGGCGTAGGGGTCCTGAAAAATCATTTGCAGCCGGCGACGCAGCCGTTGACGCTGCGCCGCCGACGCCGGCGCCCAGATGTCGATGCCGTCGATCGCCACCTTGCCGCCGGTCGGCGGCAACAGGCCGACGATCATGCGCGCCACCGTCGACTTGCCCGATCCCGACTCACCCACCAGCGCCAGGGTTTCGCGCTTGCCGATCGTGAACGACACCCCGGTGACGGCGGCGAGCAGCCGGCGCCGTTCGCCCTCGAGCAGGCGATTGAGCCAGGGTTTGGAGACGTCGAACACCCGCGTCAGGTTGTGCGCTTCGACCAACGCCGGGGCCGAGCTCATGAGGCCACCCCGGCGTCGTGCGCCAACAGCCAACAGGCCGCCTCGGTGCGACCCGCCGTGATCGGTTCCGGGCGCAGGCGCCGGCAGCGATCGAAGGCGCGCGGGCAGCGCGGGTTGAAGGCGCAGCCGGCCGGGATGGCATTGAGGCGGGGCATCGAGCCAGGGATCTGGGTGAGACGCGTGGCGGTTGCCCCCGCTACCGCGGGGATCGCCCCCATCAGGCCCTGGGTGTAGGGGTGGCGCGGCTGCCGCAGCACATCGCCGATCGGGCCGATTTCGGCGATCCGACCGGCATACATCACCGCAACCCGATCGGCGGTCTCGGCAATCACCCCCATGTCGTGGGTAATCAACATCACCGCCGTGCGGCGCTGCCGGCACAGGCGTTTGAGGAGCGCGATGATCTGCGCCTGGATCGACACGTCGAGCGCGGTGGTGGGCTCATCGGCGATCAGGAGCTGAGGTTCCGCGCACAGCGCTAGGGCTAGCACCACGCGCTGACGCATGCCGCCGGAAAACTCGTGCGGGTAGGCATGGATGCGGCTGCGTGCACCCTTAATGCCGACCTCCTCCAACAGGTCGATGGCCCGCTCCGATGCGGTGGCCGACGACACCTTGGCGTGGGTGCGGATGGTTTCGACGATTTGCTCGCCGATGCGATAGAGCGGGTTCAGACTGGTGAGCGGGTCCTGGAACACCATGCCGATCCGGCGACCGCGGATCCGGCGCATCGCCTCCGGCTCGAGGGTGTCGATGCGCTTGCCTTCCAAATGCACGCTGCCGCCCAGGATTTGGCCGGGCGGCTCGAGCAGGCCAATGACGGCGGCGCCGGTGAGCGATTTGCCGGCTCCCGATTCGCCGACCACGCCCAACACCTCGCCGGCGGCGATATCAAACGAAACACCATCGACCGCGGTCAAGACCCCGCGCCGGGTCGGAAATCCGACCACCAGATCGCGCACTGAGAGCACCGGCTGGGTCACGGCCGGCGCCCTTGGCTGGCGCAGGTCGGGGCCGAGCGTGGCCGCGTGAGCGGGGCGGCGTTGGCCGGCTGTTGGTGCATGGTGGTCGCCGCCCGCGCCTTAGCGCAGCTTGGGGTTGAGGGCATCGCGCAACCAGTCGCCCAATAGATTGACCGCAAGTGCCAATACCGCCAACGTCAAGCCGGGAAACGCCACCATCCACCAGGACCCCGAAAACAAGTACCGGTTGCCGATTTGGATCATGGTGCCGAGCGAGGGCTCGGTCGCCGGCAGGCCGACGCCCAAAAACGACAGCGTCGCCTCGGTGATGATGGCGAGGGCAAGATTGATGGTGGCGATCACCAGCACGGGACTGAGCACATTGGGCAGGATGTGCTGGAACATGATCTTGAACGGGCTGATACCGATCAGGCGCGCTGCCTGCACGTATTCCTTGTTGCGTTCGACCAAGGTCACGCCGCGCACGGTGCGCGCATACTGCACCCAGAACGACAGGCCAATGGCCACCACCAGAATGCCGAACTTGGCGGCGTCAAGGTCGTAGGTCTTGAAGATGGCGATCGCCACGCCGTCGATCAGCAGCGCCGTGAGAATGGCCGGAAACGTCAGCTGCACGTCGGCAATGCGCATGATCAGCGCATCGATGCGGCCGCCGGCATAGCCGGCGCAAAGGCCGGCCGACAGGCCGATGGCGATGGCGAGCAGCACCGAGGCGAGGCCGATCAGGATCGATGCGCGGGTGCCGTAGAGAATGGTGGAGAGGATGTCGCGGCCCTGATCGTCGGTGCCGAGCGGGTAGCCGGGCTCGCCGCCCTGTTCCCACATCGGCGGCAGGTTGGAATCAAGCAGGCTCAGGGATTTGAGGTCGTAGGGATTGTGCGGCGCGATCACCGGGGCGAGAAAGGCGGCGCCGACCAACAGCGTGGTCAGGATCGCGGCCAGCACCACGAGCTTGGAGCGCAGGAAACTATGCAAGAGGTCGCTGTCGAGAAAGCGGCGCAAGCGGGACGGCTCAGCCGCGGCCGGTGTCAGCCGGGCTGGAGGTTGCTGGGCGGTGCGTGGTAACGAAGCGGGCGGTGTTTCGAATTGCTCCGGTGCGTCCTGCATCGGTTCACGCGCCTCGACCGTAGATGCGGATGCGGGGATCGACGCGGACATACAACAAGTCGACCAGGAAGTTGATCAGCACGAACAGGAACGCCACCAGCATCAGGTAGGCGGCCATCACCGGAATATCGGCATTCTGCACGGCCTGGATGAACATCAGCCCCATGCCCGGCCACTGGAACACGGTCTCGGTGATGATGGCGAAGGCGATCACGGCCCCGAGCTGCAGGCCGATAACGGTGATGACGGGGACCAGCGTGTTCTTGAGCGCGTGGCCGAAGTTGATCGCCCGCTTGCTCAGGCCGCGGGCGCGGGCGAACTTGATATAGTCGGTACGCAGCACCTCGAGCATCTCGGCCCTGACCAGCCGCGTCACCAAGGTCATCTGGAACAGCCCGAGCGTGATGGCAGGAAGGATCAGGGCCTTGAGGCCGGAGGCGGTGAGCAGTCCCGTGCGCCAGAAGCCGAACCGGACCACCTCGCCGCGGCCGAACGATGGCAATACCCCGAGCTTCACGGCGAACACATAGATCAGGAAAATGCCGATCAGGAAGGTCGGCAGCGATATGCCGATCAGCGACACGGCCAGAAATACCCGCGATAGCCAGCTGTCCCGATGGATGCCGGTGTAGACACCCATCGGGATGCCCAGGCTGACCGCGAATAGGGCGGCCACCAGCGCCAGCTCGATGGTGGCCGGCGCCCGCTCGGCGATGATGGCGGTCACCGGCTGCTTCATCTGGTAGGAGATGCCGAAATCGAAGCTGGCGGCGCCGGCGACAAAGCGCGCGAACTGGACGATCACGGCATCGTTGAGGCCGAGCTCCTCGCGCAGCCGCATGCGGTCCTCGAGCGAGGTGTCCTGTCCCACCATCTGGTTGACGGGATCGCCGACGAAGCGAAACAGCACGAAGGCCAGCAGTGCCACCGTCAGCATGACGATGGCCGCTTCGAGCAAACGGCGGATGGCGAAGGCAAGCATGCTCGGTCTGTTCGACAGGTGGCGAGGTGCCGGGCCGATGGCCCGGCGCCGCTTCCGCTATTGCATCTTCACCCAGTAGAAAAGGATCTGATTGTCGGCCCGCTGCACGATCTCGACCTTCTTGGACACGCCCCAGGCCAGCGCCTGCTGGTGCAGAGGCAGCACGCCGGCCTCTTCGTGATTGATCTTGAATGCCTCGGCGATCATCGCGTCGCGCTTGGTGGTATCGGTCTCGACCAGGATGTTGCGGCCCAGTTCCTCGATCTTTTGATTGCAGTAGCCGCCAAAATTGAAGGTGCCGCCTTTGCCGTCGGCGTCGCGACAGCCGATGATGTTGGCGATCACGTTCCAGCTGTCGAACGAGCCGGGTGTCCAGCCGAGCAGATTGAAGGACGAGTCATACTTGTCGGTTGGCCCTGCCTTCTGGAAGAATTTGGCCTTCGGCATGGCGTTGAGTTTCACCTTGATGTCGATGCGCGACAGCATCTGCGCCACCGCCTGACAGATGCCCTCATCGTTGACATAGCGATCGTTGGGACAATCCAACGTCACCTCGAAGCCGTTTGGATAGCCGGCCTCGCCCATCAGCTTCTTGGCCGCCGCGATGTCGTAGGGCCAGCGCTTGAACTCACCGGCCCGAGCATAGAGCAGCGGCGAGATCAGCAGCGCCGAGTTGGTCGACATGCCACGCATCACCTTGCTGTGGATCGCTTCCATGTCGATCGCTTGGTAGACGGCCTTGCGTACCCGCGCGTCCTTGAAGGGGTTCTTGCCCTTAACATTGGAGTAGAGCAGCTCGTCACGCATTGAATCGAGGTTGAGAAAGATGGTGCGCAGCTCGGCACCCGTGAGCACGGTGACGTTGGGATTGCTCTTTACGCGCTCGATGTCCTGCACCGGCACCGGGTCCATCATGTCGATATCGCCGGACAGCAGGGCGGCGACCCGGGTGGCGTCCGACTTGATGGTCTGAAAGATCACGTCGGTCAAATTGTGCTCCGGTTTACCCCACCAATTGGGGTTCACCTTGAACACCGTCTTCACCCCGGGCTCGTGGCTGACGATCATGAACGGGCCGGTGCCGTTGGCCTTGAGCGCGAACGGATTGAGCGAGCTCGCCTGCGCCGCCTGCGCCTGCGTGGCACCGTTGGCCTCGGCCCACTTCTTGGAAAACATGTACCAGGTGTCCCATTCGGCGTGCAGAATGGGATTGGGCGAGGTCAACACGAAGTCGACGGTGTAGTCATCGACCTTCACCGCCTTCATGTCGGCGGGGGCGCGCGTCTTGATCTGCGAGCCGGGGCTGCGCATGCGGTCGAGCGAAAAGATGACATCGTCGGCGGTAAAATCCTCGCCACCCTGGAACTTGACACCCTTGCGCAGGTAGAAGCGCCACTTCAAGGGATCGATGACCTCCCAGCGCTCGGCCAGCGCCGGGATGATTTTCAGGTCCTTGTCGCGCTTGGTCAGCCCCTCCATGACGTTGCCGAGCGCGCCCAGCGTGAAGGATTCGTTGAGCGTATAGGGGTCGAGGGCGTTGAGATCGCCCTGAAAGGCATAGCGGAAGGTTTTGGCGGCAGCCGGGGTGGCGGCAAGCGCCAACACGAGCGCGCTCACCACGGCAAGGGGTCGAAACGTCATCTGGGTCTCTCACAGCAAGGAGGTGGGCATGTGGCACGCCCACTGGCCGCGGAATATTGGCCGAACTTGCGGCATTGGTCCAGCCGTGGCCGCCGCCCGACTCCGGCGCGAGCAACCGGCCTTAAAGTCGCGCCCGGTTGCCAAACCGAGGACCGATGGGTGAGGATCGCCTGGCCCGAGCCGGCGTGCCTCATGCCCGACGTCGGCGACCCGGGGCGCCACACCATGGAGGACCTTCAGCACATGCTGCGATGTGGATTTGTTGCCTTGCTTGCCTTCACCCTGGCCGCGGCCGAGGCGGTTGCCGCCGATCCGAGCTATCCGGCAAGACCGGTCACGGTGATCGTGCCGTTCGCCGCCGGTGGCCCGACCGACGTGGTGGGGCGCATTCTCGGGGACCATATGTCGCGCACGCTCGGGCAGCAGTTCGTGGTCGAGAACATCGGCGGCGCCGGCGGCACCATCGGCATGAGCCGCGTCGCCTCGGCCGAGCCCGACGGCTACACGCTCGGGGTCGGCAACATGGGCACGCAATCGGCAGCACCGGCGCTCTATCCCAATCTCAAATATGATCCCGCGACCAGCTTTGAGCAGATCGGCATCGCCAATTTCACGCCGCAGGCAATCGTCGCCAAGAAGGACAATCCGGCCACGGATCTGAAGGCGTTTATCGCCTATCTCAAGGACAACCACAGCAAGCTCAGCTACGGCCACGCCGGCGTCGGCTCGATCTCGCACGTCTCCGGCGTGTTGTTCAATCACCAGTTCGGCTTGCGTCCGGCGCTGGTCGCCTACCGCGGCACCGCGCCGGCGCTCAACGATCTGGTCGGCGGACAGATCGACTACATGGTCGACCAGTCGCTCAACGTCATCCCGCAGATCAAGGGCGGCACCATCAAGGTCTTTGCCATTGCCGCCGCCGACCGCCTGCAAAGTCTACCCGAAGTGCCGACCACCAAGGAGGCGGGCGTCGACTTCGTGTTCCGCGCCTGGAATGCGCTGGTTGCACCGAAGGGGACGCCAAAGCCCGTGGTCGATGCCTTGAGCGCCGCCCTCGACAAGGCGCTCGACGATCCAGCCACGATCGCGCGCTACGTCGAGCTCGGCAGCACTGCCCCCGAGCGCGCCGAGCGTGGTCCCGCGGGACTGCAAAAACTGGTCGAGAGCGAAGTTGCACGCATTACGCCGGTGCTCAAGGAAGCCACGACGAAATAGCGTGGCACCCAGCTGGAGCGTGAAGGCACTAGGCATGCAGCTCAACGATGAAGAGCAGGCGATGCTGGCGGGCGAGCTCGGCTCCGCCCGCCAGTGGGCGATCAAACATCAGCTGGCGGTTGGCAGGTTTTTCGATGCTCCCGACTTGGTGCGCGTCGGCCAGGCCCACATCATGGCCGACACCGAAAGTCTCGGGTGGGCCGGCATCGCCTGGCTCGAGGCGCTGGCGGCGTTGCCCAAGGCGGAACGCCGGGTCAGCATTCCGACCATCACCGATCCACGTGGGCTCGATTTTGCGTCCTATCGGCGGCTGAAGCAGACCGAGGCCATGGCCGATCTGGAGGCGCGGACCATCCGGGCGTTCGAGGCACTCGGCGTGTTGATGACCAACACCTGCATCAACTATCAGACCGTCCTGCCGCCGGTTCGAGGCGAGCACATGGCCTACGGTGATACCGGCGTGGTTATCTATTGCAATAGCGTGCTAGGTGCGCGCAGCAACTTCGAAGGTGGGCCGTCGGCGCTGGCCGCCGGTCTGACCGCGCGCACGCCGCGCTATGGCTATCATGTCGACGTCAATCGCGTTGGCAGCAAGCACTTCGAGCTTCGCTGTCGGCCGCGCGACCTCAGCGAGTGGGGTGCGCTTGGCGGCATCGTCGGTCGCGCCAGCAACAGCTACTGGGAGGTGCCGGTGCTGACCGGCCTGACGACGCCGCCCAGTTCCGATGAACTCAAGCATTTTGGCGCGGCGCTGGCGAGCTTCGGCTCGGTGGCGCTCTATCATATTCCCGGCGTGACGCCGGAGGCGGCGACCCTGACCGCAGCGTTTGCCGGACGCCGCCCGCCGCCGGCGATCGCGCTCGAGGCCGGCGACCTCGCCGGCTTTTGTGCCGAGTACACCGCCACTGGCGACAAGGTCGATGTGGTGGTGTTCGCTGCACCGCAGCTGTCGCTGTTGGAGATGGAGAAGGTCGCCAGCCTGATCGCCGGCCGCCGCCTCAACGCCGACACCACCCTGATTGTGGCAACCTCGCCCGAGATCAAGTTCGCCGCCGATCGCATGGGGCTCACGCACGCCATCGAGGAGGCAGGCGGCATCGTTGCCGCCGGCGTCTGCTTCTACCAGAGCTACGCCCGCGAAATGGCCGAAGCCAACGGCTGGCAGCGGCTTTTGACCAATTCGGCCAAACTCGTCAATATTATCGCCGGCTACGGTTATCGACCGGCACTCGCCAGCATGGAACGCTGCATCGATAGCGCCGTTGCCGGACGGATCGTGTGATGGTGGTCGTGCTCAAATGCCATCGCGGCATCGGCCCAACCGTCGAGGGCGCGGCGTTGGTGGCGGCCGACAATTTCTCCACGCGCTATGATCTCGACCGCAGCAAGGGCATTTTCTGCCGTCCCGGGCACAGCCTCTATGGCCAGAGCTATCACGACAAGATCCTGGTGCTGGTGACCGCCAAGGGCGGCGTGGCTTCGGCTTGGATGCTGAACGAGATGAAGGCGTCGGGCCTGGTGCCGAAGGCGATCGTGTTCGACCGCAGCAACCCGATTTTGGCCCAGGGCGCCGCCTTCGCCGACCTGGCGCTGGTCGACCGCTTCGAGGCCGGCTGCCCGAC
>DATFXD010000270.1:0-2196 GCA_035258605.1 Hyphomicrobiaceae bacterium | reverse complement strand
CGCCTACGCTCTTGAAGAGCTTGGCAACGGCTTCCTCACGATTTTCCGGCTTAGCCAGCATGCCCTTGATAGCGTCTGAAGTGAAACGACCACGCGAGATGTAGATCGGCATGGCATCTCTCCCGAAGCAAAGCACTGAGTTCTTAAGGGGGATGGCCACGATGATCCGTCCGCGACGTACAATTGGATCAAGACGACCTGGCCGACACGATCGATTTGAGCGTTGCTGGCTTAGAATCAGCCATGCCCTGATTGCTGCGCGCCAGCCGAAATGCGCGTGCCTATGCCGTCTCTGAAATCCACTGGCTCAACGCCGCGCCGATAATGCCGGCGAGCGCGATCATCGTCAGCACGGCGGGAAATCCCCCCAGCGCCAAGGCGGACGCGCCGCCGGCAACGCCGCAGCTGCCGCCGAGAAAGGTGCAGGCGTTGATAATCCCGGATCCCTGCCCCGCTTGCGCGGGCGCAAGCGCCGACAGCGCCAGCCGCGGTGCCAAGGCATAAGGCACGGCCAGACCGGCGCCCATTGCAATAAACCCGACCGCCAGCAGCACCATCCCGCCCTCGGCGATGGCTGCGCCGATGATGGCACTGGCGATCGCGATCAGCACCATGCCGCCCGTCATCGCATGGCGCAGCCCGACCCGTGCCGCCACCGCGGAAGCCGACAGGGCGAGCGCAAGCAGTGCCGCGCTCAGCGGCAGCAGGGCGGCGCCGGCCTCCAGCGCCGTGAGGCCGAGTCCTTCCCGGCTCTGCGCATAAAGGTTGAAGTAGAGCAGCAGGCTCATGATGCTGAACATCGACAGCGAGCCGATGGCCAGGCCCATAACAAAGCTACGCCGCGCGAAGAAGGTCAGGTCGATGAGCGGCGGCTTGGCGCGTGACTCCACGATCAGCAGCAGGAAGAGCGCCGCCGCCGCCAGCACGAACGGGCCGACAACGGGAAGCGGTGCCGTCCTCGCACGCGGCAATGCGTGCAGCCCAAAGACCAGCGACACCATCAACGTGGTCAGCAAGATAAAGCCGATCCAATCCGCGCGGCGACTTTGGGTCGCGTCAGCACGGGCCGTGCCCAAGCGTGTGGAGGCCAGACCGGCGATGGCGGTCAGCATGAGCGCGACGTTGAACCAGAAGATCACACGCCAGCCGGTGAAGTGCGTGAGCGCGCCGCCGAGCAGCGGCCCGATGCTGAAGCCGAGCATCAGAAAGCCGGTCCATGCGCCGATCGCCGCCGCCCTGCGTTCCGACACCGCGCTGGTGTTGACCGCAGCCAGCGTGCTGGGCACCGCGACCGCTGCTGCCAGGCCCTGCAAGGCGCGTCCAGCCAGCAGTTCAGCTTGGGTCGCGGCGTTGGCAATGATGCAGGACGCGACGGCGAACAGCGCCAATCCAACCATCGATGCGGCCCGCGCGCCGAACCGATCCGCCGCCTGGCCGCCGAGCACGATGAACGCTGCGGAGACGATCAGATAGGCGTTAACCGCCCACTCCACGCCGGCTGCGCTGAGGCCAAGCTCGGTCCGCATGCTCGGCAAGGCGGCCATGATCGCCGTGCCGTTGGCGCCGACCGCGAGCATCGCCAGACACGACGACCACAGGACCGCGGCGAAGCCTGTTCGCTGGTTCAACGTTGCTGCGTCCCCGCGTCGAATGGATGACACGCGGCCGCGGCGCCGCGTGCATAGTTCTTACAGTGCCATTGGACCTTACTCGGAGTCGGCAGCCTGTAGCTAGCTCGCAGCGCAAGCGTGGAAGCGGAGCGCGGCGGGTCAGCGAAGCAGGCGGATTTGGTGCCGCGCTATACGGCCGCCCACCGCGCAAACCAGGTCGCGGCAGCATTGGGCCCGGTGGCCCTGGGCTGGCTGCTAGTCTAGGCGCTTGTTTACCTCATGCGCTGGATACGAGCCGGCTTTACACCTCGGCCCAAATAGGGATTTCCATTTCAATTTCTGCATTTAGGGCCAAATTCGGCTTATGTCATTTGGTTATCAGCAGTCAGGAAGGGGTGGATCGCCGGCTTCTCTTGGCCATTTGACGATCGTTTGCACTATCCATCCGAAGTCCTTAACCGTGCGGCCGGCATCTTCAGGATGGCGGGCCACATGTTCGGCCAGCGCCTTCTCCTGTTTCTCCTTCACCAATACTCTCCGCTTTGACTACCACGACATCCAACTGGTGCGCGGCGGCTCGATCCAG
>DATFXD010000269.1:0-7230 GCA_035258605.1 Hyphomicrobiaceae bacterium | reverse complement strand
GCTGCGGTAGAAGGCTCCCTGGCGTGGTGAAGCAATAAACAAAACTGATAACAAAAGTCTGGTGGACATGAACGGCAAGAACGACGACAAGGACGAATTCCCCGATCGCAGCCAGCTGTTTGAAGGCGGGCGCGTTGGCGTGCTTTTGATCCACGGCCTGGGCGGTACCCCCACCGAGCTGCGCTTTATCGCCCAGGGTCTGGCGCGCGCCGGGCGGACGGTATTGTGCTGCCAGCTGGCCGGCCACTGCAGCACGCCGGAGGAATTGCGGCGTTCGACCTGGCAGGAATGGTATCAAAGCGTGGCGCAAGCCCATGCTCGGCTGCGCCAACAATGCGACATCGTGCTCGCCGGTGGCCTGTCGATGGGCGGCATATTGGCCCTGCGACTGGCGCAACAACATCCCGATGACGTGCACGGCCTCTTGCTCTATGCGCCAACGCTCAAGCTCGATGGCTGGGCGATGCCTTGGCACTCCCTGTTGCTGCCACTGTTGCGACCCTCGCCGCTCCGCCTCGAGTTCGATCTTCCCGAGCGCGACCCCTATGGGCTCAAGGATGCGCGGGTGCGGGCACTGGTGGTCTCCAGCATGCAGAGCGGCGACTCCGGCCAAGCCGGGGTGTTCAGCACGCCGAGCCGCTCGTTTGCCAATTTCAACGCACTCGTCACCGCGGTGAGGCCACATCTGGACAAGGTCCGGCAGCCGGCGCTGATCGTTCACCCGCGCAACGACGATATCGCCAGCCTCAAGAACGCGCAGTACCTGCAATCGAATTTGGGCGGGCTGGTGGACACGCTGGTATTGGACAACAGCTACCACATGGTGACGCTCGATCAGCAGCGGCACGTGGTGGCGGAACGCACCGATGCCTTCGTGTCCTGGGTCGAGAGCGCCCGCGCGGCCAAGAGCGACGCGGAACGCCTGCGCAAGGCGGCCAAAGGTGATCAGAGCCGAATGGCGTCGGATTGAGGGAGTTGGCCAAGGCAAGGGGCCGGCTCGGCCTGGCAAGCCTGCCGCGGCGCAATGAGGGAGGACTGGCATCTGCCGCCGGGGCGGCTCAGGCACCGCCGGCGGCGTTGCAGCGTTTGAGGTCTGCTGGCGCGCGCTTCCAGGTGAAGGTCTCGCCCAACAGCTTGATGCCGAGATAGCCGGTCACCAGGAGGGTATTGTCGTTTTCAAGTTTGATTTCGGCGCTGAAGCGCTCCTCGTCTTCGGGATTGTAGATCCAGCCGGAGGACCAAGTGTTGGGGTCGCCCCGATGCAGGTTGCCGAGGATCTGCGCGCCGCAGATCGGCCGGCCGCTGCGCGACTTGTGCGTTGGGTTTTTGAGCCAGACCACGCGCCCGCACATGCTATCGCCGCACGGGCGGATCTCGACGGCGCCCTGGCCGGTATGATCGATCCAGGTGCCGGTGACGTCCGCCGCCGCCGCCGACAGCGACCCGGCAAGCAACGTGGCGAGCGCCAGGGAAAGCTTGGTAAACCTGAAGGACAGCATCCTAATGGGGTTTCCTTTGCAGTTCGGGCCACAACTGAAGCCCGCACTTGCGGGCGAGATTGGGAGAAAATACGGCGCCCCGGCCGGGTTGGCTCCGACCACGGAAGAATGCGGCAATTTCCAGGCATAAGCTTTGCTGCGGCCTTTACCGATTTGGCGGGTGGTCGCAAGGCTGCAGCCAAATCCCTATATAACGTGGCGCACAGGGGAGCGAGGCGTCACGGGTCCGATGATTGCCCTCGCCGATGGGGCCCGGCGGGGCCGTTAACGATTAGACTGGGCCGCGGTGGCATGCCCGGCGCAGCCGATGAGGTGTAGCGCGTTTCCATGACCTTTACGCTGGCGTTTCGCAATCTGTTCCATGACCGCGTGCGGCTGACCGTCACGTTGGTCGGCATCTTGTTTTCGATCGTGCTGGTGGCGATCCAGCTCGGGCTCTATCTCGGCGCCCGCTCGATGATCATTTCCATGATCGATCGCGCGCACGGCGATCTGTGGGTGATGGCCTACGGCACCAAGAACTTCGAGGAAGCGCAGCCGATCAACGTCCGCGACCGCTACGCCGCGCTGTCGACCCCCGGCGTGGCCGACGCCATACCCATCGTCGCCTCGTTCACCGATTGGAAGAAGCCGACTGGAGGCTCGACCTTGGTGGTGGTGATCGGCACCGACAACGAGGATCGCGGGCTCAGTCCGTGGAACGTGACGGAAGGCAACGTCACCGGGCTGGGCGCGCGCGATGCGGTGATGATCGACAAGACCTATCTGGAGGAGCTTGGCGTCAAGCAGGTCGGCGACACCGCGGAAGTCGGAGCCTCGCGCGTGCGCGTGTCGGGTCTCACCGAGGGTATTCGCTCGTTCACGGTAACGCCCTATGTGTTTACCACCATCAGCCGGGCGCGCACCTTGCTCGACATGCCCGCCGACAAGATCACTTACGCGCTGGTCAAATTGGAGCCAGGCGCCGACCCGCAAACCGTCAAGGCCGCGCTGCAGGCTAAGGTACCCGACAGCGAGGTGCTGACGACCGCCGAATTCCGCACGCGCAGCCTCAATCACTGGCTGTTTGCAACCGGCGCCGGTGTCGCGCTGATCGGCGGCGCCGTGCTCGGCCTGCTGGTCGGTACCGTGATCGTCGCCCAGACCCTCTATTCGAGTACCAAGGATCACCTCAACGAATTCGCCACACTGCGCGCGCTCGGTTCATCGTCTGGCTACATCCACCGGGTGATCCTGATGCAGGCGGCATTGAGCGCCTTGCTCGGCTACGCGCTCGGCATGTCAATTGCGATGGCCGTTGTTTATCTGACTGAAAATACTGCGCTACCGATCATGATGACGCCGGGACTAGCGGCGCTGCTGCTGGCGTTGACCGTCGGCATGTGCGCGATTTCGGCGCTGTCAGCAATCGGCAAGGTGATGCGGATCGATCCAGCCATGGTGTTCAACCGATGATCTCCGAAACTGCCAACGCCCCAGCCGAAGCGCGTCCGAGCCCGATCGGCGACGACAACGCCGAAATCGTGCTGGAGGCGCGCCAGATCACCAAGGAGCTCGGCCGCGGCGCCGGCAAGGTCCGCGCCCTCAAGGGCGTGAACCTGTCGCTGCGTGCCGGCGAGTTGACCTTGCTCATGGGACCTTCGGGCAGCGGCAAGACCACCTTGCTTTCGATCTTGGGCTGCATTCTGACGCCCACCGAGGGTAGCCTCTCGGTCGCCGGCCATAGCACCGCCGGTTTGAGCCCGGAGCAGCTGGCCGACCTGCGTCGGCAGCACATCGGCTTCATCTTTCAATCCTATAATCTGTTTCCGACCTTGACCGCCGAGGAGAATGTGCGCGTGGCGCTCGATGTGCGCGGCAAGCGCGGCTCGCAAGCGGTGGTGGTGGCGCAACGCGCCCTGCATCGTGTCGGACTGCGGCACAAGCTCAAGTCCTATCCCGGCAACATGAGCGGCGGCGAACAGCAGCGCGTCGCCGTCGCCAGGGCATTGGCCGGTTCGCCATCGGTGATGCTGGCCGACGAGCCGACCGCGGCGCTCGATAGCGAGAACGGGCTTGCGGTCATGCAGCTTCTGTCGGAGATCGCCAAGGATAAGAGCCGTGCCGTCCTGGCGGTGACGCACGACCCGCGAACCGTTCCCTTCGCCAACCGCGTACTGCGCATCGAAGACGGCATCATCGTCGGCGAAGAGCGCCGCGCGGAAGGCATCGAGACTATCCATGAGTTGGCGCGCAATCGCAAACGGAAGGCCAATGCTTAAAGGTGATTCAACATTCACGATGCTGATCGTGGCCGCGATCCTGGCCCTCGGCGTCGGCTACTATGTGCCCAAGGCGTTCGTCGCTCGCCCGAGCGAGCAGGCAAAGAGCGATGCCGCTAGCAGCATTGTGACCGGCGCCGCCAAGGCGGCACCGGCAAAACCCGAATGGGCCGCCTCTGCGCCGGGCCGCGTCGAGCCGTCGGCCGGCGAAGTGCGCATCGGTGCCCAGCTGCCCGGCCGCATCGCCGAGGTCCTGGTGGCCGCCAACGACAAGGTCGAGGCCGGTGACCTCATGGTGCGGCTCGAAGACGACGAGCTGTTGCCGCGGCTGCACGCGGCGGCCACCGAAGTTGCCGTGCGCAAACGCGAGCGCGACAGTGCCGACGCCGCTGGCAGGCCGGCGCAAGACCGCCGCGCCGCCGAGGACGCGCTGTCCAATGCCGAGCGGCAGCTGGCCCAGACGCGCGACGATCAGGACCGGGTGAGCAAGCTGCGCCGCAACGGCAGCGGCAGCGACGCCGATGTCGACAAGGCGCGCGAGGCCACCAACAAGGCGCGCGACCGCCTGGCTAGCGCCCGCGAAGGGCTGCGCAAGGCGCTCGCCGCCGAAAACCTGCCGCCGCCGACGCGGCCGGAAGCCGCGCTGACGGCGGCACGCGCCGAGCTGTCGCTGGCGGAGGCGGCGCTGGAAAAAACCCGGATTCGCGCCGCGTCCGCCGGAACCGTGCTGCAGGTCAACGCCAAGGCCGGTGAGAGCGTCGCACCGTCACCGGAGGCTCCCCTGCTGGTGATGGGAGACCTGTCCTCGTTAAGGGTCCGCGCCGAGTTCGAGGAGCGCGACGTCGGCAAGCTGCGCGTCGGGCAAGCCGCGGTGGTGCGCTCCGACGCCTTTCCCGGTCGCGACTTTGAAGGCAAGGTCACCTTTCTGGCGCAATCGCTGGGGCCCAGCCGGCTCGGACAGCGCGGTCCGCGCAAGCCGACCGACGTTGACGTGCTCGAAGTCCTGATCGAGCTCAGCGGCAACCCGCCGCTGCTGCCCGGAATGCGGGTCGACGTCTTCATGCGCGGCGATGCCACAGCCCGATCGGGCGCCAAGCAGACCGTGGTCGAGACTGGCGACGGTTCGCAGCGGACCAACTGATCCCCTGTCGCCCGTTGCCCGATGGGCGATTGGCGATGGCGCAGCCGACCGCGGACCTCGCCGGCAGCCCAGGCCGACAGCCTGGCGCGCCCGCCATCTGATGAGCACCAGCCCGATTGCGGACCGCCACCGAACCGGTAGAGTGCCGGGGTGTTGCGGGCGCCGCAGCACCCAAGGGAAGGGGCTCGGCCATGCAAATCGCTCGCGTCAGTGCACACATCGTTGAGCAACCGGCCGACGAGCCGCTGGCCGACGGCCGGGTTGCCCAGGGCGCGACCCGCCAACTGGTGGCCGTCAAGATCCGCAGCAAAGACGGGGTCGATGGCATCGGCGTCACGTTCTTCGGCGCCGCCATGACCGGGTCCCTGCAGCGCGCGGTCGAAGAGCTCGGTGCCCTCATCGTTGGCGACGATCCCAATGCGATCGAACGCATCCTCGACAAGCTGCGGCTCGCGGCCGGCACCAGCGGTCCCGGCGGCATCTTCACCCTGGCGCTATCGGCCATCGACACGGCGTTGTGGGACCTGCGCGGCAAGGCGCTGGGAGTGCCGGTAGCAAAGCTGTTGGGCGGCTTTCGCGATCGCGTTCCCGCCTATGCCAGCGGCGCGCTGATGCGCACGCTCACGCTCGATGAGGTGACGACCGCCGCCGGTCGGTTGCTTGAGCGCGGCTGGACCGCCATGAAGACGCAACTTGCGCTGCCCGGGCACACCTCCCCCGACCTCGAGGTCGAGCGTATTCGCCGGATCCGCGAGGTGGTCGGCGCCTCAACGCAGCTGATGTGCGATATCAACCAGCGCTGGCTGGTGCACCAAGCCATCAGCATCGGTAAGCGTCTTGAGCCCTATCGCTTGCATTGGCTGGAGGACGTCACGACCTGTGACGACTACCTTGGACTGGCGCTCGTCACCCAGCAGCTCGCCACCCCAATCGCCGGCGGCGAGTACGTCTACGGCATTACGCCGTTTCGCCACATGCTGCAGGCACGGTCGGTCGATATCGTGATGATCGACCTAGTTCGGGTCGGCGGCATCAGCCAGTGGATCAAGGTTGCCGGCATGGCCGAGGCGTTCAATCTGCCGGTCGTCTCACACCTGATCCCCGAGGTCCACGTGCACCTGATCGCGGCCGTGCCCAATGGCGAAATCGTCGAATACATGCCGTGGACGCGGGCGCTTTTCGACAATCCGCCCATCCCCGAGAAGGGGCTTATGAGCGTGCCGGCGGCGCCGGGGCTGGGCCTCACCTTCAAGCGCGAGATCAACGACGCGCTCGATCGCCGCTAGGCGAAGGGCCGTGGCCGGCGCCACGCCGGCGGCGCCCCATGCGCAAGGTCAATTGAGCTCGTTGAGACGGGAGGGATCGGGTTTGCGTCCGGTCACGCGTTCCAGCGCGATCGCCGACAGAACCTTCGACGCCATGGTCTTCTTGCCCGGATCGCGCTCCGCATCGCCGGCCTGGGCCGGACCCGCAAAACCTGTGGATAACGGTTGATTATTGGCGCAGCCGGCGAGCTGACTCGTCAACACGAGCACCGCGCCCCACGCCAACATCCGGCCACGTCTGCTGTTGCTTGCCTGTTCCACGACGAACGCCGCAGCTCCCCCAAGACGACGTTGGCGAAGCTTAGCTGCGCCAAGACACATGGCAAGTGCAAAATGCCCTTGACAGACCGCTATTGTGGACAACGGGAGCGGTGGGCAGATCGCCGATCGGCGCCGACCAATCGCGCCTCGGATCGGCTGCCCCGGACATTGGCAGCGTCAGGCCCACTGTGCCGGCGGCGATGGTGGCAAGCGGGCGCACGGCGCAAGCCGCAAGCGTCATAAAAAGTACATCCACCGGGCCGGCGACGCCAGCTGTTGGCCGTGCCGCCGCGATGGTCCGAGCGTATACGGAATTTCGTGGTGGCGGCGGCGGGCTGGACGATCGACTGGGGAGCCCCGGATGTGATGCCGGACGACCGGTCGCCCGCGGCGGGCAGATGCGCTCTGCGACCTGGGCATTGCTAGACGGGTGCGCCGGGTGCACTGCTTAAGCCGTCGATTGTCTCAGCGCGTCAAATCATCCATGCGAAGCGCTCGGCTGCGCGGGCCCCGTGTCGGCGCGGCCGTGACGCCGATTGGTCTTCGATCAACAGCGGAAGAACAGGGAGAACATGCACTCCCAGGTCTTCTTGGTCGCGTTGCCGATCGCCTGTCCCGTGGACTGGCTTTGCTGCTTGGCATCCTCGCCGGCCTTTTGCAGGTTCTCGTTGGCCCGCTTGGCCAGGTCGACCATGGTCTTGGGCTCGCTCTTGGCATCGGCCTTGGCATCGGGCTTGGAGGGC
>DATFXD010000268.1:0-2906 GCA_035258605.1 Hyphomicrobiaceae bacterium | reverse complement strand
GCCGGCGCTGGACCGAGGCGGTGCCGCCGAGCCGCAGCGCTGGCCTGCGGTTTGTTCCGAGCTCTTAGGCAACGGACGCCGCGAGCTCAAAAGTCTGGGGCGGGTCCCCGACCCCCGCGAGCTTGCGCGGCGCCGCCGCAGCGCCTGGGTTTCCGACCGCATGATAGTGCGGGGCTGGTGACCGGCGCGCGCGCCTGCGCCTTTGCGCCTCAAACGATCGGGGCTTCCCGGGTGTTTTGAATAATCGCTCGGCAGGCGCGTTGTCGGCCGGGGTGAGAGCTGGGCCTGTGCCGGGAGGTCGTGACCACGAGCTCCCGGCGGCTTTTGCTAGCTGGGGCGCCCGAGCCGGACCACCCGCCTGATCTCCGAGCGACCGATGCCCATATCGCGCAACATGCGATCGTCCAGGCTTTCGAGCTGGCGCTCGGCCAGTCGCAGCCGCCTTCGTTCCGCAGCTGTCCTATAAGCGGCATATAGACGTTGCAGCCAAGAGGCGGCAGCCGGTGATGCCAAGGACCAGGCAGCCTCACCCGAGCCGGGCGTGATGAGATCGCGCATCGGTACATCCTTTCTGGGCCTAATGCCCGCTTGAAGGCCTGTGCCTCGTGAGCCAAAAAGGCCAATAGCGTTCCAGCTGCCATCTGGCGTGCAGCGAAAACGCGCTTCGCGTGGTCTTGTGCGTTGGTGCGTGCGGCGGAGCCCGCCGGCGCTCACCACGAGGAGGACGTCAGTTGATCGGCGGCGCCTTCGGCCGCCGAGGCCGACCTTGGGATCGAAGACCCTCCAGCCCCTACAGCGGACAGGAACCGGTGTCGTGCGCGCCGCAGCGTCGTTCGAGGCTCCGGATCCGCCAATGCACGATGGCAAGCCACAACCGCGCCGCCGGATGCGGCATCGCGCGGTCGCCGTCGCCGTCGAATTGTCCGTCCGTGGCCCCGCGCAGCGGTTGCCAATGCCCGTCAGCCAGTCGCCAATGCTTGCTCATGGTTTTCCCCGAACTCTTTTGAGGTCTTGTTGCTGTCTTGTGTGGAGATCGGCAGGCCGGGAATCGAGCGCCCTCGCTCGCCACAGCCTGCCGCATTTAAGGCCGTGTCACACCCGGCCGACAAGCGAAGAATAATCATGCTATGCTCAAATTCCGCTCATGCATGCTTCGCAATGCGCAGTCATTGCCGTGCTGAGCCTTGCTCAAAAGCCGTCCGGAGATGACGATGCGTCGCCTGCCGCCGCTTGAGACTCTGCGTGTTTTCGAAGCAGCCGAGCGTCACAAAAGCTTCAAGGATGCTGGCGATGAGCTTGGCGTTACCGCCAGTGCGGTCAGTCACCGTGTCGCCACGCTCGAAGAAGAGCTCGCCATCACCCTGTTTGTGCGACACACGCGACGCATCGAGGTCACCCCCGAGGGCGAGCGGCTCGCGGCCGGGGTACGGCGTGGGCTCGCCGAGTTTCGCCGGGCCGTTACCAGCGTCGATCGACGCGAAGGCACGCACATCCGCATCACCGGGATCCCCTCGCATGTCACGCGCTGGCTGGCGCCACGCCTGCATCGGTTTCGCGCCGCGCATCCCGACATCGAGCTGCATATCACCGCCGATTTGGCCCTGGCCGATTTGCGCCAGCGCACGTTCGACGTGGCGCTGCGGTTCGGCAGCGGCGTTTATCCCGGGCTGCATGCCGAGCACCTGATGGATGACGCCATCTTTCCTGTCACCAGCCCGCGCTACCTGAGCGAAGTCGGCCCGATCGAGAAGCCGGCCGACGTGCTGGCGATGACGCGCGTACTCGACGTCACTGCCGAGGGTGACGACAGCGGCACCAACTGGCGGACGTGGTTCGAACACCACGGTCTGCCGATCGCCAACATTGATCGCGGTATGCACTTCAATGGAGCGGCCATTGCCTTGGAAGCGGCCGCGGGTGGCCTCGGGGTAGCGATTGCGCGGCGCACCTTGGTGGTGGAGGAACTTCGCAGCGGTCGTCTGGTGCAAGTCCTGCCTGGCGAAATCGAGACCAATTGGAAGCACTACGCCTTGGCACTGCCGGAAATGGCGGACTGGCCGCCCTTGCGCGCGTTCATTGCTTGGCTGCGCGCGGAGGCGCGCAACCGCTAGACCGCCAGCTGCTGGGCCGCGCGCTGTCATGCCGCGGAACGCGTTTTCGGCTCGCATGACGCGGCTTCCATGAGGCGTTGTCCACCACGGCCCCGCGCCGCTAAGGCGCGAGGTTTTAGGCGTCGCATCTCGCCATGCGCGGCGAGGCGCACGCGATCAGTTGGGAAACTCGTGGGCGAGGGCAGCTACGACCCGCACAAACTGCCGGGGGCCAGAGTGAAATTGCCCCTGCCGCTTGCTGCCCTCGGTCTCTCCCCTAGCAAGCCAAGGCAACACTTTTCTGACACCGGCGCGGCCATGCCCGGCATTGGCGTTGAGGGGTTGAGGAGGGCCTCGCCCGTCTTTGCCCTTACCTAGCGGCCCTGGGACTTTGCCGGGGCCGACAGCGGAACGCCGACGTTGAGCTTAAAGGTCAGCTTAGGGGTGGCCTCTGTCAGGCCAAAAAAAACGCCGATATCGGGGGTGATGGTGCGGCCTTCCCCCAGATCGATGCTGGCAAACAGCGCCGGGCCGATCCGATGCTCCTGCTCGGAGAGGGGTGGGGAGTTGCCCAGATTCTCGATCAATCCGAAGCCTTCCACACCGACCGAAAGCCGCTCATCGATCTTGTATTTGGCGTTCCAGCCGTAGTTGAAGGCCAGGCCCTCATCCCGATTGCGACCAAAGGTCTTTTCGAAAAACGGGTTGCCGGTCCACGACAGCTTGCCGCGCTCAAGGGTGATGATCGGGCCAAAAAGGCTGCTGTTGGTGGTTTCGGGATCCGTCGACACCTCAAGGGAGGTGAACCAGCCAAAG
>DATFXD010000267.1:0-2077 GCA_035258605.1 Hyphomicrobiaceae bacterium | reverse complement strand
CCCGCGGCGGCGGCACCGGCGGCGCCCGCCGGGCCCGGCGCCACAGCGCCCGCGGCGGGCATGATGGCTGCAATTGGCAGCGACGCGGTCGCCGCTCCGCCGCCCGCCATCGCGCTGGCGGCCCCTCCGCCCCCACCGCCCGTCACGCTCGTCCTCAACACCGACCTCGGCGCCCAGCGCCTCACCGTGGTCGAGAACGGCAAGACCAGGTACACGTGGGCGATTTCGTCCGGCCGCCGCGGCTTTGCGACACCCACCGGCACCTTCCAACCGCAGTGGGCCTCGAAGATGTGGTATTCCCACCAATACGAATTTGCTCCCATGCCGAACGCGGTATTCTTCCATCGCGGCACGGCCTTCCACGGCACCAGCGCCGTGGGGCTGCTCGGGCAGACGGCTTCGCACGGCTGCGTGCGCCTTGCCCCCGGCAATGCGGCGGCGCTGTTCAAACTGGTACACAAGCACGGTTTCGCCGCCACCAAGGTCATGGTGCACGGCGGGCCAAACCTCGCACGCCGCGCCGGGCGGACCCAGGCGGGGCGCGCCCTCTTAAGCGAGGGAGCTCGCGTGAGCCGCGCCTCGCAGCGCCGACGATCTTACTGGGAGGACTAAATTGGCGTGCCGCCGTTGCGGCTCCTCAACCATGGCTTGACCCGAGCCCGGCGGCCCTCGGCAAGCCGACAGGAACGCCACCCACACCTTTCGCCGAGGAACTTACTTGTGTATTGCTCTTTCGATCGCCCTGCCTCGATGAGTGCCGAGCATGCCCACAAGGACCTGTGACAGCTGCCGCGCCGGCAGGCTGGTTGCTGCCCTGGCGCTCCTGGCGCTGGGCTCGGGCTGCGATCAGGGGAACTCGACCCAGGCGCAGTCGCAGGCGAAGGCCGCCCCGCCGACTGTGGCCGTGCGCCAACCCGTTGCGCGCGAAATCGTCGAATGGGACGAGTACACCGGCCGCTTCGACGCCGTTGAGACGGTGGAAATTCGCGCGCGCGTCTCCGGCCATCTCACCGAGGTGCTCTTCAAGGATGGGCAGCGGGTCAAGCAGGGCGACATCCTGTTCGTGATCGACCGGCGCCCATTTGAGCGCGCCCTCGAGCAGGCGCAGGCGGAGCTCTTCGCCGCCAACACCAAGGTGGAGAACGCCAATCTCGACATCATCCGCGGCAGGCCGCTGGTTGAGCGCAAGATCATTTCTGACAAGACTTTCGACGATCGCATGTCGATTGTGCGCGACGCCCAAGCGGCCGTGAAGGTGGCAGAGGCAAAGGTCAAGTCGGCCGAGCTCGATCTATCGTTCTCGCGCATCGACGCGCCCATCACCGGCCGCATCAGCCGCACGCTGGTGACGGCGGGCAACTGGATCAGCGCCGGATCGGTCAGCGGCGCCACCCTGCTCACCACCATCGTCAGCGAGGATCCGATCTACATCTACTTCGACGTCAGCGAGAACAACTACATCAAGTACAGGCGCCTGGCCGAGCGCGGCGAAGCCGCAGGTGCCGCCGAGCTTGGCGCCCCGGTGGAGATCGGCTTGCCCGACGAACGCGGCTTTCCGCATAAAGCGCGCCTGGATTTTCTCGATAACCGGCTCGATCAGGCGACTGCCACGCTGCGTGCGCGCGCCGTGATCGCCAACCCAGCCGGGCTGTTCTCGCCCGGCCTCTTTGCGCGCGTGCGTGTCACCGGCACGGCTCCTTACGCGGCAGTGCTGCTTGCCGACGAAGCCATCGGCACCGATCAAACCAACAAGTTCATCTACGCCGTCGGCGAGGACGGCACCGTGACGCGACGCAACGTCAAGCTCGGGCCCATGCACGAGGGCATGCGCGTGGTGCGCGAGGGCGTCGCCGCCAAGGACTGGGTGATCGTCCGCGGCCTGCAGCGCGCGCGCCCCGGCGGCAAGGTGACCCCCCAACGGGAGACGCCGGTGCTGTCCGGAGCGCCGGCCGAAAGGCCGATCGTCAAGGCACAGGAATGACGCGCGGCGGCGTTGTGCCCCCCCTGTTGGGACCACACCCATGAGGATCAGCCGCTTCTTCATCGAGCGCCCGATCTTCGCGGCCGTGGTATCGCT
>DATFXD010000266.1:0-31868 GCA_035258605.1 Hyphomicrobiaceae bacterium | reverse complement strand
GGCGCAGGGTTGGAACGGCAGCGTGCGCCGCGGCGATCGCTGCGGGTTCCGTTGTGGCCTCGGGCGCTGCCGGCGATGGCACGGGCGGCCCTGCCGCCACCGCCCGGCTGGTGGTCGCGGTCGCGGCAGTCGCATCTTCCGGCGACCGTTCTTCTGGCGCGCCCGAGCCGGCCGGCGGCTGCGGGGTGACCGCCGGCTCGGCTTGTCTGGCGGCCGCCTGCGGTGTTGCGACATCGGACGTTGCGCGCTCGTCGGGCTTTGCCGTCGCGGAGCTACCACTGGCGGCCTCAGGCACAGACGTTGCGACCCGCGGCGGCGATGCGGGTGGCGCCGGTGCCTCGGGGCGGGCCGGCGCGCTGGCGCGTGTCTCGCTGTCGAGAGCTCGGCCGGTTGGCTCGGGCTTGGGTTCGGATTGGGACCCGGGCTGAACCGGGGGATCTGCGAGGGATGGCGTGCTCGGTGGTGGCGCGGCAGCGGTGTCGAGATCGGTTGGTGCGGGCACCGCGGCCGCCACGGCGGCGGGCGGGGTGGCCGGTGCCGGCGTCATCTCCTGACGGCCGGGATCGGGCGCGTCGGGCAATGGTCGAGGCTCTTCAGCAATCACGGCTGGCGCCGCCGGCGGCATCGGCCGGTCGCTGCCGGCTGGCGCGGGCGCGGGTGACAACAGCGGCGGCGGTGGCCCCGCCGGGCTCGCAAGCCGCTGCATCAAGCTTTGAAAGCGCTGCTGGGAGCGCCGCAGCCAGTTGCCGGAGGCGACCTCGGCAATCCAGCTTTCCCTTGCCCCGTCGCTGGCGAGCCGGCGAATGATGCCGTGGTATTGGTGGTCGGCATAGTCGAGCCAGTAGAAAATCAGGGTCATCGGCGGATCGCGACGACCCTGGCTCATGTTAGGGGGCGCCGGCGGGACGGATTGACCGAGCTCGCCCTTCAGCAATTCGCCAAATTTTTTCGAGGCTTCCTCGGCCAACTCCTCGGCCTGCTGACGCGCCGGATCGGCTGGGGGCCCGGCCGCTCCGGTCGGGCCGCACAGGGTCGCGAGCGCAACCGTAGGCGCAAGCAGGACCGAGGCCGGCTTCATGGTGTGTCGCGTTCCCCCAAACCCTGGCGCAACCGGGCGTCCGTCAGGTTCCAGCCCTTCGACCGAAGTGCCGAACCGCGCCAAATCCTCCCACCCCGGCCCCACCTTAGCCCGATCAGCGCCCGCCCACAAACCGGCTCGCCGGCCAAACAGGCCGCAATTTGGCACCGGCGCCCGTCCTAGGGTTAAACTCCACGGCCCAATACATGACAACCAAGCGAGGAACGGGGCAAGCTATGGCCGATCGCCGCCACCAACGAAGGCTGCAAATGCCGCATAAACCCAACAGGTCCAGCCGCAAACCGCTGTCGCGGCCGCCCAATATCTGTGTCTACTGCGGCTCCAACACGGGCAAGAATCCAGCCTACGTCGCCGCGGCTAAGGACCTCGGGCGGCAGATGGCGGCAGCGGGAGTGGGCCTCGTCTATGGCGGTGGCGGGCTCGGCCTGATGGGTGAGATCGCCCGCGAGGTCATTGCCCACAATGGCCACGTCACCGGCATCATTCCCGAGTTCCTCTCCAAGAAGGAACGCATGCTGCGCGCCGCCGACGAGCTGATCGTCGTCAAAGACATGCACGAGCGCAAGCGGCTCATGTTCGACAAATCCGACGCCTTCGTGGCATTGCCCGGCGGCATCGGCACGCTTGAGGAACTGGTGGAACAGCTGACCTGGGCGCAACTCGGTCGGCACCATAAGCCGATCGTGCTGTTGAACGTGGACGGCTTCTGGCTGCCTTTTTTGGCGTTGTTGCAGCACATGAGCCGCGAGCAGTTCATCCGGCCCGACATGGATGTCCGCTTCATCACCGTCGACAACGCCGCCGCCGTCCTCCCCGCGATCGAGGCGGCCGTGCAACGCGCGCCGGAGCAAGCCGCCGACGCCGAGCTGGCGGAAAAATTCTAAGGCGCCCGCGGCGCTTCCGCGATCGGCGCCGCCTCGTTCACCGGCTTGTGAGCACCTGGGTAAAACCAGGCGCCTTGCCCGTGCGTAGACGGTCAGCGCCGCCATTGGCGCGCTCGATTGGTCCGGGATCCCTGCCATTAACATCGCAGCACCCCATAACGCCGCGCGTGCTGCCGGCGGCATTGGTAGCGGCACGCCGTTGCCGGCGAGGCCGCCAGCGCTTGCGCACGGGCCCTCCCCCATGGGCGGCGATGCGGCATGACTGCGCCGCCCCGACTTCAGCGCGAGCGCCTCTGCTTGCAAGGTGTGGTGGCCGTGCTTGCGTGCGTGCCGATCCTCGTTGGTCTCGCCGGTGTCAGCGCCGGGATTGCCGCCTTCGACACCCGCCTCGGCGCGGGCGAGCCCGGCGACGCGTTTGATGCCCCCAACCGCGATGTCGATAGCCATCTGCGCTATCTCTCCGGGCTGATGCTGGCCATCGGCGTCGGCTTTTGGAGCACCGTGCCAGCAATCGAAGCCCGCGGTTGCCGGTTTCGTCTGCTCGCAGCCTTGGTGCTCGTCGGTGGCCTGGCCCGATTGACCGCGGCGCTCCGCCTCGGCCTTCCCGGCACCGGCATGGTCTGCGGTCTCATCCTGGAGCTGCTGGTGACACCAGCTCTGGCGCTGTGGCGCGAGAGCCTCGAGCAGCGCCTCAGGTGCGGCGCGGCGAGGCCATGAGCATTGGGCAACGTGGCTGCGAAACGCGCATTTGCGCCACGGTTGTCCTCTAGCTCAGGGCCGGCGCGGCACGAGCCGCGATCAGGAGACTGCGCCATGAAGACGGCCCCAACAGTTGCCCTCGCGCTCATTGCCCTTGCCAGCCTGACCGCCCCCGGCAGCGCCAACCGCATCAATAGCGGTGCGGCGGACGGGCCGATCCACACCCACTTTTGTCCACTCCTCGCCAAACAGCTGCAGCTTGCGCAGTTCGAGGTTGCCTGTGCGCCGTCGGCAGGAACCAACGAGACCATCGAACGCGTACGCCAGGATCCGAGCGAGCTTGGGTTTGCCCCGCTCGATGCGTTTTTGCACGTCGGCACCGAGTTGGCGGCCCGGTCGGCCCTCACCGTCGTGCGTCAAGACGACGTGCGCCAATGTCTCTATGCCGCAACCCGCAATCGCGACCTTGCGAGCTGGGCGGCGCTGTCGGCCAATGCCGACCGCCTCCGCTTCATTGTGCCCGCCACCGACACCGCCACCTTCGCCTATCTCAGCCGGATCGATCCCAACGGGCTCGGCCGCGCCAGCCCGCCACGCGCTCAGCCATCGCTGGCGCGCGCCATCGCCGAGACCATGAGCGCGGAGGACACCGTGAGCCTGTTCGTTTCATTTCCGGATCCCGACAGCACGCGCTTTGCCGACATCACTGATCGGGGCGGCCATGTCATCGCCGTGATCGACCGCAACATCCTGCGCCAGGAGGTCAACGGCAAAAAGGTCTATTTCGCGCAGGAGACCGAGATCGAAAATCCGCGGTGGACCAAGGCCGGGCACAAGCTCATTACCGCCTGTACCCCACTCGTGGTCTTTACCGGCGCCGCCGACCAGGTCGCCGACGGCAAGGCCCGCAGGGATCACGAAGATCTGATCCGCACCATCGCCGCGCTCAATGCCGGCGCGCTGCTGCCGGCGCAGGGCCTCTTCAGCCAGCTGTTGAAGCGCACCAAGGAGCTCTCGGCGCTGAGCACGGAAAAGATGCTCGCCGCCACCGAACAGGCGCGCATCAAGGCCCGGCCCTACACCGATCGAGCCATCGAGACGGCCAAGGAAACCGCCGAGCAGGCAAAAGACGCCGCAGCGCGCGCCGTCGATGCGGCCAAGCCCTACATCGACCGATCCAAGGCGGCGGCCGAAAAGGCCTACGACGATGTCATAAAAATGCATAAGGACCGCTTGCAGACCCCGCCGGACGCCCCCAAGGAACCTTGAGAGCCACCGGCGCCGCGGCGGCACGAAACTTCTGCAACCTGCGGCGCGCATGGACTTGCCACCGCGGCGGTCGAGAGGCTAGCAGTGGGGCCATGCAGCAATCCCCCCGCCTCGCCGATCGATTAGCACTGATCACGGGAGCAACGCGCGGTATCGGCCGTGCCGTCGCGCTCGCCTATGCGCGCGAGGGCGCGCACCTGATCCTGGTCGGGCGCACCGCGGGCGCCCTGGAGGATGTTGACGATGAGGTGCGGGAGCTGGGCCGGCCGGCAACGCTTTTGAACCTCAACCTCAACGACCACGACAAGATCGATGCGCTCGGTCCCACCATCTTTCAGCGCTGGGGCAAGCTCGACGTGGTGGTCGGCAACGCCGGGGTGCTTGGACCCCTCTCCCCGCTCGGCCACGTCACCGCTGACGCCTGGAAGGACGTGATCGACCTTAATCTTAATAGCAATTGGCGGCTGCTCCGCACGCTCGACCCATTGCTGCGCCTATCCGATGCCGGCCGCGCCATCTTCGTCACCTCCGGTGCCGCCCGCAACCGGCGTGCCTACTGGGGCCCCTATTCGGTGTCCAAGGCCGGGCTGGAAGCGCTGGTGCAAACCTACGCAGCCGAGATGACCAACACCAACGTCCGCGCCAACCTCATCAATCCCGGGCCAATTCGCACGGCGATGCGCGCCAAGGCGTTTCCCGGCGAGGATCCCGCCAGCTTGCGCCGGCCGGAAGACATCACCGACAAGTTCGTGGAATTGGCGCAGGCCACCTGCACCGATAACGGGCGGATCTTCGACCTCGGCAGCAACGAGGTGTTGTAAGGTGAGCGCCGGCTAATTTCAGGCGATCGGCACCACCATGCCATCATAGCCCGGTTCGACGTGCGCCGGCAGTTCGCGGCGTAAGGTGTCGTAGTCAAGCTCCGAGGTCATGTGCGTCAGGATCGCACGCTTGACGCCGAGGCGTTCGATCCAACCCAGCGCCTGCCCAACGGAGAAGTGGCTTGGGTGCGGCAGCGGCCGCAGCGCATCGACGATCCACAACTCGAGGTTGGCGAACAGCGGCAGCGCCGCCTCGGGAATGGCGCTGATGTCGGGCGAGTAGGCCACGTCACCAAAACGGAAACCCAGCGAGGGGACATCGCCGTGCTGCTGCGGCAGCGGTATAATGTCGATACTGCCACCGGCGCCGGTGATGCGCACGGCCGTTGGCGGGTGCAGGGTGTGGGCATTGAGGATCGCGGGATAGGCCGAGCCCGGCGGCTGCCGGAAGCAGTAGTCGAAGCGTTGCAGCAGGGTGTCGCGCGTGCGCTGATCGGTGTGGATGTCAATGCGTCGCCGGGCGTTGAAGGCCATGCCGCGCAGATCGTCGATGCCGTGCGTGTGATCGGCGTGATCGTGGGTAAAGAGCACGGCGTCAACCGTATCGACGTCGGCATCGAGCAGCTGATTGCGCAGATCGGCGGGGGTATCGACCAGCACCCGCGTCAGCCCGCGACCCGAGGTCTGTTGGATGAGGACGGCGCAGCGCCGGCGGCGATTCTTCGGATTATTGGGGTCGCACGCACCCCAATTGTTGCCAATGCGCGGCACCCCGCCCGACGAACCGGTGCCGAGAAGCGTGATCGTCCGGCTCATGACAGGGCCATGCTGGCGGGCCGGACCTTGGCGTAGAGCCGGAAAAAGTTCTCGGTGGTAAGGCGGGCGATTTCCGCCTCCGAAACACCCTTGACGCGGGCGAGCTCGGCGGCGGTGTGGACGACATAGGCCGGTTCGTTGCGCTTGCCACGAAACGGGCCGGGGGCCAGGTAGGGGGCATCGGTCTCAACCAGCAGCCGATCAAGCGGCACCCGCGCGGCGACCTCGCGCAGGGCCTCCGACCTCTTGAATGTCAGGATGCCCGAGAACGAGATGTAGAGCCCGAGCGCCAGGCCGCGCTCAGCCAACTCGTTGCCCCCGGTAAAGCAGTGCAGCACCGCCGTGAAGGCGCCCTTGCCCATCTCCTCCTCCAGGATGGCGGCAACATCGGCATCGGCATCGCGCGCATGAATGACGAGCGGCAGACCGCTGGCGCGCGCCGCCGCGATATGCTGGCGAAAGCCCGTGGCCTGTGCCTCGCGGGGGCTGTTGTCGTAGAAGTAGTCGAGCCCGGCTTCGCCGATCGCCACCACCTTGGGATGGGCCGCGAGCCGCACCAGCTGCTGCCAGGGCAGGTCGAGTTCCTCGTGCGCATAATGCGGATGGGTGCCGACCGAGCAGAACACGTTGGCGTGCGCTTCGGCAATGCCGATCAAGGGCTCTAGGCGGCGCACCCGGGTCGAGATGCTCACCATGCCGCCAACGCCAGCGGTCCGCGCCCGCGCCAGCACGGCGTCGAGCTCGTTGGCAAACTCGGGAAAGTCGAGGTGGCAGTGGTGATCGATGAGCATCAGGTGCTGGGCTTCCTCGCCGGTTTGGCGGCGGCCTCGGCGCCGGCCTCCAGGTAACGCGGAAACACGCCGCTCGGCGTCGGCAACTGCCGTCCCGGCTCAAGGCGGGCGGCGGCACCCAGCGCCGCAAAGCTGCGCTGATCTTCCGCCTGCCCGAGGCTGTCGAGCAGCTTGGTGGCCGAGCCCGGCATCACCGGCGCTGCCAGGATCGCCACCTGCCGCACCACCTCGGCCGTGACGTAGAGGATGGTGCCCATGCGCTGCGGATCGGTTTTGCGCTTGGCCCACGGTTCGGCGCCGGCGAAGTAACGGTTGGCCTCGGCCACCACCGCCCAGACCGCATCGAGGTACTGCTTGATGCCCTGCCGGTCCATGGCAGTGCGCGCCTTGCCATAGAGCGCATCGGCCGCCGCCAAGATCGCCTCATCGGCGGGCTCGAGTTGACCGGACGCGGGGACCATGCCGCCGCAGTTTTTGGCGATCATCGACAAGGAACGCTGCGCCAGGTTGCCCAGATCATTGGCGAGATCGGCGTTGATGCGATTGACGATCGCCTCGTGGCTGTAGCTGCCATCCTGGCCGAACGCGGCCTCGCGCAGAAAGAAGTAGCGCACCTGGTCGACGCCGTAGCCATTGACCAGATCGAAGGGATCGACCACGTTGCCGACCGATTTCGACATCTTCTCGCCGCGGTTGTAGAGAAAACCGTGCGCGAACACGCGCTTGGGCACGGCGATGCCGGCCGACATCAAGAATGCCGGCCAATAGACGGCATGGAAGCGCACGATATCCTTGCCGATGATGTGCACGTCGGCCGGCCAGTAGCGCCAGCGCGGCGCCGTCGGGTCGGGAAAGCCGGCGGCGGTGATGTAGTTGGTGAGCGCGTCGACCCACACGTACATGACGTGCTCGGAGCCATGGCGCTTGTCCGCCGGCGTTGGCACCTTGATGCCCCAGTCGAGCGAGGTGCGCGAGATCGACAAGTCGGTGAGCCCGCCTTTCACGAAACTCACCACCTCGTTGCGCCGCTCCGGCGGCAGGATGAAATCGGGATGCGTCTGGTAGTGCTCCAGCAGCCGATCGGCGAATGCGGACAGGCGGAAGAAGTAGGTTTCCTCCTCGGTCCATTCCACCGGCGAGCCCAGCGGCTCGCGCCGCACCCCGTCGGCATCCAAGGTCGTCTCGCCGGCGTCGAAGTAGGCCTCCTGACGCACCGAATACCAGCCCGCGTACTTGTCGAGATAGATATCGCCGGCCCGCTCCATGCGCCGCCAGATTTCTTCCGAGGAGCGATAGTGCCTGGGCTCGGTGGTGCGAATAAAGTCGTCCTGGCTGATGTTGAGCGCCACCATCATGTCGCGGAAGCGCTGCGAGTTGCGGTCGGCCAGGGCCTGCGGGCTCAACCCCTCGGCGATCGCGGTCTGCTTCATTTTGAGGCCGTGCTCGTCGGTGCCGGTCAGGAAAAATACGTCCTTGCCGTCGAGCCGTTCGAAGCGCGCGATGGCATCGGTGGCAAGCGCGGTATAGGCATGGCCGATGTGCGGCACGCCGTTGGGATAGAAGATCGGGGTGGTGATGTAGAACTGCTGTTTGCCGCTCATGGCGCGATTTCCGCCCTGGTTGATCGGACTGAGAGTGCGACGGGCGTCCCGGCTCGGACGCGGCTCAGCGCATTCGGCCGCGCCCCCGGAGGCGGAGCCCGCCGGGTGGGCAGAAGTCGATCGTGGAAGCCTTGTTGATCATGATTTTGGGCATCGCCGCGAACAAAAGCGCGGGCTGGCCTAACATGAATCAGGTGCCGCTGCCACCGGCAATAGCGGGCTTAAGGCGCCCTGGTGCTGGCCAGCGCCTCCAGTGCAGCGAACAATGAGGTCAGCATCGCCTTACGGTCGAGATTGAGTTCAGCGGCGTCCGCCTTGTTGCTGACCGCAGCCTGCCAGAGCGCCGCCCACTCCCCGAGCCGCTCCGGGGCGATCAAGCGGTTCGCCAGGGCGCGGTCGGCGGCCTCGCCCTGCCCCGTCGCCCGCGCCCGCAGCAACCGGGCCAGCGCATCCAAGAAGAGGTCGAAGAACGTTTCGAAACGCTCCTCGGGGGCGCCATAGCCCATCTCGTCGGTCAGGGCGTGCGCTGCCTGCCAATCAAGACGCGGCAGCGAGGCGAGCAAACGCTCGATGCGAGCATAAAGGGCAAGCCCGCCGCTGGCGCTGAGCTGCAGCACCCGGCGCACGCTCCCTCGCGCCAACCGCTCGAGCGTGTCCCAGGCGGCACCATCGGGCGGTTCCAGGCCACGCGTCGCCAGCGCCGCTGCGGCCGCGGCGCGCAACGGCTCGCCGGCGAGCGTGCCGAGGTCGAGCCGGCGACAGCGCGAGCGGATGGTGGGCAGAAGCTGGCTCGGCTCCGCCGAGATCAACAAAAACAGGCTCCGTTGCGGCGGCTCCTCGAGTGATTTGAGGAGCGCGTTGGCGGCATTGAGATTGAGCTCGTCGGCGGCGTCGACCAGGACCACGCGCCAGGCCGCTTCGCCGCTGGTCAACGCCAGGAACGACTTGAGCTTGCGCACCTCGTCGACCGGAATGCTTTGCGCCAGGCGCTTGGCTCGGGCGTCATAGGGGCGGCGCAACAGCAACAGGCCCGGATGCGACAGCGCCCGGACCTGGCGCACAGCCGTTGCCTCGGCGGCGACGTCAAGCCGCGCGCCCGGTGCCTCGCGTTGCTGCGGCAAGGCCAGCGCGTGGCGCGCCAGCCGGTAGGCCAAGGTCGCCTTGCCGATCCCCGCCCGGCCGGTGATCAGCCAGGCGTGATGCATGCGCCCGCTGGCGAAGGCTTCAGCCAAGGCGCGCTCCGCCGCCTCATGACCGAACAGCCGCGGCGTCTCGCGCGGATGCGGAAAGCCCTCGAGCCGGTCCGCTTCGGGCTCGGCTTCGGCCTCCGCTGGCGGCGCGGCGCGGGCCATCAGCCCGGCTCCGCCAGCAGGCGCGTGGCGACGGCGTGCCAGACGGCCTCAGCCGTAGCCTCGGTCGAGGCCGCCGCGTCGACGACGACGCACCGCGCCGGCTCGGCCGCCGCCAGCGCCAGGTAACCGGCGCGCAGGCGCAGGTGGAAGTCGAGATCCCGCGCCTCGAAGCGATCGGTGTCGGCGGCCCCCGGCGCCGTTCGACCGCGCCGCCCAACCCGGCCGAGGCCGTCGCGCGGATCGAGATCGAGCACCACGGTCAGATCCGGACCGCGCTCGCCCACGACCAGGCGCTCAAGCGCCTCGAGGCCGTCACGCGCCACGCCGCCGGCGACGCCCTGGTAAATGAGGGTTGAATCGGAAAAACGATCGCAAATCACCCAGCGGCCGGCGTCGAGGGCGGGCCAAATCGTTGCTTCCAGGTGATCGGCCCGTGCGGCATTGAACAGCAAGGCCTCCGACAAGGGGCCGTGCTTGAGCGTGCCGGGGGCGAGAATAAAGCTGCGCACTTGTTCGGCGAACGGCGAGCCACCGGGTTCGCGGGTCAACAGGGCGTCGATGCCTCGCTGCGCCAGGCGCGCGGCCAACAGCTGGGCTTGGGTCGACTTGCCAACCCCCTCGCCGCCCTCGAATGTAATGAACTTTGCCTGCCTCATGCCCTGGCCGCCCGGCGCCGGGTGCCCCGGCGCGCTCACCCGCGCCTCCTGCGGGCCCTAGGGGATCCAGCGGGTAGCCAAATATAGCAACGTGTCAAGCCCGCGCCGCATGACCCCGGCGCGGCCGACATCCTCGGCCACGTACAGCGGCACTTCGTTGGTGGTTTCGCTGGGCGTGGTCACGCGCAGCCGCGCCACCTGCTCGCCCTTGCGCAGCGGCGGCTTCAGCGGGCCGTTGTAGATGATTTGCGCCTTCAGCCGCGGATTGGCCGGTTGCCGCGCCAGCCAGATATTAACGTCGCCGTTGCCGGTCAGCGGCACGAACATGCGCTCCCCGCCCCATACCCGGGCATGGCCGACCACCTCGCCCGCGTCGAACAGCTTGACCTCGGAAAAGTTCTTAAAGCCCCACTCCATCAGGCGGCGCGTTTCGTCGCGGCGCTCCTCGGCGGTGCCACAGCCGTTGACCACGGCGATCAGCCGCCGCCCCTCCTGTTTGGCCGACGCGACGATGCCGTACCCCGATTCCTTGATGAAGCCGGTTTTGAGGCCATCGATGCCGGCGACCAGATTGAGCAGCGGGTTGCGGTTGATGAACTTGTGCTTGCGGTAGGGAAATTCCTTGACGGCGAAATAGCCGTAGTAGTCGGGATACTCCTGGATGATGTAGCGGGCCAGGATGGCAAGCTCGCGGGCGGTCATCTGATGGTCGGGCTGGTAGAGCCCGGTGGCGTTCTTGAACACCGACTTCTTGAGACCGAGCGCGCGCGCCTCATCCGTCATGCGCTGGGCAAACACGTCCTCGGAACCCGACATATTCTCGGCCAGCGAGATGGCGGCATCGTTGCCCGACTGCACGGTAATGCCCTTGATCAGCTCCTCCACCGAGGCCCGCGTGCCCAACGGCACGAACATGGCCGAGGTACCGGACGGCGCGCCGCCCCGGCGCCAAGCGTTCTCGCTCATCAAGAACTCATCGGTGAGCTTGATTTCGCCGGCCTTCAGCGCCTTGAACACCACGGCCAGCGTCATCAGCTTGCTCATGCTGGCCGGGTACATCAGCTCGTCGGCATTGCGCTGGTACATGACGGCGCCGGTATCGGCATCGAGAAGGATGGCCTGCGCCGCCTTGACCGAGAACTCACCTTGCGCGGTGGCGGGCGCGGCGGCGACCGCGCCACGGATCATGGTCAGCACCAGCGCCAGGCCGATGCCGAGGCTGCGCCACAAAGAACGTCCCCTATGCATCAGTTTGACCCGCGCTGCATCACATGGTCCCCTCATCGATCGGCCGTCGCCTGGCGGGTGGCCACCGGCGACACCGGCACCGGGATTTTACCACGCCAGCGCCATCAGAGGCACGCGCTTAGAAACATAGTCTGCAAGGCTAACGCCTGTCATTGGGGTCGCGTGCCAGCGCGATCTGGAACCAGGGCTGGGAGGCGAGGAAGCGCTGCTCGTGACGATCGTCGCCGGACAGCGGCGCCGGCCCGGCATAGCGCACCCTGACGCGGGCAAGCCCGCGCGCCTCGAAGCCAAGGTAGCGCGCCGCCGCCCGCGACACGTCGATCTCGCGGTTCATCACATAGGGCCCGCGATCGTTGATGCGCACCAGCAAGGTGCGCCCGTTCTCGAGGTTTGTGACGTAGGCCAGCGACGGCAGCGGCAGGGTTGGATGCGCCGCCGACAGCGCCCACATGTCGAAGATTTCGCCGTTGGAGGTACGCCGGCCATGAAAATCCTGCGCATAGTAGGAGGCAAGGCCGCGCCGATCGTAACTGGGGTCCTCCCGCGGCAGGTACCAGCGGCCGTCGACCGCATAGGGTGGGCCCACCTTGTAGCTACCGCCACCCTTGGGGATCGGCAGATTGCCGTCGACGAGCCGCGGGCTGGCGCGGCCATAACGGTCGGCTGCCCCAAGCGAGCAGGCGCCGGTGGCGGCTGCCACCGCCGCCAATGCCAGCCAAGAGGAGAGCGCTCCTCGCCGCGGCCTACGCATACCCGGATCCGCCATTGCGCGCCGCGAACCAAAGGCTGGTCCGCCGCGGCCGATCAGCCTGACAAAGGGCGGTTAGCAACGGGTTAAGCGCGCCGACCCCGGCCGCGAACGTCACGAGCTTGAGCCTTGCTGGGGGCTCATCCCCCGTCAATGGCGCCGGTGCAGGCAGGCGTACTTGCGGATCAGTTGCCGCGTCACAAGCGGCATGGCGCGGCGGGCGGCGGTATTGGCGGAGAGCGTCTTGCAGGGAAGCCAGAAGTAGTTGGCGTCAGGGTCGACCACCAACCGTGCCGGAGCAAACGCCGGGGCAACCAGGATCGATAGAAAATGCGTGGTTGACGCCCACACCAGGCCGTTGAGGCTGGCCGGCAGCCGGTTGGCCGAAACGAAGTGCGGGTCACCGAGCGCGGGATCGGAGGTGGTGCCGGTGGCGAGTTTGCGCACCGCCTCCTCATAGTTGCTCCAGGCGACGACAAACCGTTCCGTCTCGACCGCGTGCACCGACATCGCCACTAAGATGGCGCCGGCCGCAAACCTGATTGAGACCGTGCGCTCAAGCCAGGCCCGCAACCGTGGCAGGAACGGCAACGGCAGCGCCAGCTGGCCCTCCGCCACGATCGCCGACATCGCCGCCAGTGCACCCAGAACCGGAGTAAAGGCAAGCAGCGCCGTGCGCAGGTAGTAGCGGTTTTCGCCGACGATCGGCGGGTTGACCAGCAGCACATGCACGGTCAGGATCGCGGCCACCAGCAAGGCGGCGTAGAAGTGGGCGCGCTCGAGCTTCGCCCAATAGAGGATCAACAGCGCGGTGCCGTAACCCACCAAGGCGACCAGCAGCAGCGGCATCGGATCGAGTGCCAGGCTGCTCAGATCGATGAAATTGAAGGCCGCGGTGGTAAGCACGCCGGCGATGTAGGCATCGGGCGGCAATTCCAGTCTGATCGCGATCCAGATCGCCAGCACCAGCGCGCCGACCGCCACCGCCCGCCGGAAGCTTTCGTGGCGCACGCCGCGTAGTGACAGCGTTGCCAGGATGGCGGCGGCAAAGATCAGTGCGCCCTCGTGGGTTAGAACCAGCGCCAACAGGGCAAGGAACACCGCCACGCCCGCCAGCGGGCCGCGGCTATAATGGGCGATGGCAAGCGTTGGCCAGAACAGGGCGTGCGCGATCCACATCTCGGTCGGGAAACCGAACACCAGCGGGCACAGGCACGCGGTTGCGCCGCAGGCATAGCTGAACAGCAGGCGGCGCTTGGAGCGATCGAGCGCGAAGGTGGCGATCAGGCCGAACAGCTGCGCGCCGAAGAACAGAAAGCCATAGATCACAATGCCGCCGCGTGGATCGGCGGTTAGCCTGACATAGGCCTCGGCCGGCACATGGCAAAACAACAGCACGAACAGCCGGCATGAGATGTTGTGCCAATGGATGCGCCAACCGTCCGCCACCGCCACCGAGTAGGAAAAGATTGAGCCGTCGCCGAACATCTGCAGGTCGTAGTGGAGGCCGACGACGATAAACAGGATCGACCAGCCGATCCCGGTCACCAGCGCCAGGATGCGCAACAGATCGGCCTCCGAGCGGATCGCTGGCAGCCACTGCTGTGCGGGGGAGCCGGCGCCGGAAATCTGCGTCATGCGCCGCGCCGGCCGCCTGCGGCCCCCCGGGTCGGAGCGCGGCCGCGGCGCAGGCCCGTCACGGGCGCTGGCGGCGGCCCAGGGGCGGCAACATCGAAGGTCGGTTCAGCCAACATGGCATCGAGACGATTAGGCCGGCGACCGATTCCAGGCAACGGCCAAGATCGCGATCGACTCGGCGCCGATTGCGCCGGCGATCGCGCCCGGAATGATGCCTCAGCTGCGGCGCCTGAGCATGGCGCAGATCGCCGCAAGCGCCGTTGTGGCACCGACGGGGACGGTGCCGGTCGCGAACGGCCAGCCGCCGTTGCCGATCTGCATCAGAGACCGACCCAACCGGGGTGCTTTGTCCAGGCGTCGTTCGTGGCCGGTGTTGTTTTGCCTTTGCGAACAGATCGATGTGGGTCAGGCGCGGCGCGCACAGCACGCCACCGACGTGTGCGGCGTGACCGGATCGGAAAACCGCACACGGGGTGTTTGCCATTATCCGCGCCGAGCCGATCGATGACAAACGGCGGCAACCCTGGCAAGGCTAAAGCGACGTAAACCGAGGGTGTGGCGCCGCGCGAGGGCCCGACACGTCCCGAAAGCACGACCGACCGTGAGCTGGGCTGAATACTGGAACCAAGAGACATCCCTTTATGTCAATGAGCGGCACCGGCGCGTGCATTATGATCTGGTGACGCGTGATGTCCTGGCGCACGTGCCGGCCGCCGACGCCCGGGTGCTCGATTACGGGTGCGGCGACACGCTGACGGCGCGGCGCCTGGCGCATGCCTGCGGCCATCTCTTCCTCTATGACGCTGCCCCGCGCGTGCGCGAGCACTTGCTCGCGCGCTATGCCGATCAACCCAACATCACGGTCATCAGCCCGGACGCCTTGCGCGCGCTGGCGCCGCGCTCCTTGGATCTGATCATCGTCAATTCCGTGGTCCAGTACTTGTCGCAGGCGCAGCTCACCGCCCTGCTCGATCTGGCACGCGCGACATTGGCGCCGGGCGGCCGCCTGCTGCTGGGCGATATCGTGCCGCGCCGGGTTGGCCCCGGCCGCGACGCCATCGAGCTCATCAAATTCGCCGCCGGCAACGGCTTCCTGCTGCCGGCCCTGTTCGGCCTGGTGCGATCCTTCTTCTCCCCCTACCGGCGGATCCGCGAACGCGTCGGCTTTTTGCAATTCGATGAAGCCGAGATCGTGAGCTTGCTCAGCGAGCGCGGGTTCCTGCCGCACCGGCAGCGTCACAACATCGGCCACAACGCCGCCCGCATGACCTTCCTGGCCGTTGCCAGCTGATGATCGCGGTCGCGGACGGTCTCGATCGAGGCCAGGTGGGTGTCCGTGCCTAGGCCAGGTCGAGGGCGTGCCGCTTCAGGTCCGCGAGCTTGGCGATTTTGAGCGTTGCCTCGTGCGTTGCGGCCAGCACCACGCGGGGGGCGACGCCGGCCGCGAACGCCTCCTGCCAGCGTGCCGCGCACAGGCACCAGCGGTCGCCGGGGTTCAGGCCGCGAAAGCCGAACTCGGGACGCGGGGTCGAGAGGTCGTTGCCGCGCGCCTTGGAGAACGCCAAGAACTCCGCCGTCACTTCGACGCACACGGTGTGGACGCCGACGTCCTCGCGAGCGGTTTCGCAGCAACCGGAGCGAAAGAAGCCGGTGATGGGATTGAGCGAGCAAACCTCGATCGGCTCGCCGAATACGTTGTGCTGTGCTTTTGCCATCGCTGTCTCCCAACAAACCGCACCATGGTCGCGCGTGGTGGCGGCGACGAACGCTCAGGCCGCGCTCGCTCACGGGGGGCGACCCCCCGGGGGGTGCGACCCCCCGGGCGGGTGCCACCTCAGCGCTTGCGCGACCCTCCCGGCCCGGTGGGCTCGGGCACGCTTTCGCCAGCGGACTTCAAGCCACCCCGCATAGTGCCTCAAGTTGCCCGCAGATCGCAATTGACGGGGGGCTCGACCCTCGCCCGCGCCGGCGGGGCCCCGGTCGGCAGGCGGCGGTTCCATCAGCGGGCCGCGGCCATGCGGTTGGCGATGCGCCGCTCGGCCGCCGCAACGATGGCGGCGCGCAGCTCCGCCGGCGAGCTCAGCTCGGCGTTGATGGACAGGCGTTGCTCGTGCGCCAACAGCCGCAGCTTGTCGATACCGTCGATGGCCGCCAGTGCCGCCAGCGCCGCGCCACGCCCCGACTGCCGCACGATCAAAACGACGTTGGGGGAGAACGGATCAAAATCCCGGCCGATCGGCTCGGGCACCGGCGGGCGGGTGGCCTGGGCGCCGGTCGCCGCTGCCCGACGCTTGGTTGGGCTCGACCGCGGCCGGCGTACCAAAGCATCGGCCGCGGGGCTGCGCACCCGCAGCTGGGCGATCTCCCGAGCCAGCGCGCCCAGCAGCTCCTCGCGGGCAGCGGCCGGCACATTGCCATGCGCCTCCAACAGCCGGCGCAAGTAGGCGGCTTGCGCGGCCCCCGACAATGTCCTGGTCTGGGTCCTGTCCTTGCCCATCACCTTAGGCCGATTTGGCGCTGAGCTGCGTGCCTGTGAACACCTCAGCGTATAGTCGGCGCAGGTAGGGCAAAGCATCGGCGTACTTTTGGTCCATGGTTTTCTTGCTCTCGTCCCAATCGAAAGCCCGCGCAATGCTGGCGAGGACGGGCAGGCGCGTCAGCAACAACGGGTGGTCGATGGCGAGCTGATCGATCATGAGCCGCTCGTGCCCGGCCCCCGTCAGGTAGTTGGCGAGACAGCGATAGCGCCGCTCCCCGAGCGGAATTGACGCCAGCTGCTCGCTGGTTTCAACGCGTTCGATCAGCATGGCGACGCGATCGAGCGCAAACTGCGAAACAAAGTCCGGGCGAAACGGTACGACCACGCGGTCGGCCAAATCGAGGGCGGCCAAGGCCGCAAACGAAAGCCCCGGTGGACAGTCGAGGATGACGAGATCGCACAGCATGCCAAAGTGCTTCATCAACCGCTTCATGCGGCCGCGCACCTGCACGCCGACGGCGTCGGCGTCGAGATGCTTTTTGGCCTGCATCAGGTAGAGTTCCCCCTGGATGTCTTCCAATCGCTGTGAGCCCGGAAGCAAGGATACGCGGCCCGATGCGGTACGCGCATGGCTGACGTCACCGACGGCGTTGACGACGTAGACCGACTCATCACCGGCAACTTTGTCGAAACGATCATAGACGTAGTCGGCCATGGTGCGGCCGGCACGGCAGGCCCGCTGCCAGCCCTCGCCGCCGAGCAGCATGAGCGAGGCGTTGCATTGCGTGTCGAGGTCCATCACCAACACGTGCTGGCGACCCCAGGCGGCCGCCGCATGCGCCAGCATGACCGCGATCGTCGATTTGCCGACGCCACCTTTTCGGTTCGATATGGCAAGGAATTGCGTCATCAATCCTCTCTCTCGCCCCAGCCGACCAACTAAGCGATTCTTTGCCGGTGCGCAGTGGCGGCGGCGGTGCGCGCCAGGCGATGGCCGCACCGATCGCGCTTGGCGAAGCCGCTGCAATTGCCGGCCGCGTCAGGCGGCCCCCCACGCCTGGCAAAGCCAAGCTTGAACGCGGCGGATTGGTGGTTAAGTGAGATTTCGGGCGTGCAATCGGGTATTAAACGATTGTGCCTCGGTATTTTTTCCACTGAGTTGCGACCCGGTCTTGCCGTAGCGTTGAGCAACGGCCCCAGCCCGGGGATGGCAGCGGAGTACCAGTCGATGCTACGCATCTTGATCGCAGACGACCACGAGATCGTGCGTTCGGGGCTCCGGAGAATCCTGGAGGCCCAAGCCAACTGGGAAGTCGTCGCCGAGGCGAGCGACGGCAAGGACGCAATCAGCAAGGCAGCGGAGACCAAGCCGGACGTTGCCGTGCTCGACTATGCGATGCCGCTGATCAACGGCGTTGAGGCCACCCGGCAAATTCGCGCGCGGCTGCCGAAGACCGAAGTGCTGATCTTCACCATGCACGACAATGAGACGCTGATCCAGGAACTGCTGGGTGCCGGCGCGCGCGGCTACGTCTTGAAGTCCGACGCCAAGCGCCAGCTCTTGGGCGCCATCGAATCGCTGGCGTTGCACAAGCCCTTCTTCACCGCCAAGGTCTCCGATTCCTTGCTGGAGTCGTTTCTGGCCCGATCGGCACGGGAAGGATCAACGCTCAGCAACCGCGAGCGGGGCGTGGTGCAACTGATCGCGGAAGGTCACACCAACAAGGAGATCGCCAACATCCTCAATATCAGCCTCAAGACCGTGGAGACGCACCGCGCCACCGTAATGCGCAAGCTCAATCTGTCGTCCGCCGCCGGGCTGGTGCGCTACGCCATCCGCAATAGTTTGGTCGAGGCGTAAGCCGCAACGTCGCCGGCGGGGTTCAACCGCGGCGTCTCTGCCCCAGCACCGCCGGCGCGGTTGGTGGCATCGGCCGGCACGTCTTTAGCAACACGATTTTAGCAACACGATCCGATCAGCAGCACGATCCGAGGTGAGCTCAGGTGCCGGCGGCGCGCTGTGCAGCCGCCGGCCCGGCAACGGCGATGCCTATTGCCGCTGTCCCGCCAGCTGCTCTTGCAGCACCGCCTCGATCTCATCGGCGCGCATGCGCAACTGCAGCCCTTCGGCCCGCATTTCGAACTCGTCGGGTGTAATCAGCACGGGTGTGGTACCGAGGCCGAGCCGATTGCCCATTTCCGCCTGGATCATTTGCGGGTTGCCGTCGAGCCCGCTTTTAACGGCGGTCACCTCACCGACTTTGACGCCATCGGCGCTTAAAATCGGCGCGCCCGCCAGCGATGGGCGTCGTTGCTGCTCGGGCGGCTGCGCCGCCGGACGGAGCTCGGCGGCGGCGGCCTGGCAGTTGGGTGACAATGCCGGCCGCTTTTCGGCCATGCAGCGGATGACCGAGCTTTCGCCGGCGCACTGAGCCTGGATATCGCTCCAGCATGCCTGGGCGACGCGGCTGACCCGCTGCATGGTTTGTTGCACATTGCGCGATGCGTCGAGCAGGGCCAGCTCGCATTGGTTGCTGAGCTTGTCCTCGTGCGCTTGCATGCACAGCAACTGCCGGCCCTCGCCGGGCGTCACGGTGCTGCAGAAATTGCGCAATTCTTCGCGACAAGCGGCTTCGATGCGACCGACGGCACCGGCGACGCGGTCACGCGCCTGCGCGCGCTCTTTCTCGATCATCTGCCGGAAATCGCGCAGCGGCGAGGACTGGCCGCCGGCTGGCGGCGGCGCGGCCGCCGGCGGAGTTTGCTGCGATTGCGCCACGGCAGCCGTGCCGCAGGCCAGGAGAACTGAAACCACTGAGCCAACTGCAAGCGACTTCGAGCTGAAAAACATGCCGGGTCTCCTTCCTTTTTCCCGGCCGCAAGGTGAACCTGGGCGCCGTGCGCGGTAATCAGGTCAAACCCGCAAATGCGCGGGCGCCGCTTCCATCCGACGCCAACGGGATGCCGGTGCTCAGAGGTCCCAACAACCCGAGCCGGCCGCGACGCGCGAGCTCAAGGGATCAGCTGCTGGCGAATGGCCTCGGCCACGGCCTGCGTGCGGTTGCGCACCCCGAGCTTCTCGAGCACCTTCTTGAGGTGACTGCGGACCGTTTCTTCGCCGAGTTCAAGCGCCTTGGCGATCTCGGCCGTCTGCCGCCCCGCGGAGACCAAGCGCAACACGGCGAGTTCGCGTGCGGTTATGCGAGCCCGCTTTCCCATCCATCTCGGATCGTGCACGATCAATTGCTCGAGGCGCAGCGCGGCAAAACTGGCGGCGGCAAACAGGATGATGCGGTAGGGCTGCGTCAGGATCTTGCTCAGGACCTGTCCGGACCAGTAGCAGACCAGCCAGCGCCGGCCGACGGAGCAGGTCAGGGCATCGCGCATGCCATACTTGAGCGCCAGCTCGTAGGGCCAGCGATCGATGCCGATCGGCTCCAGCATCTGCATGGTCTCGGTCCAGGTGCACGACATCAGGCTCGCCCGCGCCATCATGATACCGGGATCGTATTCGCGCCGTGCCGCGGCGGCATACTCGCCCCACCAACCTTCGGGCGCCGAGGTGTGCAAAAACACATCCCGCCCAAGCTTGGTTGAGCGCCAGTCGGAGGTTTGCAGCGGCATACGCGCCGCACCGAGCACGCTGACTGGTAGCAACGTCGAGGCGAACGCATTTAGGACATCGAGCACCTGCGCCGGGGTCGTGGCATCGCCGACAGCGTCGGTGAACTCGGTCAGGAGGGGTGTCGGCGGAACGCCGCGCAGGGCTGTCATCGAGGCCATCGCTGGTTGCCCGAACCGTTGCCAAGTCAGCATACAGCGCGATGGCGTGATCGATATCGGGGGAAGTCCTGGCCCCGCCCTTGGCCGATCCTGGTGGCAAGCTGCACCCGGCCGATGCCATAGAGAGCCCGCGTGCACCGGCGCCCGAGCTATCGCTGGAGCTGGCGAAGCCCATGGTGGCGCCGCGATCGATGCCCGCCGGGGCGTGTCGTGAACGGAAGACATCACGCCGCCGCCCGCGAGCTCACCCTTGCGGCCGGCAAACCCAAAGCCTCGCTCCCACACACGGCCTTGGTCGCGTCGCTCGGTCCTGTCTCAGGGCGCCGGCGGGCGAGTTGGAGCACGCCGCCCCTTGTCTCGCCGCCACCCGATCGCACCACGCCTACGATCACCATACCGGCTCGCGCCCGGCGCTAGCCGGCATGGTCGCCAACATTGAACTGGCGGGCTCGCAGCCGCTGATTGGTGATGTCGGTGGCAAAGAAATCGGTCAAGGCAAATGCCGACCACAGCAACGCAACGGCGTGATGCCGCCAAGACAGGGCGCCGGAGCCCTCGGCGCCGAGCCAGTAGGCCTCGATCACCGCCGCCACCACGATCGGGCTTGCGGCGACGAACTTGTCGAGTGCGGCCGAAAAATCGTCGCCCCTACCGGTCTGATTGGCGAGCGTCCATTGTTGCAGGACCGCATAGGCGCCGAACGCCGCGGTAACGCGCACCCAAAACATTTCCGCCTCGCCGACCGGCGGGTTGTAGGTGGCCCTGAAGAACAACAGCCAAACGAGCCCGGCATCGACGGCGAGCGCCGCCAGAATGCTGATCGTCCGTGAGGTCACATATCGCTCGCGCTCGATCGCAAGCGGTTCGGTGGCAGCCATCGCCGTGTGATCCCTATCTTCGATGTTCAAGCTGCGAGCGGTCCGCTCGCCGCGGCACTGCCGCTCTCATCGCTCTCAACAAACGCGCACCCGAACCGCCTGGTTCCCGCCGCGCGCCCCTGCGCGAGGTGGGCACGCACGCAACTGATCGCGTTTGACGGCGCGGTAACGGCACAAGCCGTTGCATGTTGTGATCCGCCAGCGAACAGCGCCACGGCAACCAAGCGCCAAGCCGTCGTCAAACGACAAACTTCGCCGGCAATTCGATGCTGCGCAGCGCGCATCTAAATGATGAGACACGTCGAGCCATAAACGTTGCGCCTTGTCAGCGGCTTGCGGGACTGAGTGCAGGTCCCATCAAAGCGCGCACTCGGCGGCCGCGCGGGCGCGAGATCGCCGCGACGGGCGTTATCCACAGCCGCGTCGCGGCCTACCGGAACGCCAGCTCAGGGCGCGCGGTTATTTGCATGCTGCAAGCCGTACCGCGTCGCAATCGAAGAAGTAGATCATGAAAGCCTTGAACCATGCGGCCACGGCGGCCGCGTTTGCTGCCATCTTCGGCGCCATGATGCTGTGCGGCGCCGCGCTCACCGCGACCCTGCACAAGGTGGTGCTGACCGCGCTGATGTAGCGGCGTTGGCTTGGGGACGGTGAAAGGATGCGCGCCGCCATCGCCACGCCTCAATGGCGCACGCGCGCCTCGGGAAAACTGACAAGGCTCAGGTTGCGCACTCACCCCACCAACCCCCGCACCGAGTTGTGAGCGGGCAACAGTTGCGTGTTTCAGAGCCACAGATGTGGGCAAGCCCACAGGTGACAGGAGGAACGGGCTTGCCGGCGCGGGTCAAAACCGTTTATTGCCCGCACATGCACTATGCTCTGATGATCCTTGCGATCCTCATTTGTCTCGGTGCGCAGGGCTGCGCACCAGCGACAGACAGGTTGCCGCCCGACAGCGTGATGAACCCCCGCGGAGACTGAGCACGGGGTAGTCGCATTCGGGGTTGGCGGCGGTCGCGGTTGGGCGGCTCTAGGGTGCCGCATCCAACACCGGTGGCGTGTGCCCGCGCACCCGCTATCCCCTGCCAAGGTCGACGGCGCGAGCCTTTGGCGGTCTAGGCTGGACCGCTTTGGATAAAGGCCACGATGTAGGCGATGATCCATGCCGTCGCCAGCACGGCGAGGATCATGGCGACCAAGACATCGAACTTGTTGTAGGTGCCGTTTTTGTCGGTCTGCATGGTTCGCCCAACCGGATCAGGTGGCTTGGGTGGGCGTGACATTGGCACGCGCCGCACCAAGGTGCCAGCCCAGCACGCGTCAGCCCGCGTCAGCCCTGGCGGCTTGGCGCGGCGGCGCGCCCAGTTGTATAGTCCCAGGCTGCCGCTATAGGGGGCGGGCGCTTGCCAATGCTGGGATGCCGACTGGATCGGGCGCTTAGCCGTGTGCTGGGCGTCTTCAAATGGCTGGCTTTGCCGATCGGCCTGTTGCTCTTCCTGCAGTGGCCCCTCAGGGAATATGTGCACGCCTATTCGCGCGAGGCCAACGACCTCGGGCAATGGATGTTCGCGCTTTATGTCGCCGCCAGCGTGACAAGCGCAACGCGTGCCGGGACGCACCTTGCCACCGATGCCTTCGCGCGCCGCTATCGCCCGTCGACCCGTCGGCTGTTGACCCGCATTTGCAACCTGGTGGCGTTGGCGCCATGGGCGCTCGCTATTGTCATCGCCAGCACGCCACTCATTGTGCGTTCCTTGGCGCAACTTGAGCGCTTTCCCGAGACCGGCAACCCCGGTTACTTCGTCATCAAGCTTGCCGTTTGGGTGCTGGCGGTCGGCATGCTTGCCGGCATCATTCTGGACTTTTGCGGCGCTCGCGGCGGGGATCGACAGTAATGCCGGCGCTTGGCCTGGTGCTGCTGGCCTTGGTCGGCATGACGTTGCTGCTGACGGGATTGCCGGCCTATGCGGTGTTAATTTTTGCGGCGGTGCTCGGCGCCGGCATCGGCGTCGTGAGCGGGACCATCCCCATGGCCCTGCTCGGCACCGTTTCGACGCGCCTCTTTAATCTGTTCGAGAGTGATTTGCTGCAGGCGTTGCCGCTCTACGTGTTGATGGGGGCGCTCCTCAACCGATTGACCGTGGCACCGGCGGTGGTGCGGACCCTGCTCGGGCTGCTGCCGCGCCGACCCGGTACGCCCGTGGTCGCAGGCTTGGGCCTCGGGGCGCTGTTGGCGCCAATGAGCGGATCGGTCGGTGCCAGCGTTTTGGCGCTCGCCCGCGCCGTGGAACCGAGCCTCAGGGCGGCGGGTTTGCCCACGCCCATGCGCCACGCCAGCATTGCGGTTGCCAGTACGCTGGGCGTGGTCATCCCACCGTCGCTGGTCCTGATCCTGCTCGGCGACGCCATGCTGAGCGCGCACACGTTCGCGGTCAATGCCACGGGACGCATGGATCGCGTGATCAACACTCAAGACGTGCTGCGTGCGGCCATGATCCCGGCCGCGCTGTTCTTGCTGTTGAGCCTGGCGGTCGGATGGTATTCGGCCAATCGCCGCGGCGGCGGTGCGCTCGAAATGGCAAATTACGCGCGCCCAAAATGGACCGACGTGCTGTTGACCCTGGCAACGGTGGCATTCCTGGTGCTGCTGTTGGGTGGGGTCGCCACCGGCTACATCTTTGCGGTCGAGGGTGCCGCCGCCGGCGCGGTCCTGCTGATGGCCGTGGGCCTGCTGACGCGCCAGGTCAAGGCCAGCATGCTCGGTGACATGTTGACGGAAAGCATGGCAACGACCGGGGCCTTGTTTGCCCCGCTGCTGGCGGCCACCACCTTCACCTTGGTGTTGCGGCTGCTCGGCACCGACAAGCTGATCGAGCACTGGGTCGCGGCCTTACCGGGGGGAGATCTCGCGGCCACCGGCGCCGTCCTCGGCGCCATCTTCATCGCCGCCTTCGTGCTCGACGCCTTCGAGATCATCTTTGTTGCCGTGCCGATCTTGATCCCATCGTTGCTCATTCGCGTACCCGACGCGGCCTGGGTCTCAAGCCTCGTGCTTTTGACCTTGCAAGCAAGCTTCCTGTTGCCCCCGGTCGGCTACGCCTTGATCATGACGCGCGGGGTGCTGGGCGCGCACGTTCCGCCGCTGACCTTCGCCAAAGCCCTGCTGCCCTTCTTGCTGGCACAAGCCTTGGTGCTAATGCTGACCTTATGCTATCCGCGGCTCGTGCATGTGCTGGAACCGGCCGATGCACAGTCTCGGGGCCCGTCAGCGCCGCTGCGGCAGGAAGAGATCGAGGATCGGCTGCAACGAATGCTGCCAAATCTCGCTGCGCCGGGGATCCCACCGATCGACGTGCCGCCGCTGCCGCCAGATCTGACACCCAAGTAGTCGTGGCCGCGGCAGACCTTGGTACGGCGCCGCGCACCTCGCGGGGCCGCCGCTCGGGTCCACAGATCCCCGTCGCCCGCGCAGTCAGCGATTGTCGTCCCAAGCTTTGTCGGCGTCGGCCGAGCGCGGACCCGCCGGCCCGATCTGGCGATGCCGCATGACGGCCTCGGCACTGACCACGAGGCGCCCGCGCACGTCATCGGGCTCGGCGCGGATGGCCGACAAAATCAGGTCGAGCGTGCGACGCACGCCGTGCAGCTTGTCGAGCAGGTCAAGAATGACGCCGATGCCTTCATCGTTGACGCCGATATCGCCCTTGAGGTCGTGGATCAACTCGGCCCGCGCCAGATCGAGCTCGGTGAACTGCCGCTCGCCGCTCTCGGGACCGACCAGCAACCAGCCGGCGGCAATCCAGGTCTCGAGCACCTCAGTGTCGAGCCGAGCGCGCGCCAGGAATTCGCGATCATCCATGCTCAGCTCCCGGATTGGCGCGTGACTGATCGTCGTGCTCGGACTGCCACTGGCGCACGAATTGCTCGAGCTCGGGATCGGGCGTGGCGGGCAGCATCAGCTTCAGTTTGACGTAGGCATCGCCGCGGCTGCCGTCGCGCCGCGGCACGCCCTTGCCCTTGAGCCGGAGCACGCTGCCGTTATTGGACCATTTCGGGACCGTCATGGTGACGGCGCCATCCAAGGTCGGCACTTCGACCTTGCCACCGAGCACGGCGGTGCCCAGTGCGATCGGCAGCTCCAGACGGATGTCGTCTTCATCACGGCTGAAAAGCGCATGCGGGCGAACGCCAATTTCGATCAGCGCATCACCGGGAGGTCCACCATTGAGCCCAGGCGTGCCCTTGCCCTTGAGCCGCAGCACCTGTGCCTCGCGGGTGCCGGCCGGAATGGTGACATCGAGGCTGGCACCATCGGGAAGCGTGATCTGTCGCCTGCCGCCATTGACGGCATCGAGGAAGTCAAGCTCGAGGCGATAGTGGAGATCCTGCCCGGGCAGGCGCACCTTGCCGCCACCCCCGCGGCGCAAGATTTCAGCCAACAGCTCGTCGGCTCCGGCCATGTCGGCGAAGCCATCGGCGCTGGCGTAGTGATCCTGGGCGCCGCCGGCATGCTCACGATAAAAGCCGCGCGGGGGCCGTTCCATCCCCGACGCATCGATCTCACCCTTGTCGTAGCGCGACCGCTTGTCGGGATCGCCGATGAGATCATAGGCCGCCGACGCCGCTTTGAACTTCTCTTCGCAGCTCTTGTCGCCGGGATTGAGGTCGGGATGCAGCTTCTTGGCCAAGGCCCGGTACGCCTTGCGGATGTCCTCCTGGGAGGCATTCTTGGCGACGCCGAGAATCTGGTAGGGGTCGGCGCTCAAAGACGGCTCCGCATGCGCCCGTGGGTTCAGTTGCGAGGCCCAATAAATAAGGCTCGCGCCGGTGGGCGCCAAGGGCCGAGGGTAGGATGTTCCCATCAGCGGCGCCGGTGAGGCATCCGGGCCAACCCCGACCGGGCCGCCTGGCGATCCCCTGCAGCCGGACTTGAAGGGTGGTTGCTTCGGCCGATGCGTGACAGGGGTTCTCGCGGCCACTTTTCTAGGGGGCCGGCGACGGCTGGGGCGCGGCCGCGAGACAGCCGGCCGCCCGTTTTTCCCGTGCGCTCGCCCGAGGCGATCACCCGCGCGTGGCGCCGCTGCGCGCGCTCCTATAACCTCGGGGGTGGCGCGCGGGGGCTTGCCGTTTCGGCATCTGCTGCTGGCAACCCGGGTCACCCGGTTGGGTGGCTCTGGGCTCACCGCAGGTGTTATTCGGGCAAGGCTTGCGCGCCGGCGGCGGGGCCCCCAACCCAAGCAAAGGTATCGCTATGCGTGAGGCATCCAGCAGTGCGGCGAGCGAAGACAGGCGCGAAATCCGGGATTTGCTGGAGAATTGGGTGGTTTGGCGGGACGCCGGCGATTGGCAGCGCTTTCGCAGCGTGTGGCACGCCGATGGGGTCATGATGGCGACCTGGTTCCAGGGCTCGTTTGAGGACTTCATTCGCGTCTCGCAAGCCGGCTGGGATAAGGGCGTCAGCATCCTGCACTTCCTCGGCGGCATCGCCATCGATGTTAACCGGGAGCGCGCCATCGCGCAGACCAAGATGACGATTTCGCAGCGCAGCCAGGTCGAAGGCGAATGGGCCGACGTCGTGTGCACCGGCCGGTTCTATGACTTCCTGGAAAAGCGCGACGGCCGTTGGGGCATCGTGCTGCGCCAGCCGATCTACGAGAAGGACAGCATTGCACCGGTGGATCCGGCGGCACGTCTGGTGCTCGACAAGACGCGACTTGAAAGCTTTCCCGTCGGTTACCGCCACTTGGCCTACCTGCAGACCGGGATTGGATACAAGGTCAAGACCGACATGCCGGGGCTCAAGGGCGAAAAGGTCGAGGCGCTCTATGCCCTGGGAGCACACTGGCTCGCCGGCGGCAGCCTCAAGGGTTGGTCGTGAGCGGCACCGGCGGCCGCCACAGGGCAAGCTTGGCGCCGGCCGTGGCCGAGAAGCAACAATGCCGCGGTGCGCGCCAGCGGCTCGGCAGGCCGGTTGCGATGCTGGCCGCAGCTTCTGCTAAGCCAAACCATTAATCGAGAACAAAAGCGACGGAGGATGCGCTCATGCGGCAATACGGCAATCGAGCAAGCTTGGCTCGGGTCCTGGTGGTGGCGGTCGCCGCCGGGGTCGCGGCCAGCCCGGCGCGTGCGCAAGATGGCGTGATCCGGATCGGCATTACGCTGCGCATGGTGGTGGAGAACGGCCTCAAATACGGCCAGCTCGCCAAGGAGCAGCTCGAACAGGTCAATGCCGCGGGTGGCATCAACGGCAAGAAGGTCGAGGTCATCCTGCTCGACGACGAATGCAAGCCCGACAAGGGCATTGCCAACGTCAACCGCTTTATTCACCAGCACAAGGTGCATCTCGTGCTCGGCTCGACCTGCAGCTCGGTGTCGCTGCCGATGGTCGACGTCACCGCCAAGGAAGAGGTGCCGCAGATCGTGCCGCACTCGACCAACGCCAACATCACCAAGAAGGGCAGCGCCTGGGTGTTTCGCACCTCGGTATCGGAGCGCTTTTATGCGGCGATCCACGCCAAATACCTGTCCGAGCACGCCGGCAAGAAGGTCGCCTATCTCTACACCACGGACGGCGCCGCCATCGGTTTTGCCAAGGACTACATGGCGTTCATGCGCAAGACCTACCAGATCGAACCCCTCTACGAAGCGCAGATGCAGGAGACCGATCTTGATTTCAGGTCGCATCTCCTCAAGATCAAATCGCTGAACCCGGAAGTGTTGGCGATCGGCGGTCAGCTCGATGCCATTGCCCGCATCACCCAGCAGGCGCTCGAGGTTGGCATTGCAAGCCGGGTGCGGCGGGTAGCGGCATCCGCCGCCTCCAATGCGCCGGTTCCCGAGCTCGCCGGCGACGCGGTGGTGGGGCTCATCTTTGCCGCGGCCTTTTCCTGCAAGGACGAGCGGCCGGTGGCGCAGCAATTTGTGAAGATGGTGCAGCAGACCTACAAGGTTCGCTGCCCGGACCATGATTTCAGCCAGGCCTATGAGACGGCGCAGCTGGTAAAACTGGCGCTGCAGACCGCCAAACTTGAGTTGACCGAGGCCTCGCTCAAGGCCGATCGCGCGGCCATTCGTGATGCGCTCGCCAACATCAAGAACTATAGCGGACTGGCCTCTGGTCCGATCAGCTTCTGTGCCGATCCGACGCCGCAGTGCCGTGACGGCAACCGCACCGGCATCCTTGTGGAATACACCAAGGGCGGCAAGGACTACGACATGAATGTGCTGGCGCGGGTCGGCTTCGACGCCGACTTCGGCCTCTAGCAGGGGCCGCGATCGTCGCCGGTGGCCGGCACCAGGCCGGCCGCCCCGGGCAGGGTCATTTCGGCGTCGAACTCACGCCAGCCACAATGAAGCGCACCGAGACGAGCGAACTTACCAACACCGCCGTGCCTCGCCGTGACGCCGGCGTCGACGGTCGCAAGCCGCACCGCGGACTTGCCTGGATCGGCGCCGGCGCCCTGCTGCTGCCGCTGCCGTTGGCGCTCAGCAATGCCTATAGCCAGTTCGTGGTCAACGTCATCTTGATCAACATCATCCTGGCGGTTGGCCTCAACATCGTCAAAGGCTTCGCCGGCCAGGTGACGGTCGGGCATATGGCGCTGGCGGCCATCGGCGCCTATGCCTCGGCGGTATTCTCTACCAAGCTCGGCTTGTCGTTTTGGGCGGCGCTACCGGCAGCCATGCTCCTCGCCGGTCTGGCGGGAGCCATGGTCGGGGTCCCCTCGTTCCGGTTGGAGGGAGCCTACCTGGCGCTGGCAACACTCGGGCTCGCCGAATCCGTCCGCATCGTTATTTCCGGGACCGACTGGCTCGGTGCCGCCATTGGTTATGAGGGCATCCCGCCACCCACCATCGGTGGCTTTGTGTTCGCCAGTCATCGCTCCTACTATTACATCGCCATGCCGCTGGCGATGCTCGGGCTCTATGTCTCGTTTTCTATTCTCAGTTCCGACGTTGGCCGCGCGTTCAAGGCGGTGCGCGAAGATCCGCTGGCGGCTGCCGCCAGCGGCGTCAATGTACGAAAATATAAGCTGATCGCCTTCGTGCTGAGCGCGCTCTACGCCGGCTGTGCCGGGAGCCTGCAGGCGCACATGGCGCCGGGCTTCCTGCACCCAAACAGCTATACCATCACCGAAATGGTCACCCTGCTGCTGATGGTGGTGCTTGGCGGTATCGGCCACATCTGGGGCGGCGTGATCGGGGCCATCATCGTCACCCTGATCGACGACCTTACCCGTGACTACTACCAGTACCGCATGGTGATGTTCGGCTCGGTGATCGTCTTGACGGTCATGTTCCTCCCCCGCGGCCTCGGCGGCCTGATCGACGACGTCCTGGTGCGGCGGCGGTTCAGGGCAATCCGCGCGCGCTCCCTTGAGCTCGCCCAAGCCGCCGACCGCGAGAAAAGCTAGATGCTGCTGCTCGAGCTCAACAACCTCAGCAAGCGCTTCGGCGGCCTGACCGCCGTATCCAAGGTTGACCTCGCCGTCCGCGCCGGCGAGGTACGCGGCCTGATCGGCCCGAATGGTTCGGGCAAATCCACGCTCTTCAACCTGATCTGCGGCATCTACCAGCCCGAGCCCGGCGGCAGCATCCGCTTTGACGGCGAGGACATCACTGACTGGCAGGCGCACGCCATCGCCCAGCGCGGCTTAGCGCGTACCTTCCAGCTGCTGCGCATTTTTACCGGCATGAGCGTACTGGAGAACATGCTGATCGGACACCACAGCCTGATCGGCTACGGGTCGGTGGCAGCGGTGCTTGGCTCAGGCCGGATGTGGGTTGAAGAACAGCGGGTGCGCGATGAGATGCTGGAATTGCTGGCCTTCATCGGGCTCGCCGACTATGCCGACATGCCGGCCGGCGAGCTGTCCGGCGGCCAGCGGCGTTTGCTGGCACTCGGTCGCGCCATGGCGATGCGGCCCAAGCTCTTGCTGCTGGACGAGCCGGCGGCCGGCCTCTCCCCCGTCAATGTCGAGATTTTGCTGGAGACGATCGGCGCACTCAAGCGCCGCTTTGGTCTCACCATCATCATCATCGAGCATATCCTGAAGGTGGTCATGGACAGCTGCGAAACGGTGAGCGTGCTCGAGCATGGGGAAAAAATCGCCGAGGGGCCGCCGGCGATGATCAAGAGCGATCATCGCGTGATCGAAGCCTATCTGGGTAAAGAGATGCAGGACGACCAGGTGCGGGCGTTCCTGCAAAGCTCCGCCTAGCGACCAAATTCAACCAGCACCAGGATCGGACGCGTGCTCGAAATTGACAACCTCGTGGCTGGCTACGGCAGCATCCAGATCCTCAACGGCGCAAGCCTCAAGGTCGGCCGCGGTCAAATCGTGGCCCTGCTCGGAGGCAACGGCACCGGCAAATCCACGCTGCTCAAGGCGATCTCGGGATTGATCAGGCCGCGCAGCGGCTCCATTGCATTTGCCGGCGAGCGGGTCGATGGCTTGCGACCAGATCGCATCGTGCGCCGCGGCCTGGTGCAGGTGACGCAGGGCAAGGAAGCCTTTCCCGCTATGACTGTTGAGGAAAACCTGAGACTGGGCGCCTACGTCGTCGGCGATCGGAGCAACAGGGCCGCCAACATGGAGCGTGTTTACGGCTACTTTCCCGTGCTGAAGCAAAAGCGCAGCCAGCTGTCCGCCACCTTGTCCGGCGGCCAGCTGCAGATGCTATGCATCGGCCGCGGTCTGATGTCGAACCCGACAATGATCATGCTAGATGAGCCGAGCGCCGCGTTGGCGCCGCAGGTCGTGCTCGATATCTTTCGCACCATCAATCGCATCTGCCGCGACGGTATGACGGTGCTGATGGTGGAGCAGAACGTGCGCATGGCCCTGCTGCTGGCGCACTATGGCTACGTCATCAAGGACGGCATCATCCACATCGAGGGTACGGCGGCCGAGCTGATGCACGACGACAACGTGCGACTGTCTTATCTCGGCGGCACCGTCGCCAACCGTGAGGCGCAACTCTAGCCGCCGCAAGCGGCGGCAGATTACCGGGCAAAGGCGTGAGGCGTGGACTACGTCATTGATCTTCTCATCATCGGCCTGTCGGTGGGCATGGTCTACGCCCTGGTGGCGCTCGGCATTTCGCTGATCTATTCGGGCCTCGACATCGTGCACTTCGCGCATGGCGAGATTTACATGCTGGGAGCGTTCATCGGGCTCATGTTGTTTCAGCATCTGGCGCTGCCATACGTGCCGACCTTGGTGCTGGCGATCGTGTTGACCGGCTTGCTCGGGGTGCTGATCGAGCGCCTGTTCTATCGCCGGCTGACGCGCGCCGGCGGCGGTTATACGGTTGCCGGCATGGGCATGATCATCGCCGGCTTTGGCATGTCGATCGTGCTGCAGAATATCGCCTTCCTGGTCTGGGGTGCCAAGCCATTGCCGTTTCCGGTGCCATTTGGCCGGCCGCTGGAGATCGGCAATCTGACCTTGCCAATGTCCTATGCATGGATCGTGGCCGCCGCCGTGGTGTTGATGCTCGGCCTCAATCTCATCCTGAAGAAGACCATGCTTGGCCTGGCGATGCGCGCCGTTGCCTATAACAAGGACATTGCCTACTTGAGCGGTGTCAACGTGCCGCTGATGATTTCGGTGATCTTCGGCATCGGCTGTGCGCTGGGTGCGGCGGCGGGCGTTTTGATTGGCCCCATCAACTACGTGCAGGTGCAGATGGGCGTTGCCGTGCTGATCAAGGCGTTCGCGGCCGCGGTCGTCGGTGGCTTCGGAAGCTTGCCGGGTGCAATTGTCGGTGGCCTCCTGGTCGGCGTCGTCGAAAGCCTCGGGGCCGGTCTGGTTTCGGGCACCTACAAGGATGTCTACGCCTTCATTTTGCTGATCCTGGTCTTGATGCTGAAGCCATCGGGCATGCTCGGCGTCGAGGCGAAGATGAAGGCTTAAGGCGGTCGTCGCGATAGGGTTGTGCTCCCCTTCGAGGCGCGCCGCACTCAGTTGCCAGCAAGGCCACGCAGGGCGCGACGCCGCTCGAGGCTTTCGGCTCGCCACGTCGTCTCCAGATCGTAGAACTCGGCCACCGCCTTGGCACCGGGTGGCAACACCAGCCATGGCTGCTTGGAGCCGGTGTAGA